>JBIPMY010000002.1:0-55577 GCA_044376335.1 Bryobacter sp.
TGCCCATCATCATTCACATTGAAGTTGAAGCTGTGCGTAAAGTGCGGGTTATAACTCACACTCCGCCCGCACATCCGCGCAAACTCAGCCGGCAGAATCTGCGTCTTCCCCCACCGCCCCTCCTTCAACATCAAATACCCAAACCGCAGCATGTCCGTCGACCTCACCGCAATGCTCCCGCCACCCGGCGTATGAAACATCCGCCCATCCCCGTCAATCCCGCTCTTCAACTTCGGCCGGTACATCGCATAACCCCACGTCCCAAAACCCAGCGGACCCGTTAGCCGCTTCCGCATGTAATCCTCCATCTCCATCCCCATCGTCCGCCTCACCACAATCGCCGCAATATGGCTCGAAGCCGTCGAATACGAATAACAATCCCCCGGCGCACACCACAGCGGCTGCTTCAGCGCAAACTCATCCGTCGTAGACCACGGCCCGTTATCAATCGTAGGCTCTTTCCACTCCTGCTTCTCCCCCTTCACGTAAACAGGATTCATCCCCTTCAATCCAGCCGACATCGACAACACCTGCCCCAACGTGATCGAGGCCTTCCGCGCATCATCCAAAGGGAAAATCTCCTTCGGCAAAAACTTCGGCGTATAAACCTTCTCGTCCAGCCCAGCCGCAAACAGCTCCGGCTTGTCCTGCATCATCATCCCTACGGCAACACTGGTAAACGCCTTCCCGCAAGAAGCCAACTCCGGCAACGCCTCACGGTTCCCCCGCCCGAAATACTTCTCATAAACCAGCCGCCCATGCCTTACAACAAGCAACCCGCCATGCTGGCTCGTCTTCTCGACATAAGCAAAAGCCTCATCCAGCTTCGCCACATCCAGCCCCGTCTCCTTGCGAATCTTCGCCGCATCCCGCAGCGTCCGCCACCCACCCTGCGCATCCGGCTTCGGGAAATAATCCTCCCCAACGCAAAACCCGCAGATCAAAAATAGGACAAGAGAAAGGCGCATCATAGCGCCCATCATCATATAGCCCCCACGCAGCCCTAAGCCAGCTCCAGATCCCGCAGCAACAACCGCAACTCCACCAGATGCGGCCGGTTCAGCCTCAAAGCATCAATCGTGTACCGCGCCGCCAGTGTCTTCCCCCGCCACTTCCCATTCTTCTGCGCAACAAAATGCTCAGCAAAAGACGACGCACAAAGATCCACAAACCCGATCCCCTTCTCCCGCGCCTCCCTGCCCGGCCACACATCCCGCTTCATCTGATTACACACATGGCAGGCCCAATAAAGGTTGTAATAACTCATCATCAATTGAGGAAACAAAGCCTTTGGCCGAAAGTGATCCAGCTCAAAATTCTCAGGCCCCGCAGCCCACACCTCAGCCAAAAGACAATAAGCACAAGTCTGGCGAAAATCCTCGCGCACCGGCTCCCGGAAAACTCGATAATCCTGCTTCCGGCTCTTGGGTGCGCTTAACCGCCGGACAAAATGTGGCCCCTCAGCATTCATTCCGCTTAGGCGCTACGCCGCTTCGCAGTGGTCGTTTTATGCGACTTCACCCGTTGCAGAATCGGGCGATAAAACTCTTCATCCTTCGCATGAAACCCTGCCTCAAGCTGCTCCAACTCCGACCTCTCAGCCGCACTCAACCCCCGCGTATACTTTGCCTCAACCAATGCTTGAAACCGCCGCGCCGACGGGTCCGCCTCCGCACGCAAACTCGCAAGAATCGCCTCCGCAACCGCATCCTGTCTCTTGGCAGGCAACGCCATCACTTCTGCCATCGCCCGGTCAATCGGCTTCGCCGCCTTCCGGCCTGGCCCTGCCCCGGTCCCCTCGCTCAGAATCGTTTTCGACATGACAACTTCAGATTAACTCCCTCACAGGCTCAGCCGCTCCAGCTTGCCCCTGCTATCACCAAACCTCTCCCCCTCTACACCCATGCGGTCCAGCATCGCCACAAACAGATCCGCCATCGGCGTCCCCTTCGCATAACGTATATGCCGCCCACCCTTCAGCCGCCCATTCGCACCACCAGCCAGAATCAGCGGCAGGTTCGAATGATCATGTAAATTCCCGTCCGAAATACCGCTTCCATAAGCAATCATCGAATGGTCCAGCAGCGTCCCGTCCCCCTCGCGAATCGACCGCATCTTCTCCAGCACATAAACCAGCGCCTCCATATGAAAGCAGTTGATGCGCGTCACCTTTTCGATCTTCTCTTTGTCTCCGCTATGGTGTGTCAGTCCATGGTGTCCCTCCGGAATCCCGATCTCCGCACCATAAGCCCGCGGGCTCTGCTCAATGCTGAACAGCAGCGTCGACACGCGCGTCAGATCTGTCTGAAAGGCAAGCACCATCAAATCCAGCATCAGCCGCGAATGCTCACCAAAATCACTCGGTACACTCTCCGCCGGCACCGGATACTTCACCACACCCACCCCGCGCTCCACACTCTGTATGCGAGTCTCAATCTCTCTCACCGCGCTCAGATACTCATCCATCTTGTTCCTGTCCGCCCCGCCAAGCGTACCCTTCAGCCGGGCCGCGTCCTCCATCACTCCATCAAGAATGCTCTTCTCATACATCTCCTGACGGCGTCTCCGCGCCGGATCCACGCCCAGCTCAACACTCCCAAACAACCGCTCAAACACAGCCCTCGGGCGCACCTCCGGCGGCAGCGGCGTAGTCGGCGATTTCCAGGCCAGCGTATTGCTATACGTGCAGCTATACCCGTTATCGCAATTCCCTCCCTGCACACCTTCCTCACAGCCCAGCTCCATCGATGCAAACCGCGTCACACCCTGCATCTTCTGTGCCGCCACCTGATCCACAGACGTCCCCGCCAGCACATCCTTCCCCGCACTCTTCCTCGGATGCGTCGCCGTAAGATAAGCCGCCCCCGCACGGCCATGATCCCCAGGCCCATCCCCCAGCGCATTCCCGCCATTACAATCCAGCCCCGACAAAATAAGCAACTCCTTACGATAAGGAGCAATCGCGCGAGTAATCCTCGGCAGCTCTGCCGGAATCGCCCACTCCCCCACTCCACTCTGTCCCCGAGGCGTCCACTCATCCATCACGATTCCATTCGGCACATACAGAAAGCCCATCCGCGTCGGCGACGCAATCGTGCTGGCAAACGCCGGCACCATCGCATCGAGAAACGGCAACGCCATTGCCGCACCTGCCCCACGCAAGAGACTGCGCCGCGATACCTGCTTATTTCGAATCATGCCCATTCATCCTCATCTGAAACGCGTCACTTTCCACAATAGCCAGAACCAGTGACGACAGCTTGTTCCCCTCTGCCATCAACCGCGAATTGATCAGATCCACCTGCCCCCGGTCATACGATTCCATCCCTCTGCCTAGCGCAAAAATCAACATCTGCTCTGTCAGAACCCGCGTAAACTGCGCCGACTGCGAACGCAGAATCTTCTTCAGCCCGCTCACCCCCGCAAAGCTCTGCCCATCCGGCAACACTCCAGAACTATCCACGGCAAACTTGCCCTCATGCGTTCTCCATCCCCCAGCCGCATCAAAGTTCTCAAGCGCAAACCCAATCGGGTCCATCGATTGATGACAAGCCGCACAAGCCGGATTCGCCCGATGCTGCTCAAGTCGCACCCGCACCGAAGCGTCACTACCCAGATTCTTCTCCTCGAGCGCAGGCACATCCGCTGGCGGTGGCGGAGGCGCCGCCCCCAGCAACGTCTGCAGCACCCACTTACCCCGAATCACCGGTGAAGTCCGCGTCGCATAAGATGTCAGCGCCAACACCGAAGCATGAGTCATCAACCCACCCCGCTCGGTCCCCTTCAATGACACACGCCGAAACCCAAACCCATCCACTCCCGCAATCCCGTAATACCGAGCCAGCGGCCCATTCAGATACGTATACTGCCCGTCAATGAAATCGAGCAAGCTCCGGTCCTCGCGAAAGATCTCACCCGTAAACAGCAGCGTCTCTTTCCGCATCGCCGCCAGCAACTCATCATCAACAAGAGGAAACTTAGCCGCATCCGGCTTCTTCCGGTCCAGCGCCCGCAGATCCAGCCACTGCACTGCAAAGCTATCCACCAGATTCGATGCCTTCTGGTCCCGCAGCATCCGGCGCACCTGCGCCTCAAGCACCTTGCGGTCACTCAATCTCTTCCCCGCCGCCTGCGCAAACAACTCCTCATCCGGCATGCTGCCCCACAAAAAGTACGACAACCGCGACGCCAGTTCGTAATCATCAATGCGATAACTCTTACCCGCAGGCAGCGCATCACGTTCGATCCGGAACAAAAACGCCGGCGACACCAGCACCGCCTGCAACGCCACCCGGATCCCCTCCTCAAACGAATCCCCCTGCTTCTGCACCATCGCTACCAGCTTCATCAGCCGCGTAATCTCGGCCTCAGTCGCTGGCCGTCGAAATCCTCGCCGCGCCAAAGACTCCACAATCTGCCGCGCACACCCCTCATCCTTCCCCTCACAAACAAACACCTTCGAGTAACTCGGCGGCTTACCCACCACCGGGTTATAAGGCCCCAGCACCTCCATAAACTCTGCACCCAGCCTCCGCCGCCCATCCCGGTTCAGATTCTCCCGCGGATTCTCAAGATTGGCGTGATCCGGCAGATAAACATGCACCCTATGCTCCCCAGCCGTCAGATGCACTCTGGCCACCGTCGGCCCGCGCGTATAGTCATACGCTTCCTCCCCCACCACCGTCTCCTTCTTCACCATCCGCCCATCCACATCGATCTGAAAATCAATCGGCGGCGCCGCCTTCCGAGAAGCCTCCATCTGCGCCACTCGCTCAGCCTCCGTTAAGTCACTCCTACCCACACCCGGTGCCTTCCCGCGCCGATTCAGCATCCGGAACTGAAACACATAATCCGCCTCCACCGGCGCACGATACACCGCCTCGAGCGACCCGCGAATCGAAAACGGCAACACATTCCCGCTCACATGCCCGTCATCCTGCACCGTCTTGATCATGAATTTTCCAATGATCCCCGGCTTCTTCTCGTAAGCCTCCCCATAGACGGCAATCCGCGATACAGACCGCGCCGCCGCCATATACTTCTCCATCAACATCGGCGACAGCGTCAGCACATCCCCGATATTGTCAAAACCATAACCCTGGTTATCTACCGGAAAACTGTCCGCTGGCCGCACACTAACTCCGACTAAGTCACGAATCGTGTTGTTATATTCCGTCCGGTTCAGCCGCCGCGCAGTTACCCGGCCCGGCCCCGCGGCAATAGCCGGAGCAATCCCGTCCACCCATCTCGTCAATTCCTGCAGCTCACTCTCATTCAAGCCCGGCATCGGCGGTGGAGGCATCGTCCGCGACACAACTCGCTCTCGCACCTTACGCCAAAGCTCCGGCTTCTCCGCCGCCGCCCGGCCATCCCGAAACACACTCAAATCCAGCCCCGCCATCTGCGTCTTCGCCCCATGGCACTGCCCGCACTGCCGCCGCAGCACAGGCGCAATCCTGCTCTCAAACTCATCCGCCAGAGCCAAAGAGCCCACTATCGCAACTAGAAAAACAAACTTGAAGTAAAACACCAGCCTTCATTTCTATCAGATTCCCGAAACACAAGCCTGCTAAGCTACCCCCAAGGCCGTCATGCAACGATTCTCCCTGCTGATTCTCTTCGCCCTCCATGCCCTCGCTTGGGATCGCTTCGACCCCTTCACCTTCACTCCGCCCAAAGGCTACAAAACCGAACGAACCGCAGAATCCGTCGTCCTCAAGCAGGACAACGGCGCGCAATACTGCATGATGTACCTTTTCCGTCCCCGTCCCTCCAGCGGCAACCATGACTCGGACGCCGCAGCCGACTGGAAGAACCATGCCGCCAAACACGGCACCCTCCAGCCCTCAAAAACCAGCACTTCAACTAAATACGGCTGGCAGGTCACCGCCTCCGCCGGCACAGCCTCGCTCAAATCGCAAAACTTCCTCATCCTCGTCACTACTCACTCCCGCCAGAACCTCACTTACGCCATCGTCACTTACTTCAACGACATGCGCTTCGCCGACGACATAGCCGCCTTCTCCAACTCAGTCCAAATCGACGAAGCCCCGCCAGCCACAATCCCTTCAGGCCTAATGACCATGTCCCGTCCCCGCACCAACTTCGACGACGGCTGGGTTGCCCAGGTCCGTCCAGATTACGTTCAGGTCAACAAAGCCTCAACCGAGCTCCGCCTCTACTACGTCAACGACGCCCTCGAAAAAGCCCGCCCCAACACCGTCGATGTCCCCGAATACTATTGGGCCCAAATCGTCGCCCGCAGCTTCCGCGCCTCAGCCCCGCGCAAATTTGTCAGCGTCAGCTACCCGCCCATCTACTTCATGGATGCCGCAGGCGTCGATCCCCAATCGGGCAAGCCCTGCTTCATCGCGATGAAAGTCATCTTCGCTGGCGGAGCCCGAGTCGTCCTCGCCATCAGCCCCAACGAAGCCACCCACAAGCAGCTCTTCCCCCACCCCAACGACCTCGATCGCACCCTCACCATGAACCGCTTCGGCCTCGCCGCCCAGGATCTAACAGGAACATGGGTACGCAACTCCGGCGGTGGTGTCGAGTATTACAACGCCTACACTGGCAACTACGCCGGCATGAGCGCCTCTTCTTCGACAGACGAGTTCACCTTCAACCCCGACGGCACCTACCGCAGCATCCACCGCAACGCGAGCACCACCAATTCAGGTACAAAGTTCTCAGGCCTCGACTACCAGGGTCGCTTCACCGTCTCCGACTGGGAGCTCCACGCCACCAACCGCGTCGACGGCAAAACCAAAAAGTTCTGGGCCCGCCTCGAAGCAATCCAAAACGGCTATCTCCTGATCCTCACCGACAGCGACTACGAACCCCTCCAATACGTCCTGTTTCGAAAAAGATAGGCACAAGCTCAAGCCAACCTTACGAATCAACCCTCATACAAAACTTCGCGCTTCATCCAATTGTGAGCTCAGCAACGCGACGGATCCCCGCAATTTCTCCGCTGGTTAAATCGCAATACAGGTCTCGAAGATGATCCTGTAGCTCTTCAAAGGACTGCCCCTGGGTCACATAGTCTGGAAACTCTTCAAAGTATCCGAGCCAAAAATCACCATCGCGCCAATGCACAAACCGAGCAGTGCTCATAGCCAAATCTTACTGCCTCCTTGCCTTGGCTGCACATATTTCAGAACCGATTAGACGACGGCTACCACCCCTTCCCCGCCCTGCACCTCTCCCCCAAGCTGGCACAACCCCTCCGTCGCCGCCTCAGCATCCTTACGCCACCCAAGCCCCTCATCCGGCAGCCCCAAAGCCTCCTCCACAATCCTCACCCACAGCGACTACGAACCCCGCAATAAATCCTCTTCCGAAAAAGATAGCGAGAGCGATACGCAAATTGATGTAGAATCGTATCATGCTGCAGTCCAAAAAGCGCACCACTCTCACACTACCCGCATCAGCTTTGCAACAAGCTGAGCAAATAGCGATAGAGCGGCACGTCACCCTCAGCACGGTGGTGGCGGAGGCCCTACAGGACGGTTTAGCAATGCTCAGCCGTACCAGGAGATCAGAAGAAGTTTTGGCAGCCTACCAAAAGGCCTTTAGCGGCTTCACCGAAGAAGAGCGCTTGCTACTGGACGGCATCGAATTGGAACCAGATCTTGGTAAGTGAATTGGATCCCGCAAGGGGCCCTTTCCTCTTCGACACCAGCGCCGAAAGCTGGCTCGAACGCAATGCAGGCGAAGCAAAGGTTCGCCTGTGGCTGGACACTTATCTGATGCGGCATGAAATGCAGTTGTCTGCCATCACCGTCCTGGAGAGAGCCCGAGGCTACGCCCGCCTTGGCAGGCGAAGCGAAAAGGAAGCATACCTTCGCACACTCGGCCGAGTTTGGCCGGTCGATACAGGAGTGGCACTCGCAACAGCAGAAATTCTGGCACTAATCCCGGAACCACCCAGTCCATGCAAGCGCACCCACCGCATGGTCGAATCCCGCACAAGCCGAATGAGCCGCTGGCGATTCGACGCCATGATCGCCTGCACTGCATTGGTCATGGCTCTGCCGCTGGTCCACAATAATCCCGCCGATTTTGAAGCCATTCGGACAGCCATCGAGCTATCACCCGATCGCTTTCCTGGTATGGGATCTCTGACACTCATCCGCATCGCAAGGATTATCGAAACCTAGCGGGCCAAAAGTGTCAGACGCGCACAAGAGAACCGGCTCTAGCTCCCCTTACCCACCCGGCACCGCTCCGCCACCTTTCTCAAATCCGCCGCATACCTCGCCGCATCCTGAATAGGCGACTTAAACTCCCCAGGCTCCATCCCCAGCCCCACCAGCATCCCCCTCCAGGCATGCCCGCGCAGATAGCCCACCTTCTCCGCGAACCGGCGATCCACCGCCCGCAACCGAGGCAAAAACTCTCGCACCTCTCCCCCAAGCTGGCACAACCCCTCCGTCGCCGCCTCAGCATCCTTACCCCACCCAAGCCCCTCATCCGGCAGCCCCCAAGCCTCCTCCACAATCCGCACCAGCTTCTCCCCGCCAGGCTTACCCTGATCCACCAGCCGCTTCACCACATTCGGATACCACCGCCGCGTCTTCCCATTCGCCAGCAACTCATCCATCAAAGGCACTGCCCCAGCAAAAGTCCCCTTCGACAAGCGCCCCACCAAAGTATCCAGTTGCTGAGTAACCGGCCGCTTCTCCAAAACCTGCTCCGACAACATCCGCTGCAGCATCGCATTCCGAATCCGCTCCCCCACCCCGGTCCTCTGCTTCTCAGACCAGTTAAAGTAAGAAAAATCCACCACCCGCGCATCCAGAATCAGCCGCGCCAGTCGCTCCCGGTCTCCAACCTCAAAGCCCTCTTCCCGCACCAGCTTGTAATAGTCCCCCACCAGCGCAAAAGCTGCATTCGATCCCCCCGGCTCATTCAAAGCCCCATCCAGCCTCCGCCTTACCGACGTCTCGTCCAACCCACGCAACGGCGCAAGATCCAGCGTCGTCAACCGCTTCAGCATCGCCAGCCGCTCCAGCTTCCGCTCATCAAAATAATCTGACTTCCTCCCCCATCTCCACCCTCGAAACCCCATTCCGCTCGAAATCGGGTCGAGAAACAGAGGCACCCGCAACGGTGCCGCCCCCCTCACCGTCTCCCGTGCCACCACCCGGTCCCCCACCCGCAACTCAACACCCTTCATCCACGGCACGCCCGGCCACAACCGCAAAGCCGATTCCATCTTTCCCAACGTTACATCCACCCAGCGAATCCGCAAATCCCCCCGCGCCGCCTCTGCCTCTTCCCCCATCAAACACTCTTCCCCAGCAATCCGAACCCTCACCGCCCGCGCCACCTCCTCCGCCCCGCTACTACTCCAGCTATAACCACGCGATTCCTTCAGCCCCCGCATCAGCTCCGCATCCACCATGCAGTTCTCCCGCGCAATCCAGTAAACCATCGGCCCGCTATTCTTGCTTTTCTTCACAACCGGCTCTTCCTCAAGACTCCGCACCATCACCTTCTTCGCAACATCGTTATAAAGCAGCAACTGGCAAAGCTCATCGCAGTCCCGCCGCCCCAGCGCATTCTTCGGCTTCTCGATCACAATAAGCCCAAGTGGCCCACCAATCTTCCCCTCCGGCACAAGATCCCGAGCTTCTGCTTCCACCAGCCACTGCGCAGTCTGCAGATTGAAGTATTGAGGCAACCCCACCCCAACCAGCCCCACCGCCACCACCCCAGCCGCGCTAGCCAACGCCTCGCCCCTACCCCGCAATCCAAACCAAGTTGCAGAAAACAAAGCCAGATAAAAGAAAACGGTCGGCATCAACGACAGAATCACGCCCGGCAAAATCAGAAAGATATACCCAATCACAATCAGATCCGGCACAGCCAGAACCACAATCGAAACGCCCCCACTCAACAAAAGTGCCAACTTCAGAAACGCAGCCATCCCCGTCTATCGGCAAAAGCGCGAAAGCAAATCGCCCTCAATTGCAATTCCAGCAAAAAAACTTTCTCTACCCATGAGCCATTTTTCCCGCACTTCGCCCATGTAGGGTTAAGCCGGCAAGACCGGCGGAACTAAGAATCGTTTCGGAGGGAATATGAATTTCAAAACAAAGCTTTCGGTGCTCCTCTTGGCCAGCAGTACATTGGCCATCGCTGCACCCTTTACCAATGGCGGCTTCGATTCGCCAGGCGGCAACGCTATTACACTTCCCAATGGCAGTACGTTCGTCGCCGGATGGAGTTTAGCCAGCTCCAATAACAATAATGTCACCTACACTCCATCTAATTTCTTCGGCATTCTCGCCGGAGGCGGCACCCACTATCTGACTTTCGGCGGCCTCGGCACCACAGGCGCCGTCCTGTCACAAACTTTCGACACTGTGTCGGGAACCACCTACAACGTTAACTACCTTGTGACGACACAGCAGGGCACGCCGGTTTCGCCCTTCCAAGCCAACAGCGTTCAGGCTTTTGATGGAGCCACCCTCCTGGCCGGTGTGACGAATACTCTTAACATGGCAAATGGAAACTGGCTCAACGGCATACAACTCACCTTCATTGCTTCTTCTGCTTCAACTACACTTCGCTTTACCGACACAAGCAGCGCAGGCAGCTCTAGCGGTATCAATTGGGGCCTGGACAGCGTTAGCGTCGACGCGGTTGTCGACAACGGTAACGGCAACGCCGTTCCAGAACCCGCCACCTACGCCCTAGTACTGGCTTCTCTGGGAGCCATCGCCTTCCACCGCCGTAAACGCTAAGATCCAGCACCCTTTCGATATACTTGAGCTTTCGTCAAAAGCGAAAGCTCAACTATGTCCGGGGAAAACGAAGACCTTACAATTCAGTTACAACAATGGGCACAAGGCAATCCGGAAATAGCAGACACGCTCATCCCAGCCGTTTACGCCGAGCTTCGTCGCATGGCCGGGTCTGCACTCAAAAACGAGCATAACTCTCCGCCCACCGCCGCCACCTCCCTGGTACATGATCTCTTCTTGCGCCTGGCCAACGAAAGACAGATCGCCTGGCAAAATCGGGCGCACTTCTTTGGAATAGCCGCCCGCATGATGCGGCAACTTCTGGTGGCCCGGGCTCGCAATAGAAATGCCCTCAAGCGCGGAGGAGGTCAACCAGCCGGGCAACTCGATGAGGAACAGACCCCCATCGGAGACTGGCTCAAACCTGAGGAATTGATCGAGCTCAATCGTGCGTTGGAAGAACTCGAAAGCCTCGACGCACAAAAGGCTCGCATCGTCGAATACCGCTTCTTTGCAGGGCTTTCGATTGAAGAAACGGCCGAGGCCATGAGCCTCTCCCCAGCCACCGTCAAGCGGCACTGGGAATTCGCCCGCCGCTGGCTGCACCACAAGGTTTCCGGTGAGGCGGATAAAACTTAAATCGCTCTAGGAAAACTACATCTAAGGGTTCAGCCAACAGATGACTCCCACGCAATTTCGCGAAATCGAGGAACTTCTCTCCCACTCGGAGCATTTGTCTCTGGCAGAACGCCAGCTTTGGATTCGCCAGCATTCCACCAGTCCAGAAGTAACCACCGCATCACTGGCCCTCCTCGCTGACGATCCTCCCGAAGAATTCCTCCAGCTTTCCCTCCCGGAAACTCAGAACTTCGCCTTTTCCTCCGCATCCGCCCCGGGAGACAAAATCGGGCCCTGGCGCCTAGGCAGCAAAATCGGCCGCGGCGGCATGGGTACCGTCTTCATCGGCAGCCGTGAAGACGGCGTCTTTCAACAAACCGCAGCCATCAAAGTACTCGATGGCCTCCAAAGAAACTCGGTCGATAGGCGCTTCCGCCGCGAAAGCAGCGTCCTCGCCCGGCTCAATCATCCCAACATTGTCAGGCTCCTCGACGCCGGCCTCACCCCCGACGGCATCGCCTGGATGGCCCTGGAATTCATCAATGGCATCCCCTGTACCGATTGGGCCGCCAATCAAGCCCGTCGCCAGTCAGACCTTCTCGCTCTCTTCCTTCAGATCTGCGCCGCCGTGCAAAGCGCACACTCACAATTGGTCGTACATCGCGATCTAAAGCCATCCAATGTCCTCGTCGATGCCTCTGGCACCCCGCATGTTCTCGACTTTGGTGAGGCGCACTTATTGGGTCCTTCCGCAGGCCACACCGCCACCATCGCTCCCGGCTTGACGCTAAATTATGCCAGCCCCGCGCAAATCCTGGGCCAGCCAGCCACCACCGCCGACGACATCTATTCGCTAGGCGTTCTGCTCCACCACATGCTCACCGGCACCTTGCCACACAAACGCGACAGCATGACTTTGCCAGAACTGATTCACCAGGCAGAATCAGACGGCCCACCACCACCGCAAACCACCCTATCCCGCGATCTGGCCTCAATCCTGAACAAGGCAATGGCCCACGATGCCGGGCTTCGCTACCCTTCCGTGGATGCTTTGGTTGCCGATATCGAACGATACCAGCGCGGCTATCCCGTAAAGGCCCGCCCCCCCGGATTGGCCCTCCGCGCACTCAAGTTCTTGCGTCGAAACCGCGTAGGCCTGGCCGCTGCCGCTCTAGCCTTTGTCTTGCTCGCGAGCGGAGTTGCCATGGTTTGGCGCTCAGCACTCGAGGCCGAGCGCCAGCGCGAAATTGCCGTAGAACTCGCCCGGCAAACCGATCTCCAGCGCCGCGAAGCCGAGCGCCAGCGAAGCATCGCCGAACAAACTGCCGCTCGCGAATCCATCGCACTCCAAGCCGCCTCCCGCAACGCTGCAGCCGCCCAGGCAAGCCTCAAAGAAGCCCGCGCCCGCTTTAGCGATGTCCGCGCTCTCGCCGCCACCTTGTTATTCAAGCTGGAACCAGAAGCCCGAAAAGTCCCGGGCAACACTGCCTTTCGCAAACAGTTGATCGCCGAATCCGCAAACTACTATGAAAATCTCTCTCGGAGCCTGAAAGGGGGGGCCGGCGAAAACGAAGTCTGGAAAGAAATTGCCAATGCCTGGCACCGTCTCGGCAGCATTCAGGGCGATCAGGCAGCCACCTGGAATCTGGGCGATCCTGGCGGCGCACTGCTCAGTTACCGGCGCGCTCTGGCCGCACAGGAAACGCGCCTTCGTTCGCGTCCTTCCGATACTGAAATTCTTTGCGATGTCGAAGATGCCCGGATCACCGTTGCCGCCCAATTGCGTCAACTGGGCTTAAGAGCCGAATCCGAAACGCTGCTCCAAACGAGTGTCCGAGTCCTGACAGGCCTCCAGCCCAACCTCCGCAGCGATCGAGTCTTGCAGGTTTTGTCGCGTGCTTACTTTTATAGCGACTTGCGAGCCTATCGAAAAATTTCGGAAGACCTGTTCAGCCGCCATCCGGATGACTTGGAGATCCTTCGCAACACCGCGCTGGCCTATAAATATGCTTTGGGTTCCGATTCTCTTGAAGACCGCCTCCGCTATGCCCGTCGCGCTCTGGAAATCGACCAGCGCCGCGCCGAAAAACTCCCCGGCGATCAGACCATCAATCTGGACATCTCTTTTGACTGGTCTAGCATCGGCACCACACTCACGCAGCTAGGCCGCCACCAGGAGGCTGTAGATGCCTACCGGAACAGCCTCGAAATTCGCCGCCGCCTCGCTCAGGCAGACCCATCCAACATTCGCTTCCAGGAGCGTCTGGCTGCCGGCATTTTCTACCTGGCTACTAGCTTGATTCCCGGCGGCAACAAGGATGAAATTGTCACCCTGGCAGAGCAAGGCCAGGCGATCCTCACCTCGATTCGAGGCAAGTTGCCTGAGCAAACAGAAACACTCTTAACTGTCTATAGCGAGGCCCTGCTGGCCCGCTTCGTTGGCACCACCCAATCGCTTCGTTGTCAACACGCTGCCAAAGCGCTCCAATTAGCGGCTCGCCTCCCGGCCTCAGATTTCCTGATAAACCAACATCTCCCAGCCCTGCGCCAGATCAGCGCTGAATGCGCGCCCTGACTTAACGCTTCAACGCTTCCGTGGCGCGCTGCCGCACCTCTGCCCCACCACTCGCCGCAGCTCGCTGCAAATGCCCCACAGCACCAGCCCGATCCCCACTCGCCACCAGCGCCAACCCTAAATTCAACTCCGTCTCAGCCGTTGGACGAAGCTTCAACAAAGCCCTGTACTGAGCCGCCGCCTCCACCGGACGATTCTTCGCCAGCAACAGATCCCCCAGCAATGCAAGCGCATCCGCAAACTGAGGATCAATCCTCAAGCAATACTCAAGCTCCCGCTCCGCCGCCTCATAACGCCCCGTACGGCCCAGCAACATTGCCAGACTATACCGCGCACCCGCATCCTCCGGCTTGCGCCTCAGCGCTGCCTGCAACTCACCCTCCGCCTCCGCCACCCTCCCCGCTGGCATCAACACATTCGCCAGGTTCACCCGGGGATCACTCGAGGCAGGCTCCAGCCGGATCGCCTCACGAAACGAAGCCTCCGCTTTCCCAAAATCTCCCGCCCTTGCCAGAAGGATCCCCAAATTCGTATGCGCCTCAGCCAGATCCGCATCCCGCTCAATCGCCTTGCGAATCGTTGCCATCGCATCCCCCGGGCGTCCCGCCGCCTGATAGGCCAACCCAAGCTCATGCCAGCTCACCGCCCGCTCCGGCTCAACACTAGTCGCCCGCATCAACGCAGTCACCGCCTCAGCCGCACGTCCCGCCTTCCGCAACGAAGTCCCCAATCGCAACCACGCAAACCCCGAACGCGGATCCTTCCTCGCCGCTTCCCGATATTGAGCCACCGCCGCCACCCGCTGTCCATCGGCCTCCAGCGCGTCACCAAGCTCGATGTTCCATTCCGCCCGCGCCGGCTTGTAGCTTTCAATCGCACGCCGAAGCTGCACGATACCAGCCTTCAGATTGCTCCCTTGCTTCACCTGCGCCACCGCAAGATACAGCTCCCCCTCAGCCGTCCGAGGCAACACCGCCGGATAGTAAGGCACCACCGGCCCCCGATACGTCTCACGCTTCTCCTGCCGCGCCGCCAGCAGATCACCAGCCGGACGCTGCCGCTGGATCAAGTGGTCAGTCACCGCCACATGAATCACGTCCTCCGTACGCCGCCGCGGCATGTGACATTCAATGCAATTCGACAAACCCGTATGCTTCCCCGCCGACACCTGCCGCTCAAACGCCGTCGTATGACACTGCCGACAAACGCCGTTGTAGTGGCGTTCCGCCTCCTCCCCCCGTGGCGCCTTATGGGGATTGTGGCAGGTCGTACAAGTCATCGTGGTCTTGTTAAAACAGGCAGACTTACGCAAGCGATAAGCCGAACTCACAATCTCAAACTTCTCCTCATGCCCGCTCCCTGGCGCATGATCGAAGTTCAACAGAAACCCGGCTAGCGCCTGTCCCGGCTCAAACGAAAACGGCCCGCGATCATAACGCAACAACGCATTCGGCAATGAAAAACTAGTCGACTCCAGATGGCACGCCATACAAACATCCATCTGCCGCTCCCGGCTCAGCCTGGCCGGGTTCACTATCGTCTCCCGAGTCGCCTTCTTGACATGCCCTTCCCCAGCCCCATGACACCGCGCACAGTCAATCCCCAGCGGCAACTCACCCGGATACACCGATTCCGCAAACGCCTTCCCCGGCGGAACCTTCGGATAAGCGTTGTGGCAAAACATGCAGTCATAACTGATCTGCCTGCGAAAACCATCATGATCCTTGCGGTCATAACCCGGATTCATCGCAAAGAAGCCGCCCTTTTCGGCATACCAGCCCAGCGGAAGCTCGATCAGCTTGTTCTGCGGCGTACGATGCAGAAACGTACGCGCACTGTTGCCAGAACCCATCACATAATCAATCGCCTTCTCCAGCACATTCACTTCGCGTCCCGCTGCATCCACCTGATGCCGCCTCTGAAAGTAATGCCCCCCGCGTTCCACAACACGAAAGTGGCTCTCAGAAGGCGCATGATAATAAGCCCCCGCGCCAACCGTGGCCGCCGACGGCAAAGAAAACGATCGCCCCATCCCCGTGCTCTTGTAGCTTTCAGAGATCTCCCGGTGGCACTGCGCGCAAGGCTGTCCAAAGGCCTGCGGCACAAGGCACACCAATGCGAAAATTAATTTCCACATAATCTTCATGTGATAGGATTTCTCGACAACTAAGAGGAATTCTCCATGATCTCAAAACGTCTCGCGCTTATTCTATCCGCGTTCGCTGTTTCGGCCTTCGGCCAGAGCGGCGCCGGCAGCATTCAGGGAACAGTAACGGACTCATCATCCGCCCCCATCCCCACCTGTACAATCCAGGTGCTCAATCAGGCCACCGGAGTTTCCACCGACGCCGCCTGCGGTGCCAATGGCTTCTATTCCGCCAGGGGCTTGTTCGCTGGAACCTACCGCATCACAGTCACCTCGGCGGGCATGAAGAAGCAGGAGGCCAACCTCACCCTCCAGAACGGCCAGGTCATGGTCTACGACTTGCAACTCACCGTCGGTGATGTCAGCGAAAAAGTCACCGTCAGCGGCGAAACCATCCAGCTCGCCACCTACGACAGCGGAACCGTCAACACGCAACTCGACGCCACCCGTATCAGCCAGCTTCCTCAGAACGGACGCAACGTTCTCGGCCTCGCACAAAACACCGTCCCCGGCCTCGAAGCCGGCGGCACCCGAGCCAACGGCTTGATGGGCGAAGCCATGGAGTACTCCCTCGACGGCGCTCCTCAAACCAACCGCAACTTCGGCTCCCCCGCCAACACATCCCAGGCAATTCTGCCCGATCCAGATTCGGTCCAGGAAGTCCGCTTCGAGACTCTCAATTCCAGCGCTCAGTTTGCCACTCCCGCCACCGTCCTTCTCACCACCAAGTCCGGCACCAACCAGATCCATGGCTCAATGTTCGAAACCGCCCGCAACAACTACTTCGGTATCGCTCGTGCACGGCAGGATCCCTCAAACTTCAAGGCACCCCAGTTGATCCGCAATGAGTTCGGCCTCAACATTGGCGGCCCGATCTTCGCGCCAAAGCTTTATGACGGTCGCAACCGCTCCTTCTTCTTCGTCGCCTTCGAGCGCTTCTCCCTCCGCTCCAGCCAGCAGCAGCTCATGCGCGTACCCACGATGGCCATGCGCGGCGGCGACTTCAGCGGCCTCGTCAACGGCGCCAACCAGCTCCAGGTTCTCTACGATCCCAACTCAACCCAAAGCCGCGCAAACAACTACGTCCGCACACCCTTCGCCGGCAACATAATCCCGCTGGCCCGCATCAGCCCCCTCGCCAAGACCCTCTACGCGGCCACCCCCACGCCCACCTCGGGCGACAATCCGATCATCAACTTCAATCTCACCGGGCAGAATCCCACCCAACAGACAGTTCCGAATTATTCGACACGTCTCGATCACGTCTTCAACGACAAAAACCGCGGCTACTTCCGCTTCACCGAAATCGACCAGCAGCAGCAGGCCCTGCGAAACTTCCCCTCCGCCTCGCCAGCCAACATCCAGAGCAGCGACTTGCCCGAGGGTGCCACCGGCTACCAGCGCATCCCGGTTCAAACCATCAGCGGGGCCATGGGTTACAACAAAACCTTCTCGCCCACTCTCTTCTCTGAAACCGTCTTCAGCATGCAGTGGCAGCGCATGTACGTAGAAGGCAACCCCGCCTCCATGCAGAACTACGAGAAGCAGTTCGGCCTGCCCAACAACTTCTCCCAGATCGGCTTCCCTGCCATCGGCGCAAACCTCTTCATGCCCTACGGTGGCTCGCAGTGGTTCTACGGCATGAGCCAGCGCATCATCACCCTCGACGAAAACTTCAACAAAATCCTCGGCAAGCACCAGTTGGCCTTCGGCGGCCGAGTCCGCCATGAGAAGTTCGGCTACCTCTCCGACCGTTCACCAAACACGATCGCCTACTCCAACCTGGCCACGGCCATCTACAATCCGGCCTCGGGAGCGAATTTCCAGGCTTTGCCCAACACCGGTTATCAGGACGCAGACTTCTTCCTCGGTGCCGCCTCCAGCTTTAGCCAGAACCGCAACGCTCCCTACAATGATTCCTCGTTAATCGAATACGACGGCTACTTGCAGGACAACTGGAAGATCAGCCCGAGCCTCACCATCAACGCGGGAGTCCGCTGGGAAGCCCATCCCGCACCCGGCGTGAAAAACGACTACCTCGTCTTTTTCGACCCCAAAAACAACGCAATCTCCACGCCGCGCAACATGGATTACTACCTGCAGCAAGGCCTCACCAGCCAGGCCCTGCTCACCAATCTGCGCGACCTCGGCGTCAAATTCCAAACCCTCAAAGAGGCGGGCCTCGGCAAGGCCGGCATCAAGGGCTACAACGCCAACATTCTCCCTCGCTTCGGCTTCGCCTGGGTTCCGAGCTTCGGCCTCAACCGCACCGTCATCCGCGGCGGTTACGGCGAATACATCTACCCTGTCCCGGTCCGCAACTCGATCCGTTATCTCACCGCTAGCTACCCCTTCACCGCCGGCTACTCAATGAATTACAACGCCGCCGCACAGGCCCCAGACGGTCTGCCGAATGGGCTCCTGCGCGGTCCGCTGAGTGTGGTGACGGGCCTCAACACCCAGAACGTCGTCGACACCAACACCACCACGGCCCTTCTGCCCGGCATCAGCCCCGGCACGATTCTCGCATCCGATTATCCGCCCGCCAAAGTACGTGAGGCCAACTTCACCATCGAGCAGCCCTTCCAGGACGGCTCGGTCTTGCGCACCTCTTACGTCTACACCGCCGGCACAAACCTTGATCAGAATTTCCTTTTCAACAATGCCCCCTCCACCTACGTCTGGCAGGCGCAGACCGGCACCATCCCGCCCACCGGCCGCTTTGCCGGTGTCGCCACGCGACCTTACGATCAAACCACTTGGGGTAACATCACTCAATCCACTAAGTTCGGTTTCTCTAACAACACCGCCCTGCAGGTCAACTACCAGCGTCCCTATCGCAAGGGCGTCGGCTTTCAGGTCTTCTATGTCTTCTCACGAGCCTTCCGTGTAGGTGGCAACACCTTCCGCGACAACACATTGAACCCGGCTGCAAACTTCGCCCCTGGCGCGATTCCACAGGGCATGGATGTAGGCACGCCGTTTGAGCCAAGTCGCGAATTCAATCGCTGGCAGAATTACCGTATGGATACCGCCATTCCCGTTCACCGCATCAGCTTCAACGGCATTGTGGATGTCCCCTTCGGCAAAGGTCGCCGTTTCGCAGGCAATTCCAACCGCTTTGTCAATGCAGTGGTCGGCGGCTGGCAGATGGCCTTCGTCGGCACTGTGGTTTCCCAGGCCTTCCAGGTCGCCACAGGCAACTTCGGCGAAACCAATCCCATCACGCTTTACAAGCGGGAGAAGGCAATCCAGGATTGCCGCAGCGGTGTTTGCCGCGACGGCTTCCTCTGGTTCAACGGCTACATCCCGCCAAACGTAGTAAACGCAGCATCACGCGGCGTAACGGGTCTGCCGGATGACTACAAGCCCTACCTCGCCCCGATCAACAACACGCCCGGCACGGCCCAGTTCGGCACAAACAACGTCAACCAGACGCTCCGCAACGGTCAGGTAGTATTGACAGGCTTCTCGCCCGGTCCGGCAGGCGTTCAGCCCTTCAATGCAATGGTCCTGCAAGGGCCAAAGAACTTCCAGTCCGATATCTCTCTTTACAAGGAGTTCACCATCACCGAGCGCTGGCGCTTACGGTTTAACGTGGACGCCTTTAACGCGTTCAACATCCAGGGCCTGCTCAACCCAGACGCCGGCACCGGCATCCAGTTGATGCAGTCCTCCTACTGGCGTCCCCGCCAGGTGCAGTTCACCGGGCGCTTAAGCTTCTAGCTCCAAGCCGCACCCCAAAAAAGCCCCGCGCCCACCGCGCGGGGCTTTTTTGCATCAAGACCTCCCAGTCTTCAGTCAGCGTCTTCAGTCGGCGTATCGCCCCCCGCCCAACCCCACGCGTAAGCGTGGGGATTCCAAACGCAGCGCAAGAGGCTGTCAGCCTCACCTCCACACAGCCGTCTCGCCAATCCCGTCGCTACCCGATCGGCCGCCCAGCGAGTTCGGCCCCGTCTTCGGTCGGCGTATTCGGTAACACCAGCGCCGAGCCCCATGCGTAAGCGTGGGGATTCCAAAGGTACAGCCCGGCGAGATAGGTAACAAAACAGTCCGACGACATGGGTAACAAATAATTGGAGTGCTACAGCCAGAGGCCAAACCGCTCAGTGCCCTTCGTGCGCGTCTTCCCAACCAAACGCCTCTGCATCATTCGCCAGAGCCCCCTCCCACTCCACTTCCTCCAGGCATTCACGCCGGAAACCGTACCGCAAAAGCGCCCTTGATCCTGAACTATTTCCATGCGCGAATTGAAGTAGATCCTTTTTTTGAAGCCGTCCGAAGAGTAATCGAACTCCGTCTCACCACTTCCCCGGCCTGGGTTCACTATCGCTGATCCGCCTAGCGCGCGTGCTAGAGGCTTAGCCACATCTTTCCACCCACCATCCCCGTCTTCGCTCGGCGACTTTCGCACGCGCGCCGAGCCCCATGCGTAAGCTTGGGGATTCCAAAATACAGTCAGCCTCACCTCCACACAGCCATCTCCCCAATCCCGTCGCTAACCGATCGGTCCCCCGCGTGTTCTGTCGAAGATACACCCCTGGCTCTCGCAAAAGGCTTTTAATACTTGCCAGCTAATGGGCCGCATGATTTGGCGCAAGTAGCTCGGCAGCCATATAGGCCGGCAATCTAACTTGGATCGGGCGTTCTTCTGAGTTCTCTTCGCGAACCGCAAACACTACACCAACCGGCATTCCGTCTTTAGAAAGCACGAAGCCAGCCTCTTTTAAGGCTTCCTTCAGCACCCCACGCTCAAGGCAGCTCTCAAACCAGCCTTCGACGGCTACTTCGAGAGACTGAACGGCGGCATCCAGTGTTTCCCCTTGTGAGGCGATATCAAGCGACGGACACCACGCAACCCATACATCCTCATCCTTTCGCAAAACCGCCTGTAGGTTGATGCTCAGGTCAACACTGTTTAGCATGCTGTCTCCTTGTCCTCAGTCTACCAATCCCGCACTTTTGAAAACCATCGACAACCACCTGGTGAAAGGTTCAGGAACGGCCTCGCCATTCTCGATGCAATCCGCAGCAACCCGCAAGGCAAGCGCTCGCACCGCAGCAAGAGCAGACTCCCGGCTCGCACCATACGCCATCACTCCAGGCATGGACTCGATGTCAGCCCACCACCGGCCATCCTCCTCGCACCCCACGAAAATCGAAATCGAGTCTACTGTGGTACTTTCCATTCGTTCCTCGCTCTCATTGCACTTTCTCGAACGCACCAGTCGTAAGCCCTTTGCAAACGCAAAGGCTGCACGCTTGAACCGGCTCTCCACTTTTCCTTCAAGAGTCGCCTTGCCATATCAATGTTCTAGACAATCTATTGAGGGAAGTGTGGTGCGTAGATTCTGTCCTCCACGAAGAAGCTCTCATCCTTGTACTTAATGTTCGGGAGGCTGACAGGGAGGCTGACAGCCTGGGAGGCTGACGGGAGGCTGACAGCCTGGACCGTCCCAACCGCCTTCCCGCATTTCCCTCAATGTTTTCGGCCCTCCCAAAAGCAGCCCATCCAACACTTTTGAAATATCCCCGCTAACCAATCTCGCCAACATTCATCGAACCGCCTACGAATCAATCACTTAGCTAAAACCCCAAACCCCATCCGAACGGCCAAACTTTCTGATTTTGTGCTGAGGGACAGGCACACCCGCACCGATCGAAAAATGCCTCCGCGCCACCATTAAACCGTCCACAAACACAGCCCAGTCGCTTACCCAGAGAGAAACTTTATACTTCCTCCCGAAGCGACACCTGCCACAAATGCACCAGCACACTACAGCAAAACGATCTGCCGGAGTCTAGATTGAAGTCCGGTCAGGCCAATCGATCAACGACTTCGCTTACCCATGAAGGCAATGAGGCTGACTTCCAGGTGATCTCGCCGTTCCGCAATAGGAGCACTCGCTCAGGTTTCGGGCCGGCATTATCAAGCACGATGGCCTCATCCGCCAATCGAATGGCCTCCGGTGCGCGAGAAAGGCTTCTAAAGTACCGGCGCCGAATATCTGCGTCCGGGATGTCGTGGCCACCTTGAGCGACGCGCAAGCGGACTCGATCAATATGCAGTTCCGGTTCACCAAGCGCCACATAGATGAGCAGTGTTCGATAGCCAGACTGTTTGGCCTTCGTCATTAGGGCAATCGCCCCGTTGCCAGCCAGCGTGCTTTCCACAATAAAACTTGCGCGTTGCGCGACAAGCTCCCGGCACATCAGGATTGCCGACCTTGCCGCTGGGATCGCAGCGAGTGTTGGGTTTTCAGCCTGCATTGTCCGGGCGATTGCGTCCGGATCAATCACAGTCAACCCAGCCGCAATTTCCCGAGACACTGTGCTCTTGCCTGAACCGTTCGGACCCGCCACCAAAGTTAATGTCGGCAAGTCTTTAAGCGGCGTTTGGCGTCAACTCGCGCAGTACGACAATGTGCGACTCGCGAGGAAGTGTCTTGTCGAAGCGGATTTCGAAGCGTTTTCCATCTTGCCGCTCCTCAACATACCGGCCTGCCCCATCCCGGTACACCACGGAGTGGCCCGCTTCAAGCGCAGCCGCTCTCGCCTTTGAACAAGCCTTCTCAACGGCTACCAGGAACTCATCATCCAGAATATTGAATTCCACCATGCCCTTTATTATCTCTCGCTTTTAGCCCTTCCCGCAGATCCGGTCGGGGGCGGCCAGCCGGAGCGGTCAGAAACTTCGAAGTCATCCAGGATTTGATTGAGCTGGTCGGGGGCCAGGCCAGGTCTCAGACCCAGCGCATGCGGTAACACCCGATAGCGAACTTCAGCCTGAGGTGTCGTGCTCTGCAAGCCAATTCGGAGAGCCTGATTGATGATGTCCTTCATCGACACATTTTGCTGTTCTGCCAGCCGCTCCTTGATCTTCAACGCTACATCCGGCTCCAGTGACAACGTAGTTCGCATATAGACATCAAAAATTTTAAGTATTTGATGTCAAAGCATCACCAATACACAAGCAGATCCGTTGCAAGGAATTTTGCAACTCCATTTCCCCCGGAATCAACAAGATCCAAGAACCATGGTTCGGAATCGACTTTTGAAATGTTAGCTTCTACATCGGGAGGCGCCACGTGCGCCTCCTTTTCATTTTCAAAACAGGAAAGGATCACACTTTATGTCTACTCAAGCTCAAATCGACGCCAACCGTCAAAATGCCAAAAAGTCCACCGGACCCAAAACCGAAGAAGGCCGCGCGAAATCCGCCGCCAACAGCACCCGTCACGGCCTCACCGCCAACCCCACCACTATCCTCGAAAACAATCCGCACGAACGAAGCCAATACGATACCCTCAAGGCCAAACTCCTCAAGCAATGCCTCCCCGAAGGCGAACTCGAGCTCCAGGCCTTCGAGCGCTATGTCTTCGCCCTCTTCCAGGCAGACCGTGCCCGCCAACTCGAAATCGATGCCCAAATCCGCTGGTCAAACGAACCCAATAACGAAATCTTCTTCACCCAAATGGAACGCCTCCTCAAACTCGGGGCCGCGCAAGAACGCCGCGCAGACCGCGCCCTTAAAGAATTCACCAAGCTCCAGCGGGACCGCATCCTCGCCATGGACATCCACACCGAAGTCTACTTGCTCGACAAAACCCTCGACATCCCAGCAACCTTCCCCATGTTCGAAGTCCGCAAAACCGACCTCAGCAAAACCACCGCCGGCCTGCTCACCCTCAAGCTCATGGCCCTCATGCCCGAAGCCCGCGAAATCGTCGACAAACACCGCGAATCTAAGCTAGCCGCATAACAATCACCATCAACCCAGGCCCAACAGCCGCAAGATCTCTGACAACCGAACCCCGCAATCCCGCCCGAGCGCGCATTGCCCCTGAACACCCTCACTCGAGGTGTGTTCAGGTAGGCTTCTGAGGCCCCTTTAACCCATCCATCACGTCCGTCACCAACTCTTTGCTGTCATTCAGCAACTTCAGGATGATCTGCAGATCCATTGCCGGCTTCCCCGGCTGACGAATACTCTGGCAATAAACCCCATGCTGCCCCACCAGGCTCAGCGCATCCGTCAACAGATCCTGCGCCATCGCCAGCCGCCCACGTTCCACCCCAAATTGGAACTCAAACTTTTCCAGCTCATCAGACCGCTCTTTGTAAACCGAAGCCATCGCCCAGCCTCCTTCTATAACTTCAAAAACGCCCGCAGCTTCTTGGCATGAGCCCGGCTCACCGGCACCTCAGTGCCCTTCTCGTCATCCATCTTTAGCATCAGGCTCGAGTGAAACCACGGATTCACTTCCCGAATCCGGTTCAGATTCACCAGATACCCACGATGCACTCGCCAAAACACTTCCGGGTCCAGATCCCCCTGCAACTCGTCAATCGTCTTGTAGCTGCTCTCCCCGGTCACCGTCGCCGCAACAATCTGGATCAATCCGTCCTCAATCGTCGCATAAATCACTTCGCTGGTATCAATCAGCAAATTCCGGCTTCCCGTCCTCACCACTACCTTGTTCTTCGGATTAGCAACCCGCCCAGCCTCAGCTAGCGGCGCTTCCACCATCTCCCCATGCTCCGCCAGATACCTTTTGGCCCTTTCCACCGTCACCGCAAGCCGTTCCTTTTCCACCGGCTTGAGCAAATAATCCATCGCTTCCAGCCGAAATGCTTCAACCGCGTACTGGTCAAAGGCCGTTGCCAAAACAAAATACGGCAACCGTACATTTTTTTCCTGTAGCCGCCGAATCAAACCCAATCCATCCAGCCCCGGCATCTGCACATCCAGAAAAACAAGATCCGGCTCAATCTTTTCAATCACTTCGAGTGCCTGAACCCCATTTTCAGCCACCCCCGCTACCTCAATGTCCACGAAATCCCGCAGCAGGAATTCCAGCTCTTCCCGGGCCAAACGTTCATCGTCCACCAGTACTGCGGTGATCGTAGCGGTAGCGCGAATGCTCATCCGATTGGTAGTATAACAATTGGTCTTCTCGACTGGCTTTTATTCCTGCTAAAGCAATTACAAGAAAGGCGCTCCATTGTTCTCGAATCCCGCTGAGTTCACGCTCGCTACGGAAAACATGAAGCCTTTTCAATCTCAAAGCGTCCAAGCAATTAGGAATGGAAGCAGGTCGGACCGAGCCGCCATTTTTGGACCCTGATTATCCTCTCGGGCCTTGACTACTACGACTAAACAAAACCCGCCTAGACGGAGTTGAAGAAAATACAGTGTTTGAATCATTAGCCAGAAATAATACATCCGGCGCTCGAATCCTTGTGATCGGCGGAACCCAATTTGTTGGCCGCCTGCTGGTAGAGACCCTCCTCAAGCAGAAGAACGATGTCACCATCCTGCACCGCAAGCAGGCCCATCCGTTCAAGAAAAAGATCGGCAACATCGTTGCAGACCGCAACGATCCCGAGCAGATCAAGAAGGTTCTCGCCCGCGAAAAATTCGACATCGTCTTCGATAACGTCTACGACTGGGAACGTGGCACCACTGCCTCCCAGGTAGAGCACACCATCAAGACCATGGAAGGCAACTTCTCGAAGTACATCTTCATGTCGAGTGTGGCCGCCTACGGTGATGGTCTCAACCACCACGAAGCCGACGCTCTTGCCCCCGACGATCATCCCGACGCTTATGTGCGAAACAAAGCCATGAGCGAACGCATGCTCTTCCGCATGTACTATCGCTACCACGTCCCTGTCATCACGCTCCGCCCGCCCTTTATCTATGGGCCCGGCAACAACTACTATCGCGAAGCCTTCTTCTGGGATCGCCTCCGCGCTGGCCGTCCCCTCATCCTCCCAGGTGACGGTCGCCGCCTCATGCAGTTTGTCCACGTAGCAGACCTCATCCTCGCCTGCCAGAAGGTGCTCGAGCATCCTCAGGCCGTCGGCAACGCCTTCAACGTCGCTAACTCCCGTCCTCTTACCCAGGAAGAAGTAGTTCACGCTCTCGCCAGCGCCACCGGCAAGAAGCCGCAAGTCATCCGCGTCCCGCGCCGCCAGATCGCCCTCGCCGGCGGTCACCCCATGGGCCCGCAACTTTACTTCGGCTATTACTTCGACATCGCGCCCATCACCATGGTCACCAACAAGGCCCAGCGCATGCTCAAACTCAAGCCCCGCGACTTCGCAACCGGCCTGAAAGAAACTTACCGCTGGTATTTAAGAAACGCTGTCAAGCGCAAACGCATCGACTATTCGTTTGAAGATTCATTACTCGAAATTGCCCAGGCTGTCTAGGCCGTTTCTTTTCCTCATTCTCGCGATTTTACCGGGTCTTGTTTCCTGCGAAAAGGAAAAACAAGGCCCGGTTTATCGTGTCATCGGTGAAGCCTTCGCCGGACCCAACGAACTCCCCCTCCGCCAGGACGTATCCCTCCGTTCCCCCGTCATCACCACGGTCAAGCACGGTGAAAAACTCGAAGTCCTCGATCGTCGCCGCCGCTTCCTCCAGGTCCGCACCAAGTCACAAATCGTCGGCTGGGTCGACATCAAGCTGCTCATCAGCGCCAAACAAATGGACCAGCTCGACGACCTCGCCAAAAAGTACAAATCCGCCCCCAGCATGGGCGTTGCCACCGTCTTCGATATCGTCAACGTCCACACAGACCCCAATCGCTACTCCCCCACCTTCCTCCAGATCCAGGAGAAAGAGCGCTTCGACGTCATCGGCCATCGAGTAGTTGTCCGCGCGCCCTACCAGGGCGAAACAATCGAGATCGAAGACCTCAGCCCCAAGCCGAAACCTAAAAAGAAGCGTCCAAAAAAGGAACCGGCCATCCCGCCCCCGCCTTCGCCAGCTGCCCCCAAGCCGCCCGAAAACTGGCTCGACATGTCTCGCTCCACATTCGAAGCCGAACCCGGAAAGCCCGTAGAGGCCAAGCCCATGGACGACCTCGTAATGATCCGCAACAAAGACGGTCGAGTCGGCTGGGTCCTTACCAACGCCATCTTCCTCGAGGTCCCCGACGACGTCGCACAGTACGCCGAAGGCAGCCGCATCACTTCCTACTTCCCGATGGGTGAGGTAACCGACGAAGGCGTCAAACACAACCACTGGCTCTGGACCACCCAAAGTCAGAAGTACGCACCCTTCGAATTCGACGGCCTCCGTCTCTTCACCTACAACACCCGCCGCCATCGCTACGAAACGGCCTATCGAGAACGCAACCTCCGTGGCTTCTTCCCGGTCATGGTCCAGGCCCCTGAGTTTAAGGTCGTTGTCGAAGATGACACCGGCAAGCTCTGGCTCAAGTCTTACCTCTTCGATGGAACCCGAGCCAAGCTCACCAGCAAGGTTCCCTACGAGCCTCCTCCGGACGCGCCGCCCGTCAGCAACCGCTCAAAGCCACTCCCGGAAACAGACATGAGCTGGTTTGAGAAATTGATGAAGCTCCTTCCCGGCCGCGACTAGATACAATCGCTGTATGCAGCGTCGTGAATTCATCCAGACTTCGACAGCCCTCGGCATCTCTGCCGCCGCTCTCGCCGAAATGCCCATGCCCATGGATATCCTGGGCAAGTCCCAACTCAAAGTTTCCAAGTTCTGCCTCGGCGGCTATCACATGCGCGTCGGCGGCGAAATCTCAGGCGTCCGTATCATCAACCGCGCCCTCGAACTCGGAGTCAACTTCTTCGATAGCGCTGCCAAATATCACAACGGTGAAAGTGATGTCACCTACGGTAAGGTCTTCGGTGATTCCCCCAGCCTCCGCCAGCGCGTCCTCCTGATGTCCAAGGCCGAGAACCGAACCCGCGACGGCGCCATGCTTCAGTTGGAGAACACCCTCAAGCGCATGAAGACCGACTACCTCGACCTCTGGCAGTGCCACGAAGTCGTCACCATGGCAGAGGTCGACAAAATCTTTGGCCCCGGTGGATCACTCGAAGCTTTCGTCAAAGCCAAAGAGCAAGGCAAAGTCCGCCACATCGGCTTCACCGGCCACGCCGATCCCAACGTCCACCTGCGTCTCCTCGAAGGCTACTCCGGCTGGGAAACAGTCCAGTGCCCCGTCAATCTGATCGACCCTCACTACCTCAGCTTCATCAAGAACGTCCACCCCAAGGTGCGTGAGCGAGGCCTCGGCCTCATCGGCATGAAGTCCAACGCCATCGGCAACATCCGCAAAATGCGCATTGCCACCATCGAAGAATGCCTCCGCTTCGCGTGGACTCAGAACCCCAACACCCTCGTCTCCGGCGTCGAATCCGTCGATCAGCTCGAACAGAACGTAGCCGTCCTCAAGACCCTCAAGAAGATGACCCCAACCGAGATGACCAGCATCCTCGAGCGCACCTCAAAAGGCCCGACAGGATCCCGCATCGAAACCTATAAGCTCAAGGAATCCACCGCCATGCGCCACCACGTCCACACCGACGGCGAACTCGCCTAGGCTGGTCTTCGAAGCACTACTCTTGCGGGCGCCCCATCGGCGCCCGCAATCTTGAGTGGAAGGCAAATCAGTTCATATTCCCCCGGCTCAACCTCGCTCAGCTCCAGCCCTTCAATCACAGCGATCCCCGCCCCCAAAATCGTCACATGCGTCTCAACCGTGTCGTGATAGAAGCCACCAATCGACAGGTAGTCCACCCCCACCGTCTTCACGCCACACTCCACCAGATACTTCGCCCCTTCATCCGCGATATAGACAAAGTCCTTGTCAAAATCCGGCTTCGCCCAGGACTCTCGCGTGTTCTTCGTCTTGAAGATCAGACGCTCCCCGCGCTGGGGCTTTAAGGTCTCAAGCTCCGCCCGGCGGATCGCCACAGGGTCTTGAATCTCAACCACCCGCGCCGGCCCAATCATCGCATCCAAAGGAGTCTGATCAATCCCGGCTCCGTCGTTGATGAAGTGCCGCGGAGCATCCATGTGAGTCGCCGTATGAGCGCTCATGTGGAGCTTGGTCACGTTACACATATCGCCCCGGTCCATCTCCGCCACCTGAATCAAACTTGGAGCCGCATCCCCGGGCCAGCAAACCATCCCGTCCTTCAAAGGCACGCTTACGTCCCAATAACGCCAGTTCATGATTCCCCTTCTCCCTTCTTGATCCGCCGCTTCACCAGAAAGCCCGAACGGTTCGGCAGCTCTCTCCAAATCAGCAGCCAGGTACCAAGCAAGCTGATCATCGTAGAAACACCGCCAACCAGCAGGTAGTCGATAGGCTTCAGCGGCCTCGGCATCCACTGCAACATCACAAGAGCAGAGATGCCAAACAGCACCAGATCCAGAAGCACCAAAGCAATGATACGAGAGCTGCTCAATTCCATGGCTAACTAGTCATACTTCTCAACGATAATCTGCTTCCGGTCAAACCCGCGCAGCTTCAACTCCTCGCGGATGCTTTCCACCATTTCATTGAGCCCGCAGACATAGACATCGACGTCCGTCCGATCCCCTAACAACTCCCACAACAACGGCTGCACCCGACCCGTCCGTCCTTGCCAGCCTTCGCCAGGCCGCGTCACTGTCGGTACAAACGAGAAGCCTGCGAAGCGCTCGGCGAGTGCCTCAAAGTCCGAACGAAACATGAGGCCCTCTGCGTATCGAGCACCAAAGATGAGCGTCGCCTTTGCCCCATTCTCAAGATAACCAGCCTGCGACAACATCGGACGGAAAGGAACCACACCCGTGCCAGTCGCCACAAAGATGGCCTCACGTTCCTTGGACTTCAAAGTGAAGGCACCAACGGGTCCCTTCGTTGGAACCGTATCCCCAGGCTTAAGCGAGAACAGATATGGCGTAAACAGACCGTCCTCTACCTTGTTCAAGCAGATCTCAAATCGATTGGCGTCAGGCAACGAAGCAAGAGAATAAGCCCGCGTCACCTTCTTCTCGTTCACCATCTCGGTCATCGAGACCCACTGCCCGGGAACAAACTCGAAGCTCTCAACATCAGGAACTTCAAACCGAAAGTGCCGGATCCCCGGTCCGACATCAAAGGTTTCAATCAGCTTTGCGCGTCTCTCAACTAGAGCCATTTCTCAACCCCCTCCTTCGCCCGATCCCGCAGAATCGCACCTAAGCCAGGATGCCCATCAAGAGGCGGCGTCACCTCAATCTGCAGGTCCTGTCGCTCAGCCCGGATCTTCTCGATCAAGTCCGGCAAATCTCTCTTGAGATGCAGCCCCACGGTCAGAAAGTAAGGAACGACAAGAATCCGTTCCGCACCTTTGGTCAATAGTTCTTCTACTGCTCCCGGCAAGTCTGGCTTGCCACCATCAAGGAAACAGGTTGCCACCAACGGAAAGGCGCTGTCCTCAGAAATCACCCGCGCCACCACTCGTACTGCTTCGTTCGCGCTTTCCACACTTGAGCCGTGCGCGAATACGACTACTCCGGTTGCCATATTCCCATTGTCGCGGGATTTGCCGGCATTGGGGGAGGAATAAAATGCCTTAGTGCATCGAGGAAACTACGGCCACGCCGCCGGTTGTTGTTCAACTGAAGCTCCATCCGCTGTAGGAAGATGAGCACGCCCAGCACATGCGAATCCAGAATCGCCGCGTATCCAGCTTGAGCCTCAATCCGTTGTCGAAATTCAGCCACCCTTAGCTGAACTTGCTCATATGAAGCCGCTGCGATCGGGTTCTTGGGTTTGCTCTCAAAGATGAGCCCACTGCCGAGCGTCCGATAGGTCTGTATAAGGCTCTCCAGTGCTTCCCGTGTATCGTTGTCCACCAGACCTTCGAGCTTATCCCCAGCCTCTGAAATCGCGGCTGCGACTACCAGGACGAGAGGCTCGTGATCGCGTAGGAACTCTTCCTTAACAATGATGTCCGGATGAGGAATTTCTTCCTGCTTCAGTTCACGCAACCTCTCACGGTCACGGCTCTGATTCAGGAATTCACAACCATACGGACAGGCAATGGTCTCTTCGCGCTCTTCGCCGCAACACTGCGGACAGATGCTTTTGCCCAATGCGGGGCAAAGCCGCTTCGCTCGACGAGTCCCGCAAATCGCGCATGTCTCTGGCATCTGTTCTGATTAGAACAGAACCGATACGCCAACCAGTGCCACAAAGTTATGGAACCAGCCGTTGAGCTTCGCACCAGGAGCAGCAGTGATCACCTTGTCAGGAACAGGTGAGATATAGTCACGGAATTCACCGCGGAAAGCGAGCCGCTTGGAAGCCATGAACTTGATGCCACCACCAACGGAAACAACGGGTACCCACTGTGTCGTCTTGGTCAAGAAGGCAAAATTGTTCAAAGGCTGCACAGCAACTTCTCTGCCAGTTCCTTCATATCCCCGGAAGCCGGCACCAGCCGCGAGGAATGGGCGGATCTTCGAACCGCGTGGTGCGGCATGGATGAGGAAGTCATAGTGGATCGTCTGTGAACGGCCACCAAAGGCATAGTCCCGACCGCCAGATGAGAGCTTCAGGTCATTCTGCTGGAACATGTAGCGAATTTCGCCGCCAATGTACTGGTGCATGTCGTTCCCTAGCCAGGCGGTTGCGCCCCAACCGTTTTTGAAACCGGCTGTTGCTTTTGCACTGGCTACAGTTACGTCCTTGGCGGTGTAGAAGGTACCGGCAGCGCCAGCGCCAAATTCCCAACGCTGGGCCATGCCAGGGATGCTCACCAAAAGGCCAGTGGCCAGAATCAAGCCCGTGCGGGCAAGCTTAGAGAGATCAAGCATTCGTAAGCTCCTTCTGCAATGAATATAGTGAGAACAATTCTTACTATAAATGTTTTATTCAATCACTCGCAGATTGATCGTCGTAACCGAACCGCCCTGCGAGATGGTGAGCGGAATGCTAAAGCCGGTTGGTACCCAGCGCAAGATCTGTGCATTGATCTGGTAGACCCCAACCTCGCCAGGAGTCAACCCGGCGTAAGTCACCGGGATCTCAACCCCTCCAAGAGAAACAACAGGCGCAACCAGCGAGCTGGCCAACGGGTCTGATGGAGCACTCAAGCCTGCCTCAACAGCAGGATTGGTTTTGCCCATACCCGTCAGATAGATCACGATGTTGTCGTTGCGCTTCACAGGATTGGAGTTGGTGGCGAGAAGGCCATTACGTCCATTTACGATGGTTGCAACCGGTGTATCGATCCCTTCGATCAAGGTGCGGAAGATACTCGGTGCAGTGGGTGCGACCGACAGATTAAAGTTGTCACTCACACCGCCCGGAGTGCGCAGGATCAGCGTCGTGCTGCCAGCGATCTCGAATGGGATCTGAGCATTGATTTCGCGCCCGCTGACAAAGATCAGCGGAATCGGTAGACCATTGACCGTGATGCAGCTTTCACCCAGTGCTGTCGGAAGAGGGCGCTCACGTGAAGCCTGATTGATGGGGCTGAGGTCGTTGCCTTCAATTTTGACCAGGCTACCTGGAGCGATCGAGGTTGAACCGTCTGCAAGATTCGTCACTCTAGTGATTCTTGGTGTAGCGACGGCAGCATCATAGGTCCAGGGAAGAACAGTGAAGCCCGATACAGTGAGGACTACAATTGAGTTCCGCGAGTAGAGCGGAGCAACTGTGCGAATAAAGGGTTGAGTAACCGCATTGGCTGGGACTGGCGATTCAACGATCCGGGTACCAATCTGCGCTGACCCGGTTGGGAAAGAAATGCGCTGGATTGTCCCAGGGCCATCGGCACTACCAGAAGTGGTGCGGAACCCGATGTTGTCGACAAAAGCGAAGCCGTAGTTCGGCTGCGTATCAGGAGCGAGGCGGCGGATCGGAACCAGAGAACCATTGAGCAGGAAGTTACCTACGACAAACTGATCGAAGCTTGATGCAGCATAGGATCCACCGAGGGCAGTCGCATCTTTACGTGCTGCGACGAAGGAATTCGAATTTCCGTCAAACAGGAGGGTCGTACCGTCTTTGGACGCACCCATGATCTTGGCTCCATTGGGGGAAGCAATCAGGACGGTGTCGATGTTGATGTTGTTTTCGAAAACGTCCAAGGTTGCAAGCTCGGTAGCACGGCCGGAGCTGAAATCGACTCTCGAGATCTTATGCTGAGGGCCAGCGACGCGACTGGCAACCAGAGTGGCTCCGGCTGCGCTAGCGATGCTACGCGGATAGTGGCCCTGTGGCATCGCAATCGAAGGTTGCTGTTGCAGATTATCGAGTGAATAAACATAGATGACTTGAGCATTGTCGCTGCCGATCAAGAGGTTGCGCCGATCGAAGCTGATGGCGAGCTGCGTCGGTGTGTTGCCGGTGCGCAGAGTTGCAATTTGCTGATAGCTCGAACCATCGAATACGAGTACGCTGTTGTTGTCCTGACGGATCACAAAGAAACGGTCACGGGAAGGGTCGGCAAGTATGTCGACCAGGGTGCCGGGAACATTGATGCTGGTGCCGCGCTGGTCAGGCTCTTTCGAGTTGATCAGAAGGCGGATGCTCGCAGCATTGAGGACAGATCCTTCGGAGTTGATGTTGATCGTGCGTACCGCAGTACCACGCGTGTTACTGAAAGTGAGCGGGTCAACCGAAACAGTGATGACCGCCGGAGTTACCCCGCTGAGGGTAGAAACTGTGACACCGGCAGGGATATTGGAAAGAGTAAAGTCTGTGTTCTGGCCGCTGGAATCGGTCACCACGAATTGCTGAACCGCAATACGGCGATCACAGAAATTGCCTCGGAAAACAAGATCAGGAACATTCGAGACCACTTTTCGCTGACGATGAAGGTCGCCAACCGGGAGAATCATTACGCCGCTTTCGCTGCTTGCGTATACGGTATTGCCATCGGCGCTCAGGACTGCTTTGCCTGAGAGATTTTCAGGCAGCTTGATGCGTTCGCGGACTGTCAGGTTGTCTACATCGAGTACTTGAAGGATCTTGGCCTGGTCGATGCCAGCAACGCCGGCAGGAGGTGTTGTGCCACCGGTAGTAGTTGTTGCAGCAGGGGCTTGCTCATTCATCTGGGCATAGATGAGTCCGCGTGCCGAATCGATGACGTGACCGCCGATGTTGAGTACTCCGCTCGCGTTCGGGAACTGGCTCGTCATAATGAAGTTTTCATTGAACATTGCCCAGCCGATCAATACGTTGGTGCCGTTTGCGTTGGTGCTGAGCGTACGGGGGCCAAAAGGAGGAGATGCGACCCAATAGCCTGTCAGTAGCGACTGGCCGACATCATAGCGGTAGACGAAAACATTCGAATCGGCGGCAGTAGCTTGAAGGACACCGAAGATCCTTGTGCCGTCCCTGGTGGCCGAGCTCGAGCTGGCTACAACGTTCTGGGGATAATTGTTCACGGGAACGGGCAGAGTCTTCAGCACAAGGTCGGTAATCGACTGCAGTGTGCGGGTGGAGCCGGTAATGGGGTCAAAAATCAGGAATGCATTTGAGGTGCCGACCAGGGCGAGGCCGTCGGAGCCGAAGGCGACACTCAGTGGGGTGGCCGTCAGCGAAAACGTCTGTCGCTGATTGGATTCCAGATTGATCAGCGTGAGGGCATTGCGAGGCTGATTGGGGGTGGCGAAATTGCCGAAATGGGCAATCAGCAACCAGCGACGGTCTGGTGAAATCGCCAGAGCGCCAGGCTGTGGAGCCACATTGAATGAGGTTTGAATCACGCCCGTCTCAAGCGACATGACTTCAATCCGGTTGCCCGTGAAGTTAGCGATGTAAAGTACACCACGCCCTTCGTCTAGCACCAAATCAGCAGCCTGCCCGCCAATGATGATGGGCCTGCCGAAAGTAGCAGCGGATGCGTTGCCCGCAAAGGGACCAGCCAGGAGCGCCAGCGTTAGCAACGCGCCAGTCCAGGTAAATATCTTGTTTGCCATTTTCATGCCCAAAATGCCTTTCATAACTCAACCCTCCGTAACCAAACCAAGTAAATCTATGCTGCTGGGGTGAGTGTCAGTCCCTCTCCGGGCACACACCCCAACTAGCGAATTCCGACAACGAGACTACTCTTCAACGTTCTTCTTGCGGCGCAGCACAATCAAACCAAGCAGGCTGACTGCGAGCACAACGCAGACGATTCTAAACATTTCTCCGTCCATATTGAGTTCTCCTTTCCAGTTGCGATTCTTAATCCCGCGACCTGTAGTCGTCTTTACTTATTACTTCGGTAGAATGCCCGTAAAACTTCAGGCCTACATGTTGTTCATCATTGGTCCAAGTTCGCGTACGATCTTGACGGCCATGGGCCCAACCGTGACGAGAAACAAGGAAGGCAAAATACAGAAAAAGATAGGGAAGATCAGCTTTACGCCAAGCTTGGCGGCCTTCTCTTCAGCCACCTGCCGGGCATGGACCCGCATAAAGTCGGCATGCTGGCGCAGACTCTGGGCGACACCAGTGCCAAAGCGGTCGGCCTGGATGAGCACAGCTACGAGTTTTTTCAAGTCATCGACACTGGTGCGCTCGGCGAGGTTGCGAAGAGCCTCGACGCGGCGTTTGCCGGCTTTGAGTTCCAGGTTGACCAGCATGAATTCTTCACAAATTTCGGGGTGCGCGTGCTCCAGCTCTTTTGATACCTGAAGGATGGCCTGATCAAGACCAAGACCACTCTCGACGCAAACGACAAGCAAGTCGAGACCATTAGCCAGGCCACGCTGAATCTCTTTCTGGCGGCGTTTGCTCAGGATGTTTACGTATTCGTTTGGACCAAAGAAGCCTGCTGCCACTGCGGCAAGCACTGCGACAAACTTGTTGCTTGCGTCGGCCGGCGAACCAGCCACAAGCAGACTCATGGCAACAGGAACAACTACACCGAAGAATACTTTGGAGCCGTAGAAAATCTTTAGCGCATTGGGCCCGCGAAGACCTGCCTTGATCAGGCGCCGTTGCATGATCGAGACGTCTTTGGGTGAAGCAGGAAGAACGTCACCAAGTTTCTGGACTAACTCGTGGAAAACGAGGCTCGGATGCTTGGGGGCCGCATCCGGGATGTCCATTGCGACACCGGTTACGCGTTCGATGGCTTCTTTGGGCTGGACCCACATCCTCATGCCGACAACGGAGACGGCAATGGCGACGAGAATAAAAATGGCAAAAGCCGTGAGAATCATGATCATAAGAGCACCTCGTTAAACTTCGATCTTTACGATCTGCTGCATTACCCAATAACCAATCAGCTGGAGACCAACTCCTCCCGCTGCCATGTAGTTGCCAATTTCGTCATTGAAGAAGAAAAGAATGTAGTCTCTATTGGTAAAAAACATGAGGACGGCAACAACGATCGGAATGCTGCTCAGGGCCGTACCTGTCATCTTGCCGTGAGCTGAAATCGTCTTGATTTTGCCTCGCAACTTGAAGCGCTCGCGGATGATGTAAGCAAGTTTGTCGAGAATTTCGGCAAGATTACCGCCTGTTCGTTTTTGCAGGATGACGGCAGAGACAAAGAATTGCACATCAAGGAGCGGAACTCGCTTGGCTAACTTCTCGAGAGCGACATCGAGCGGAAGCCCAAGGTTGTGTTCTTCGAATGCACGTTTGAATTCACTGGCCAGAGGCTCCTGAAATTCACGATGGATCATCTCAAGCGACACAGAGAAGGCATGGCCAGCTCGCATGGAGCGGGAAACGAATTCCAGCGAATCCGGAAAGAGCTCTTCGAAACGGTGGATTCGGGAGTTGCGCTTTCGGATCACGAAAAGAATCGGCATCAAGCCACACAAAGCCGCCGGGATCAGGCCGAGAATTCTGAACTTGGGGGGAAGGAAGAAATGCACGGCCAGATAGCCGATCAGGAAGCCTCCGAGGCAAGCGTGCACCAGACGGGCGACGCGCCATTTCAGGCCTGACTGCTCGAGTAGTGTTTTCAGCCTGGGCTGGAGATCGAATCTCTTGAGGACACGAAGTGCAAATTTGCCGGTTTGCAAATCTTCGGTTTCGATCAGCGCAGGGCCGCGAGTTTTGGCTTTGACTTTGGCTTTGGTTTCTTTGCCAGCCAAGCGCGATTTGATCTTATCGACATCCTGGCTCTTGAGGACGTTGGTAACCAAATACCAGACCACCATGGAGCCAACCCACACGGCGATCGCGATCATGATGAAAAAGCCCATAGTGATTTCCTCTGCTTCCTTTAGCTGCCAGCCTAGACTTCTTCGACTTCGTCAAAAAGATCGGGACGAAGCCGAATGCCGGCCGAGAGAAGCTTTTCGTAGAACTTGGGACGAATGCCTGTCGCGGCAAAGCGGCCGAGTACTTTGCCCTCGGGGGAAAGACCACGCTTTTCAAAGACGAAGATGTCTTGAATGGTGATGATTTCGCCTTCCATGCCGGTAACTTCAGTAATCGAGGTGACCCGGCGGGAGCCGTCGCTCAGGCGGGCGGCCTGGACAAAAAGATTGACGGCGCTTGAGATCTGCTGGCGCACGCTTTCGAGTTTCATGTTCGAATTGGCGAGGCTGACCATGACCTCAAGACGGGAGACGGCGTCGCGCGGGGTGTTGGCGTGGACCGTAGTCAAACTGCCGTCGTGACCCGTGTTCATCGCCTGTAACATGTCGAGGGCTTCTTCGCCGCGGACTTCGCCGACGACGATACGGTCTGGGCGCATACGCAAGCTGTTTACCAGGAGTTCGCGCTGGCGGATGGCACCGTGGCCTTCGAGGTTGGCGGGCCTGGTTTCAAGACGCGCCACGTGAGGCTGCTTGAGCTGGAGTTCGGCCGCGTCTTCGATGGTGACGATGCGTTCTTTCGGGTTGATGAAGAAGCTGAGAGCGTTGAGCAGTGTCGTCTTACCGGCACCGGTACCGCCGGCGATGATGATGTTGAGCTTGGCTTTGACGGCGGCTTCGAGAAGTTCCATCATGCCTTTGGTCATGGCCTTGCGATCGACCAGATCGGGGGGCATGAGTTTGTCGGCAGAGAAACGGCGGATCGAAAGCAGCGGGCCGTCGACGGCGAGCGGGGGGATGATGGCGTTGACGCGGCTTCCGTCGAGGAGACGGGCGTCGACCATTGGGTTTGATTCGTCAATTCGGCGGCCGACCTGGCTGACGATTTTGTCGATGATGCGCAGCAAGTGCTGGTCGTCGCGGAAGGTGACGTTGGTGAGCTCAAGCTGGCCCCTGCGTTCTACATAGACCTGCTTGTGGGTGTTGACCAGAATATCGGAGATGGTAGCGTCCTGAAGCATGGCTTCGAGGGGGCCGAGGCCAAAGACTTCATCGAGTACTTCGTCGCAGATTTGCTGCTTTTCAAGAGCGCTCAGCAGCGTGGGCTCGGCATCGATTAAAGCAATCAGGGCCTGGCGAACTTCTCCACGAACGCGCTGGTTGTCAATCGTGGCGAGGGCCTCAAGATTGATCTTGTCGAGGAGCTTGCGGTGGAGGGTGAACTTGAGTTCCTGATATTCAGGCTTCAGTTGTACCTTTGGCTTGCCGGCATTTTTGAGCAGGCGTTGCTCCCAGCTCAGTTGTGTTTTTGATCCGCTATCTAATGGGCTAATCATGGTTCAGATTCTTTCGCTCGGTATCTTCCGGGTTCGTTCAGGTTTGAGACAAAGCGGGACGGGCCGCCTCAAGCATGTTCATCGACTTCTTCTTTTCGGCTTCGATGCTGCCCGAAATCTTCTTGGACAGCCCTTCCACGGCTTTGCCCAGTTCGCAGTCTGAGCCAAGGGGCTGGCCCAGGGTTACGACACGGTGAAGCGAGAAGTAATCGTTCGGGAACATGGCATCTACGGGGGAGTTGAATATCTTTTCGAGGTCAGCCAGGCCGATGCCATCGCGCTTGTTGACGCGATTGACCAGGAGTTTGTAACGGTCTTTAGTGAGACCCAGCTGGCCAAGCATGTTGATTGCCTTGCGAGCCAAATGCAGGCTGGGCAGCTCGCCGGTTGAAACCAGGTACATATAGTCGGCCTCGGTGAGCATGAGCAGACTGGGCCGGTAAAAAACAGCCGGAAGATCGACGACGATCCAGTCATAAAGCATGCGGGCGTACTGCAGGACGGCGTGGAGCCTGTCGCTCGGAACTTCAGCCGAAACCGGAGAGTCCGGCGCTGGAAGGATATCGATACCGCCACTGTGGGCGATCATGGAACTCCAGATGGCTGGATTCAGCCGATTGGCATGTTCGATCGCATCGAGCATGGAGTAAGCATGATTGAGCTTGAGGTAAAAGCCGATTGTGCCGCCCATCAGATCGAGGTCGAGGAGGAGTACGCGGCGGCCTGTCATTTTCTTGAGCGTGAAGGCGGTCTGAGCGCTGAGAGTGGAAGCTCCTGAACCAGGCTTGGAGCTGGCAAAAGCAATCACCTTACCAAGTTCACGCTCCGGGCCCTGTTCTGGTTCTTTTACGCGGCGCAAGCGGTCTGCAGCCTCAAGCTGTGCATTCTGCTCGAATGGAGCGTAGAGGAAATCGCTAGCACCGAGGCGAAGCGAGCGCAGCAGAGCATCGGAATCATTTTGGCTATGAATGCCGATGACACTTGCCGACGGGGCAGCCTGAGCGATCATTTGAATCAACTCACAGGCTGCGTCGATGTTGCTGGCCAGATCGAGGAGCACAACGTCGGGTTGGACCTGACGCAGGCGAATCTCGAGGGTCTGACGAGGCGGATACCCCTTGAGATCAGCCATGATCTGGAAGGCGCGAGATTGCTCCACGGAACGAGTGAATACAGAAGCCAGCTCGCGATCCTGACAAATCAGGATGGCGGTGAGCTCTGCTCCAATCGAACCAAATGAGGCTGAATTCATGATCGTTTGCCTTTGGAAAGCGTGGCGCTGTGGGTTACAGGCTAGTTTCCGCCCCCACCAGCAACGGTTTGTTCAGGAATGGCGCTGAGGCCACTGTTGGATGCCGGGGGACTGACACGAGCCACGGGGACTGGAACCGGGACAACTGGCGCGGGATCGGCGGGAATCGCCGGTGCCGCAGGCACAGCAGCGGGTGTGTTGCCTGAGGGTGCAGGGGTGTCGGTGGATGCTACAGGAACATTTGCTGCCGGGACGCTTGCTGCAGGAGCAGTTGCTGCCGGTACAGTCGCCACAGCGGCCTTCTTACCGCTCTTCCAGAAGAGGAAGGGATTCTTTGAATCAACATCGGCCTTCTGAACCTTCTTCGGCGCTTCGATGGCAGAAGTTTGCGGGACCGGATCGGCAACCTTTTTCGGCACCTTGAAGGGCTGGAGCCATTCTTTCGGGAATTCGGGGACCGGTAGCTTGTCATCCGGGTTGTACGGCTTAACGATTTCGGGAGTGACAATAACGATCAACTCAGTTTTGGTTTTGCGATCGAGGCGGCTCTTGAAGAGCGCACCAAGAATGGGGATGCTTGACAGACCTGGGAGCTTGGACATCTGCTCGGTGACACGATCGTCCATCAGGCCGGCAATCATGAAGCTCTGGCCCTCTTTGAGTTCTACGTTGGTCTCCATGCGGCGGGTGGCAAGAGCGGGAATCGTAAAGCCGGACAGGGATACAGCGTTAGACAGATCGATAGTTGAGACCTCAGGCTTGACGTACATCTTGATTGTGCCGTTGGGCGTGATGGTGGGATTGAAATTCAAACGAATACCGTACTCACGAAACTGGATCGTGACCGCACCGGCATTACCGCCACCCTGGAGAATCGGCACTGGGAACTCACCACCGGCCAGGAAGCTGGCTTCTTTACCGTTGAGGGTAGTGAGGTTCGGCTCGGCCAGAATTTGAAGGATGTCCTGCGTCTGGAGGGCACGGATTGCAGCGCCGAGATTCAGGTCTGGACGGAAAGCGAATATATTGAGCGCGTCGGTGATATTGAAGCTGGGCGCAACATTGGGAGTAATCGGGCTGGAGCCACGGACAGTCTGGAGAGAAGGCGGAGTGTACTGGTTGGTAGAAACGCCTCCGATGGTGCCGGTAGCACCGCTACTGAAGAGGTTGACACCGAGCTGCATTCCAGCGCTGCGATTGAGTTCGGCAAACTTGACGCGGAGGATGATTTGCTGCTCGATCGGGGCAGCTGCGATCTGAAGATTGGTGACGACGGTTTTGGCCAGGGGAGTGGCGATGGCGACCGCGCGATCTGCTACATCCTTGCTTGAGACTTTGCCGACCAGGGTGATCGAATCGCGGCCACTCTGGATGCGGATGTCTTCGGTGGGGAAGGTCTCGCTGAGGAGCTTGCGGATGGGCTCAACGTTATGTTCAACAGTAATGTTGTACATGGTGCGCGCACCTGTCTTGGCCCAGACCACAACAGTGGCCGAGCCGTGGCCCTTGCCGTGCAGGAGGAACTCTTTTGCTGTGGCAGGGACAGCATCGACCACTTCAGGACTGGAGGTCGAGATGCGGCCAATTTCGACGGGATAGTCGATCACGAGGCTCTTTCCGATGGTCATGCTGAGGTCGACGACATTCATCGACTGAGCAGCCAGAGGCATCGGAGCCGGAAGGACCATGAGGCCAGCCAGGGCAAATGCCAGGAGCTTTTGGGGATTACTGAGATAAGACATACTTGAGTTCCTCGGTTTCATCAGAGCCGTCAAAATTGAGCTTTACGGAAAAGCCTTAGGGAATCGCGACCGGAGCAGGGGGTGCTGAGCCGCTGCCGGGCTTCATGCCGACCGTCTCAACGCTACGAGCATTGCCACGGATCACAACGATCTGCTCGGGTACGGGGGGCAGAACCGGAGCCGGAGGGGGAGTGGCAGCCACAACCACCGGGGGAGGGGTGGGGCGAATCCGGCGGCGGGGAGCAACACCGTCGTCGCCCATCGCATCATTGGAATTATTGTTGCCACCAGGCATGCGAGGGCCAGCACCGCGCTTACCGTAAAGCGACTGAGTGGTGACACCGCTTGTTTTCTGGACATCGTTATCGCTGCCATTGCGGAGGATGAGCTGAATGCGGCCTTCCGAGCCAGCCAAGATGATGACCTCGGCCTGTTCAGGGGTAACCAGCAGGGTAACGGTGGGGGCATTGATCGCAGCACCGCGAGCGTCAGGGGCCATCGTCTGACCCGCGCTGAGAACGGTGATGTTTTGGAGCACGGTGGTGGTGAGAGTTTCAGTGCCTGCCGGGGGGCGGCCGGTGACGGTGACGTCAACGCGCATTCCAGGGAGGACGAAGCCGGCGACACCGACGACGTCGTTGACGCGAACGGTGACGGCACGCATGCCAACAGGGATGACCGGGGCGAGGCCGGCTCCTGAGCCGCGCGGGGCGAGGCGGCCTTCGATGACGGCTTCTTCAGCCAGGATGTTTGAGACCACGGGACGGTCAAGGACTTCTTCGACCTTCATGAAGCCACTCTTGGGGAAGGCCGCAACGGGAACCTTGCTGACGGTAACGTCGCCAGGCTTGATGGTGGTGCCAACGTTGAGGGCTTTGGCAGCAACGACGAGATCTTTCATCTCGACGGCGCCGGGAGAAGCTGGGCCGGAGCTGGAGCGCGCCGACATCTGATAGAAAACGCTCGAAATAATGAGCGCAAACAGAAGGCTAACGCCTAAAACTGTGAGAAATCTTTTGTCCATGATGGTCAAACCCCTTTCGGAATCAACGCAAGCCAGCTGCCTAGGGTTATTGCTGGGGCGTACGGGATGTAATTGTCAATTTGTTGTGGGACAGACGCGAGGCCGGCCTCAGTTTGCTTATCGGTCGAAATATTGCGTTGCCGCCAAAAGCGGACGGCGTGGCGATAGCAGAGCACTAGCAGGGCGATGATGCCACCGATACCTGCGGTAAGAATCGTTGCTTCGAGGAGGCGAGAGGGCCCGAGAAGGGCACCGAAACCGGCCATCAGCTTAACGTCGCCACCGCCCATTCCGCCAAGCAGAAAAAAGACAAGGAAGACGCTAAAGCCAATCACTGCACCAAGAAACCAGGTAAGAAGCCCTTGCCAGCCGCCATTTGAGGTTTGTACAACCAGGGCACCGAGCAAGGCAGCTGCGGGGATGGAATTGGAGATGTTGCGGCGCCAGAGATCCTCACCGGAAGCGGCGAGGCCAATGCTAAGCGCGACTACTGTCTCAAGGGTCATGGTCGGTTCTCCCTTATTCCTTCGGATGGTACGGGGGCTTTCATTAGTCTGGAGGGGAAAAAAGGTATCCGGGTGGCTGAATTGCCGCGATGGTGGGAATGCGGGTGTAGGCAACGCTAACCGTATCGGAATGAAGTAGTTGCCAGCCTGGCTCGGTGCTGAGGCGGGAGCCGAGGCTTGTGTTGAGTGGCAGCAGGACCGTATCAATCTGGTAGCGCGCGAGGTGATCGCGCCACTTCGGGGAAAGTTCGAGGATGTCGAGATAATCCTGACCGAGGCCGGGCCCGAAGAAATCGCTACGGCCGTCGATAAAGACCTTCAAGTCTGGCCAGTGGCGGTAAATCAGATAGTCTCCCCATTGATCAGAGGCGAGAATCCTGCGGCCTTTGAATTGGGAGGCGAGCTGATTGGCCGCTGCGACAGGAAAACGCTTTTCTGGAAAATCCGTAGGGAGATTCTTGAGAGAAAAGAGGCAGAGGACTACGGGGAGGATTAGGGCCCAGACAGAATTGCTGGCGAACTTTGGGCGAAGATCGAGATCGAGATCGCGAAAGATGCCGAGAACGGAAGACTTCTTGACGCTGGCCCAAAGGGACTCAAGCACCAGGGTAAATTCTGAGGCGATAACCGGAGCAGCGGCGAGAATCAAAAGCGGAGCGTGGCGGACAGCACCAAGTGAAAGGTGAGCCCAGAGCCAGACGCTCACGGCCTCAGTAAGACCGGAAGCACCACGGAAGGCCCGGCCCCAGGCGGCAGCGATACCGGCAATGAGGATTGCCTCAAACTGGAGAACGTTCTCGGAGCGGAATTTTGGGCTTTGAAATTCTTCGATCGAATCCCGGATCCAGCTACTTTGCAGGTAGCCAAAGATGTGCTGGTGGAGTTGCCAGCCATAGGGGTTGATTAACGTGGTGCCGGCGCAGGCGAGGGCAACCAGAAGCTCCTTTTTCCAGACACGATCCTGATAGAGCAGATGAGAAGCGATTTGTATTCCGAGGAAGACAAAAAGAGCTGGCCAGCCGCCGTGGAGGTTGACCCACAGGAGCGTCAGAGGCACCAGGAGCCAGATACGCCAGGAGGGAGCTCTGCGCTCAGAATCGAGGAGCCAAAGCTCGATGGCAACAAAAAGAAGGGTAAAGATATGAGGCCGGGCGAGGTAGTGTACGGTTGAACCGCCAACAGCGAGCATCATCAACGGAAACGCGACCAGGACACTGGCACCACGCCAGATCATCCAGCGGAGAGTAATGATGCTTGTGGCCACCAGGATGAAGCCAGAGAAAAAGACCAGGAGAGGCAGGCCTCCTGCGGCATGAAGGAAGGCGAAGAGAATATCAGCGCCCCATTCCCAGGCAAACCAGGGAGCGTCGGGTTTCGAAAACGAGAAGAGGTCTCGATAGGGGACCTGGCGGTTGGCGAGTATCCACTGGCCCGTGCGAATGTGCCAGCCGGTATCGCCGTCACCGAGCAGCACGGCCCAGCCCTTGGGCGAAAGGATAAAGATCCAGGCCATCAGGGCAGCAAAGATGAGATCGACAAAGCCTGGGCGAAAGGCGCGGCGCAGCATGACTAGCTCGCGCTGATGCTTTCTTCAGACTCGATGCCGAGGAGCTTGGGAGCTTGAACGGCGAGCTCGAAGCGATCCTTTACCCCGGTCTTTTCAAAGATGTGCATCAGGTGGACCTTTACGGTGCCTGGGGTGATGTGGAGCAGATCGGCGATCTCTTTGTTTTTCATGCCGCGGCAAACGGCCCTGACGATTTCGCGCTCGCGTGGGGTGAGGCGATTGCTGGACTTGCGGTTGAGGAAGCCAACGACCTGATCGCTGATGGAATTTTCAAGCCAGAGATTGCCCTTGGCGACGGTGTGGAGGCAATCGAGCATGGTGGCAACCGGAAGGCTGCGGCGAAGGATGCCACGGGCACCGAGCTGGAGGGCACGGAAACACTCAATTTCAGCTAAATCGACAATCCAGAGTACGGCACGGGAGTTGGGGCTGGCGATCTTGAGTTCACTCAGGAAAGTGAAAACGGGGCGTATGCCTGAGGCCTGATCGACCATGACAAGGTCGGGCTGGAGTTCAGCAATTTGCGCGATTGCTTCGGTGGGATGGGGGGCGGAGCCGACGAGTTCAAATTCCGGACTGTCGGCCAAAATTCTGGCCAGCCCTTCGACTACGACGGGCTGAGCTTCACACACAAATAAGCGATTGGCCAACATGAGCATTCCTCATGAGGTCTATCGGCCAAATCTAAGGTCAGGTTTAGAGAAATGTCATAGGGAATTTCACCTAGGTCTATGACTAGATAGGCGGCTTAATACGATGGTGGCCTGTCTCTTGTTCAAAACGCGCTCCGGCATGGAGGACTTTCGAGTCGGCGAAGGGTTTGGCGATGAGTTGGAGGCTCATGGGGAGGCCGTTTGAGTGGAAGCCGCCAACTACAGAATGCGCAGGGGTGCCGAGGACGTTGAAGGCGCGCACGAGCAGAGTGGAGGCGGTGCGGACTTCGAGTTGCTGGCCCGAGGCAAGGGTGACGGTTTGCTCACCGATTTTGGGGGCAGTAATCCCAGTGGAGGGGGCAATGAGGATATCGCAATGTTGCCACAGTAAACTTTCGGCTTTGGCACGGTAGAGTCGGCGGAGTTTTTGAGCCTGGAGGTAATCGACGGCCGGGATGAGGCGGCCGGCTTCAAAGAGGGGCCGGATTTCGGGGCCGAGGTCGTCGCGGCGGGATAGGTGGGGTTCGAGGACGCTGGCGGCTTCGGCTGGAAGGATGACGTGGCTGATGGCGACGACATCGCGGAGCCAGCCGAGTTTGAGTTCCAGCGTAGTAGCGCCCCATTCGTGGAAGGATCGGACGGCGGTTTGGACCATGGCGCGGATTTCGGGGTCGACGCCTTCGAGGAGGAATTCTTCACTGAAGGCAATGCGCAGGCCGGTGAGGTTTGGGGTGGTGGGGATGTCGATGGGCGGGTGGGAGGATCTGGCTGAGTAGGCATCGCGGCGGTCTGGGCCGGAGATGGCGTTCAGGACAGCGGCACAATCCCGGGAGGTTTGGGCTAGGGGCCCCATGTGGTCGAGGGTGAAGCCGAGAGGCATGGTGCCATAGCGGGAGACCAGGCCGTAGGTGGGCTTGATGCCGGCTGTACCGCAGTAGCTGGCGGGGATGCGGATGGAGCCACCTGTGTCGGAACCCATGGCGGCAAAGACCATACCGGCGCTGACGGCGACGCCGGAGCCGCCGGAGGAGCCACCGGGGATGCGGGTGGGGTCCCAGGCGTTGCGGATGGGGCCGTAGTGGGCGTTGTTGGAGGTGATGCCGAAGGCGAGTTCGTGCATGCCGAGTTTGCCTGTCAGAACTGCGCCGGCAGATTTGAGTTTTTCTACTACGGCGGCATCGTAGGTGGGGACGAAGTCTTTGAAGATTTTGCTGCCGCCGGTGGTGCGGGTGCCTTTGGTGTAATAGAGATCTTTGACTGCAATGGGGATGCCTTGCAGGGGGCCATGGTCTATGCCTTTGGCGAAGTTTTCGTCAGCAAGTTTTGCGGCAGCGAGGGCTTCCTGTTCGGTGAAGGTGAGGAAAGCGTTGAGCTTGGGCTGGAGTTGTTTTGAGCGCTGGAGGGATTGAGTGGTGAGCTCAAGGCTTGAGACTTTTTTGGCGCGGAGCTGGGCGGCGGCTTCGATGAGGGTCATTTAGTTTTGCTCTCCGGTGCTGCCGTTTGCGATTGGATCGAAGGTGGAGTCTGGATCGAGTTCGCCGGTGATTTGGGATTTGAGGGGATGGAAGTTCTGGTAGTTGGTGGCCCAGATTTTGGTGAGGGCTTCGCGTTCAGCTTCTGTGAGGTGCGGGTAGGAGGCGGCTGTGAGTTTGGCCCAGTCTGGAGTGGGAGGAAGCGGCATTCTGTCAGTGTATCGCCGCTTCCGGGCAATTCACGAGAGCTCAGCGGTTTCCTGGGCAGGCCAAAACATTGGCAACTATCGGGACAAATGTATTTGGCGAAGCGAAGAGGCTGAAGGTGTAGGTCTCTCCGGGAGCCATTTGAGTTGCTGAGGTGATGAGGTTGAAATAGGTGAGGCTGAGGCCGCTCGAGAATAGAGGGCCCTGGATCTGGACGGAGGTGGAGGCGACCTGATAGGTTTGACCGAGGTTTTGCAGATAGACGCTAATTGGGCCGCGGATCAACTTTCCGGAGTTATTGGTGACGGAAATCCGGAAGGTGGAGCCGAATCTCGAAACCGAGGTTTGTATGCCGTTATTGAGGACGGAGAGAGGGCCGGAGATGCGGAAGTTGGCTGTTTGGGTGACTGGAGAGTTGAGTGGGAAAGCGATGGTTGGCTGGGTTGTGTTGACGGCGGTTCCAGACCAATTGTCGAAGATCCCGCAGACATCGAGAACGGTGGCGGTAAGGGAAATTGGGGTTCCGGGAGGATACCAGTTATTACCGGAGATGGTAATTGCCCCCGTATTGGGCGCTGCGGGGAGGTTCGCGGTAGTGGATAGCAAGTATTGGAGTTGATAGTTAGCCGTGTATGTATTTTCGTAAGGAGCAGAAACGAGTAGTTGAGAGCGGAGGCCGCCATGCGACCAGGAGGTAAAACCGTAGCGGGCACCTGGCCCCAAGGGGACTTCGGCTGAGGCCCAGAGGGGTGTCTGAAAAGTATGAGAGAGTTCCACGCTGTAAGGCATGGGAAAGGTGATGGCATTGACGGTGACGCGGGCTCCAATTCCGGCTGGGTTTGAGCGGAAGGTCTGGGTCCAATAGCCGGTTAGAATCCGGTTATTGCTGCCAGTGGGACACGGAAGATGAATATCGAAATTGTAATTCATAGCGAGGGCATAGAGAGGGCAGATGAGGGCTTTGGTGGCCAAGCCGCCGTCGCCGGTGGAGCCTTGAGTGCCCTGGCCAGCAATGCTGTTGACCTCGCCATTGGAAAGGAAATGGAGAAGCGGCACGTTGAGGTCGACGATTGCCAAGCCGGATGGGGTGGAGAGGATATCCACGGGAAAGTCGAAGTAAGCATCGAGTGCTGGCATGTTGAAGAGTGGAGTTGTGGTGGGTTGGATCTGCTGGCCGCCGCCGGCGACGGTATTGATGAAGCCTTGCTGATCGATTAGGCGAATGCGCTGATTGCCGCTATCGGCAACAAAAATTTCACCGGACTTTAGACCGAGGCGAACGGAACGAGGTTCATTTAGAAGCGCAGAGGTGGCAAGATCGCCATCGCCAAAGAATCCGGGCATGCCCTTGCCGGCGATCGTGGTAACGAGGGATTGTCTCAAGTCAACCAGGCGGATGGCATGATTGAGGGAATCGGCAACGAGCAAGGTGTCTTTGGACCAGCCTGGGGAAATGGCGCTGATTTTTCCGAAGAGCGCCGACGCGAAGGGGCCGTCTTGGTAGCCAGGCTTGAACCCGGTTACGGTGTGGATGATTCCGCTCGAATCGACCGAGCGGAGAACAGAGCCAGCTCCTAAGTACAAGGTTTTGCCCAGGAAAGCCATACCTTCTATGTCATCGATTTTTGCCGCCGTTGCGGGGCCGCCATCGCCAGAGTAACCACAATTGGAAGAGGAAGGGGAGAATGGGGTTGGGGATTGGCCGGCAAATACCGTTGCCTGACCGTAGGCCAAATCCGTGCGAACGATCTGGCAGGCACGAGAGGAAAAGTAGGTTGCCGTGAAGTAGAGGTTTCTATTGTCGATCACGGCCTTGGGGATAGAAGGAGAGCTTACAAACTTTGGATTGGCGTAGGATGGAGTATTGAATGATTTGATTTTATAGAAGGATTGGCCGAAGGCTATCAGGGAAAAGGAGAGGCAGACAATGAGTTTTACCATGATAGAAAGAAGAGCGGGATCCGGCAGAAAATGGGCTCAATTCTTTTGACCTGAATTGGAAAAAGGTGCGGAGAGGAGTTGCCGGTGCATTGGGATTGGCGGAAGCAATTGTCGAGGAGCCGGAACCGTATGATGTGCAGTTTATTGGATATTGGCCGGTGGTAGTGATTGGCGAGATTGCGCCATGGCAGCGGCGGTGAGTTTGGCCCAGTCTGGGCTGGGAGGAAGCGGCATGAGGCAGTTTGCGCTAGATGGCTATTGGTTCTTTATGCGAGCGTTCATGATTCCGATGCCGAGGGAGGCCCAGGAGAAAACGACTTCCGCAAAGTGGGCTCCAGATTCGGCTTCCCTGCCCTGGCCGAAGATGAAGAAGAGGCGCTTGAAGACGGACTCGATTGCAGTGTTGAAGGGCTGATCGAAGTGACGCCAGAGATCTATCGGGAGAGTTCCGAACATGTAGGCCAGGCAGCAAAGAACAGTTGCAGCATCGGCGAGGAAGCGATGGCGTTTTCCGAGTGCGCCGAGCGAGATTGCGTGACCGATGAGCAGGCATGCAGGGAAGGAGATGAGACAGGGATCGAGTGGGGTGAGGAAATAGAAGCTCGAATAGAGGGCAACGGCGAGGAGTGCGCCGAATACGCCGAAGGCAAGTGCGCGCCAATTGAGGCGGAGTTGTTTGTAAGAGATGATGGAGTGTGACACTAATTACCCGTGTGGTTGATTGCGGTTGTGACGAGGGTTTGGAGTTGACGGTGCTGGAGGAGTTGCCGGGGCGAGTGGAGATGCGGGCCTGCATGAGGTGTGGGGCTTTGGGATTGGCCGAAGCAATCGTGGAGGAACCGGAACCATATGATGTGCAGTTTATTGGATTTGAGCCGGTATTGCTGAGTGCGGCAGTGACTGAGTGGGTTGGGGCGTGGCCACGGTTGACCACGCTTGATGGAGAGCGGGTGTTGGTGGGGGCTGGGGCGAGGATTCAGGACAGGGCTGGATTGCAGGCACTGGTTGGAGCGCAGGAGCGGGGCTGGAACCGTGGGCGACTAATGGAGTTGGGTGTGCCGGAGGGGCCGCCTCCGGCCGAGTTGCCTTTGGCGTTGCGAGGGTTTGGCGAGATCTGGCGTGGCTTGAGTTTGAATGATGCGACGCCGGTTGAGGAGTTGATGCGGGAGGCGATGCGGGTGGGGGGGCCGAACCGGTTGGCGCGGGAAGTATTGTCACGAAGGGGCGACCTGGCTGCGCTTTCAGCACAATGGCGGGCAAGCCGGGAGGACGGGTTGCGGGTCTGGGGCCGGTATCTGGCTAAGGAATTCAGCCATCGGGTTTAGGGCATGGGCGTGGAGCCATTGCGGTATAGGCAGTGCAGCTTGGGCTTGTTTGACGGCGGTGGCCCATTCGATGAGGGACTCAAATTGCCAGTGCTCGCTGAGGTTGCCGAACCAGCGCATGCCTTCGTTGTGGGTGAGGATGCCCACTACGTTGGGAACGTCGCAGGGGCCCAGGCAGCCGGAGATGGTGACTTGTACGTTGCGGATGAGTTTGCGGGCTTTGAACTCGGCCTTTAGGTAATCGACGGGTACGGCCGGGTTGCCTTTCTCAGTGCGGCCGCAGCAGCAGCCGTTGCAGACAAAGATCTGGGCGAAGATGGTGCGTTTGGTTTCGAGTGGGTACAGCATAGGGTTAGACTGCGGTGGCATCGATCATTTTGAGGAGGCCGGAGGCGGTTGCTGCGGCGAAGCGACGGTTGGAGGGGGCCCAGGAAATTTGAGTGATGGCTGAGCCTAGATGTGAAGTAGCGAGGAGGGTCTCGTTGTGGGCTCGCCAGAGGGAGAGCAGGCCTTCGTTGCAACCAGCGGCAAGGAGGCTGCCATTGTGCTGGAAAGCGAGTTGAGTGAGTAGCGAGGAGTGGAAGTCGAGAAGGCGCGGGGTGGAGCCAGCGGGGCCTTTGCCGGAGCAATCCCAGACGACGGCAGTGGCGGAGCCGCCGGTGGCGAGGAAGCGAGAGGTGCAATCCCAGGAGAGCTCGCGGATCTTGGCGCGGTAGCCGGACATGTGGAGTTCTTTGGCGGATTCGATGTTCCAGAACTGGATGGTGGAATCCTGGTTGCCGGTGGCGATGTATTTGCCGTCGGGACTCCAGGCGAGGGCGAGCATTGAGCCTTTCCAGTCGAATTTGCGGGTGGGTTCGGGGCTGGTGGGAGACCAGAAGGCGAGGCCGTTATAGCCGCAGGAGGCGAGGATGTTTTCATGGCCTGGCTTCCAGGCGATATCGGCGACGGTGGATTGTTGGGCCGGGATGCGCTGGTGAGGATGAGTTGGGTGGTTGAAGTCCCAGATCGTCAGGTTGCGACCAGCCGCGCAGGCAAGGTATTGGCCAGAGGGGGACCAGGCAACACGTTCGACCCAATCGGCACCGGCTTCGAGGGTGAGGATTTCTGTGCCGAGTTGGGGATTCCAGATACGAACGAGACCGTCGCAACCGCCCGATGCCAGCATTTCCGAATTGCGCCATGCGATTTGCGATATTCCGCTACGGTGGCCAGGAAGCTCAGCCTGACGCTTGCCCGAATTGGCTTCAAGGATAGTGATGGGCCCATCTGCAATTGCTGCGGCGATGGCTTCTCTCGTGGTGCAAAGAGAGATGACATGACCGCCGAGGTTGGCTTGCCAGAGCGACTGGAGAGCGGGCCGCAGGGTTGAAGATCTAGAGCCTAGGCCAAGCATTGTTCAAAGCCTTTATTGAGACTTTCGCGATTGAGATTGCGGCCGATGAAGATCAACTGATTTCGGCGGGGGTCGCGACCCCAGGGGCGGTCTGCCTGGCCGTCGAAGAGCATGTGAACGCCCTGGAAGACGAAGCGATCGGGAGAGTCTTTGAAGGAGAGGATGCCCTTCATGCGGAAGATGTCGTTGCCCTGAGTCTGGAGGAGTTCTGACATCCAGCGGTTGAACTTCTTCTGGTCGAGGTCGCCGGGAGTGGTGATGCCGACGCTGGAGACTTCTTCGTCGTGTTCGTGGTCTGGTTTGAATTCGGCGCTCACGAGGGGGGCGCCGGCGCCTTCGAGGACGGCTTCAAATTCGTCGGGATGGTGTTCGGTGAAGAGGGCGAAGTAGCCGGGTTCGGTGATCACGATGGGGTGATCGGAGGGACAGGGGACGCTTGAGAATTCGCGGGCGATGGCGCGCTCGATGGCGGCGGTGAGGTCTTCTTTGGTTGGGCCGGAGGCTTTCTCGAGGACGATGTCCATGGCGGGGTCTGGGCCGGGATTGATCTTGAAGTTGTAGGTGCCGGGGTTGAGCTGGTAGACGCCGCCCCACTCGAAGGGGTATTCGGGCTCGAGGAATTTGGGATCGACTTGGAGGGCACGGTCGAGGTTGAAGCCGCCGACGTCGAGGACCTGGTTCATGTCAACGACTGCGTTTTGTGCGCGGATGATTTTGGCGGCCGCGTTCATGGAGTGGATGCGGGCTTCGAGCTTGTTGAGGTCGGTGGCCGAGACGAGGTCGGTTTTGTTGAGGATGATGACATCGGCGAAGGCGATTTGTTCTTTGGCTTCGTCGGCTTCGTCGATGTGTTGCCAGATGTGTTTGGCATCGATGAGGGTGACGATGCCGTCGAGGCTGAGCTGGGACTGCATTTCTTCGTCGACGAAGAAGGTTTGAGCGACGGGGCCGGGGTCTGCGAGGCCGGTGGTTTCGACGAGGATGTAGTCGAACTTGTCGCGGCGCTTCATGAGGTTGCCGAGGATACGGATCAAGTCGCCTCGGACGGTGCAGCAGATGCAGCCGTTGTTCATTTCGAAGATTTCTTCTTCGGCGTTGATGACCAGATCCTGGTCTACGCCGATTTCTCCGAATTCGTTTTCGATGACGGCGATCTTCTTGCCGTGGTTTTCGGTGAGGATGCGGTTGAGGAGAGTGGTCTTGCCGGAGCCGAGGAAGCCGGTGAGGACGGTTACCGGGACACGCTTGGGGAATCTTGGAACTGACATCTTGTACGATAATGCATTATCATTATCATTGATGTCAAACGTTGAACTGATGACTTTGTTGTTTGCGGTGGGGATTCCGACGCTGGTGGCGTTGTGGAGTCTGAGATTGTCGCATTGGGTTTCGTCTTACGCCGGTGGGTTGATGGCTGGCCTTGTTTTGTTTGTGGTGTTGCCGGAGGTTTGGAGTGAAGCTGGGACAGTGGGGAAGATGCTGCCGTTTGCGGCGGGGATGGTGCTGGCGTGGGGGATGGACCGGTTTGTACATCCGGCTTGCCCGGAGTGTGGGGATTGCTCGAATTGGGTGGCGATGTTGCCGTTGTGGCTGGCGCTGGGGATCCATGCGTTGATTGATGGGGCGTTGCTGGAATTGGCGCGGCCTGGATCGATGGCTGCGTGGGTGCTGTTGATTCACCGGTTGCCAGAAGGGGTGGCGACGGCGGCGGTGTTGCGACGATTTCAGCCGAAGTCGCAAAAGGTGGGATGGCAGGTGGTGGGACTGCAGTTGGCTACTGTTGTCGGGTTTGGGGGAGCGTCGCTGGTGGACGCGAGTTTGTTGCGGGACAGTTATGTGTTTGCCGGGGGAGTGCTTGTGTTTTTGGGGCTGCACCAGTTGCATCACAACTGGAGGTCTGCGGCGGGGGTGGCCAGTGTGTGGGTGATGAGGTTGGTGGCAGGTATGATAATTTGAACTCGCGATGAAGCGACTTCTTTTTGTATTGAGCCTGAGTGTTGGGTTGATGGCGGCGGATGCGCCGGAGGCGGTTTTGGAGAACGGGGTTTTGCGGGCGGTGTTTCATTTGCCGGATGCGGTGAATGGGTCTTATCGAGGGTCCCGGTTTGACTGGTCTGGGGTGGTGAAGAGCCTGGAGTACAAGAAGCATTCCTATTTTGGGGTTTGGTACGGCAAGCATGACCCTCTGCACCATGATGCGATTACGGGGCCGGTGGAGGAGTTTCTGAGCGGGGATGAGGCGCTTGGCTACCGCGAGGCGAAAGTGGGTGAGAATTTTGTGCGGATCGGGATTGGGGCGATGCGCAAGGAGACGGACGGGAAGTTTGAGCGGTTTGGACGTTACAAGCTGGTGGATTCGGGCAAGTGGAAGGTGTCGCAGAAGAAAGACCGGATTGGGTTTCGACATGACCTGAAGGATGATTCCAGCGGGTATGGGTACCGGTATGAGAAGACGGTGCGGATGGTGCCGGGCAAGCCTGAGATGTGGATTGAGCACCGGTTGAAGAATACGGGCAAAAAGACGATTGAGACTTCGAGCTATAACCACAATTTCTTTGTGATTGATGGGGAACCGACGGGGCCGAATTTGAGTGTGCAGTTTGGCTTTGATGCCGTGGCGAAGAGCCAGATTGCGCCAAATGGGGCGATGGAGGGGCGGCGGTTGAGCTATGTGAATGAGCTGAAAACTGGCCAGACGGTGATGAGCGAATTTACCGGCTTTGGCGGGGAAGCCAAGGATTATGAGTTTCGAGTGGAGAACCGCAAGACGGGTGCTGGGGTTCGAGTGACAGGGGACAAGCCCCTGTCGAAGGTGATTTTCTGGTCGATTCGGAGTGTGCTGTCGCCAGAGCCGTATATCTCGATGAAGATTGCTCCGGGGGAGACTTTTAGCTGGACGATCCGTTACGAATTTTACGAGCTTTCGCCAGGCAAATGACTAGGCCGAGGAGGCCTGTGGCGTAGGTTGAAGGTTCAGGGACGCCTTCAAAGCTTCCCGATAGGCCACCGGTGTTTTGGGTGATCCAAGTGATGTAGTTGGATACGCGGGTGGTTGCGAACTGCTCGCCGAAGGTGCTGTTGAGTCTTGAGTCCACATCGATGGTGGAGACGCAAACGCCACCTGAGCCCACACAGGTGATGAAGGAATTGATTCCGGCGATTCTGCCATTGATGAGCGCAGGGCCGCCAGAATCGCCCTGGGCGATGCTGACTTCTCGCGAACCAAGGCCGAGGCCGCCAGAGGTGCTTTGCGCGGCATTGCCGTTGTCAAAGTCAAAGTAGAGCAAATTGCTTGTGACAGTATCGACAACATTCTGGCCTTCACGCCGTGTGCCGAAGGTACCCGCAACGCTGCCAGTTGCGCCCATACCGGTACGGCCGTAACCGATGAGAGTGGCTTCGCTGCCCTGCTCATTGCCACCGCCGGTGTAGAGACTCAGCCGATTGATTGAGGCATCGACCTGCTGGCTAAGCCTGATGATTGCAATATCGTTGCCTGCGAGATATTGACCCTGGATAAAGCTTGGGTGGGCAATCATCGAGGAAGACGTATAAGAAAAGTTAGTACCAAGAGCATTGGTAAAGGTTACGGTGGCGGCGCCAGAATAACCGAGGATGCAGTGGGCGGCAGTGAGGAAGTGCTGACCGGTTGCCAGCAGGGAACCGCTGCACAAGCCGACGCTGGGAACATTGGAAAAACCGACTGCGGTTTGAGCGGAGAGGTAGTTGTCAGGAGTACCTGAACTGACCACAATGGCACTGGCCTGCGAAACGAAAAGAATCAGGGAAGCGAATAGAGATTTTGAAGACATAAATGAAACCGGATAGTCCTGTGGCTGGTTGGACTATCGACCGGTTTTGGGGTGGGCTGTAGGGTGGAAACTGAAAATGAAATCAGAATTTAGGCTAGTGGGGAAGAAGAGAAGAGAGTAGGCAAAAAAACTAAGGCATCCACGGAAAAAGCCAGGGAGCTTTGGCGTGGATGCCTAAGAAAATACAGGGAAAATGTGTAGATGGGCTAGAGGCGGGAGGATTTG
>JBIPMY010000061.1:0-19334 GCA_044376335.1 Bryobacter sp.
ATGCAATTGCATGTCTCCAAAAGACTCGTTCGTACGCGCATCCCCAGCACCCGGAGTCACTTCCATATAGCCGTTCTCAAGCTTCCAATCCATCTTCGGCCTGTTCTTCTTGCCCGCGAAGGTCCAGTGCGACAAGTCCTTGCCGTCGAGCAAAACGATTGCATCCGAAGGTGCCCCTCCAGCTACACTGGACGGGGTAACAACGGCAGGTGCCGGGCGATCAATGTCATGAACTTTCCAGCGCTGAAAAGGAATGACTGGTGTGTCGCGATATCCCGTTGGTTGGTTAAAGCGGCTGGGCTTCTTCTCTTGGGCAAATGCGGCTGTACCAGCCAGTACGGAGCTCAAAACTGCGCGGCGTTTCATATTGTAGAAAGGCTATCAAAGAATCACTACTTCAAGTAGGACTCGGCCCAACTCAAATGCTGCTCCATGATGTTCTGCGTGAACTTCGGCTCGTTCGGGCCATGCAGCGTGCGTGGGTAGACAATCATCTTTACCGGCACATTGCGTCGCTTGAGCGCGCTATGGAACTCATAGCCTTGCGTCGGCGGCACACGCGGATCATTCTCGCCATGCAGGATCAGCGTCGGCGTCTTCACATTCTGTATGTAGTTCATCGGTGAACTGCGCTTGTAAACTTCGGGCACCTCCCAGGGTGGCCCGCCAAAGTAATCCTCGTACGTTGCCGGAATGTCCTGCGTGCCATACATCGAAACATGGTTCGTGATTCCGGCCCCGATTGCCGCACACTTGAAGCGGCTGGTCTGCGTTACGGTCCAGGCCGTCATGTACCCGCCATAGCTCCAACCCATCACGCACATCTTCTCTGCATCAGCAACCCCCATCGAGATCACCTGATCAACACCCAACTGAATGTCCTGAAAATCCAGCCCGCCCCAATCCTGATCCACCTTGTTGCGGAAGGCCGCCCCATAAGCAGTAGACCCGCGCGGGTTCGGCCGCAACACCGCAAAGCCCTTTGATGCAAACGTTGCGATCGGGTAGAGGCCGCCAGCCCCCACAAAGCTCTCGGCAAAGACACCCGACGGCCCACCATGAATATTCAGAATCAGCGGCGCCTTAGTGCCTGCCTTGTAGCCCTCCGGATAAGTCAGAATCCCCTCAATCGCAAGGCCATCCTTGCCTTTCCAGGTGATCACCTCAGACTTCGCCACTGCCGGCAAATCCAGCCCGGTATTCGCCGAACTCACCTGCACCGGCTCACCCCCCGCGGCCATCACAAAGGCTTCTACCGGCTTCTCCAGGCTCTGCGCCGGGAAGCCATAATGCGTCCCGGCTTCATTCATCCTTACTGCCGTAAACACGCCAACCTTCGGCATGTAGAGGTTCGCCAGCGGCCCATCAACAGGCAAGCGGTACATCGCCGAGCGCGTACCCTTCGGCTCAAACACCACCAGCGACTTTGAATCCGCTGCCCAGCCTGCCACTTGCGGATTGTCGTTTGGCGTCGCAGGCAACTCGCGAATTTCACCGCTGGCCCTTGTATACAGCGCGATCCGTTCTGCATCGTGGCCAGACTTCTTCATCCGACGCTGCAAGGCAATGTAGCGGCCATCGGGCGAGTAAATCGGCTCAGACTCAAACGCACTCGTTGCGGCAATCTGTTTGGTTGCCCCTGTCGCCACGTCCACTTCCAGCACATCTGCCGAATAAGACTCATTCGGCTCACTGGTCTTGCGGCGCTCAACGGCAATCGACTTCCCATCGGGAGCCCAGTCGAAGCTCATCACATGAAAGTCACCCTTGAGCAGGCTCTTCGCCGTCGCACCAGCTGCTTTGAGATCCAGAATCCACAGACTCTGTCTCGGAGGCTTCTCTCCAATGACGCGAAAATCCAGCTTCTCTTTACGCCGCTTTTCAAGCTCTTTGTCTTCTTCGGTTGCCGCAAAAGCAATAAAGCCGCCGTCTGGAGAAACTCGATACTGCCCGAGTGTGCCCTTCCAGTCGGTCAGTTTTTCGGCTTCGCCGCCTTCGACAGGCAAGCGGTAATAGTTGCGTTTCCCCGATCGATCTGAGGCAAAGTAGATCGACTTTCCATCGGCAGCCCATGCCGGCGCATTCACACCCTTATCGCCCTGCGTCAGTTGCCGGCGCCCGCTGCCATCCACCCGGGCAAAGAACAGATGCGTCAGCATCTCACTCTTCTCGGTTTCGATCACGGCACGCGTTTCCAGCCACAAGACGCTCTTGCCATCTGGTGAAGGGATTACTTCTGAAATCGTCTTCAGCTTCATCGATAAAGCAGGAGACCACTCTGCAGCCCAAAGCCCGGCACTGCACAATACCAGCAGGATCATTCGCATAGAGCGAGTGTAATCTAAGCCGGAGCCATTTCGCTCCACACGTGCAACTGGTCTCGCCCGCCCCGCTTGGCTGTGTATAACGCCTCATCCGCCTTCGTAAACAACGACTGCGAATCCATCATCTCCTGCCATTCACAAACCCCACAAGAGAAGGTGACCTTATGTACGCTCTGGTCGGGAGCGATAAACAACTCACGCCGCACCAGCTCACAAAGTCTCGAGAGCATCGCCGAAGCTTCGTTCTCTCCCCCCTGCACCGAGATCACAAACTCGTCACCACCCCAACGCCCAACCCAGTCGGTACGACGCACATTGCTTCTCAGCAGATCTCCAACCTGCCGCAACACCGTATCTCCAAAGTCGTGTCCGTAGGTGTCGTTCAGCATCTTGAAGTTGTCGATATCCAGAATCGCAAAGCTCAGCGAGTTCTGACGAATCCGCGTCAGCTCAATGGAATCCTTGAGTCGATTCTCGGCGCTGCGCCGGTTGTAGATCCCCGTCAAATGGTCGATAGCCCCATTTTGATTCGCGCTCTCCACCAGATCTTTCATCGACCGGGTGATGTAGTTCACGTTCGACATCAGGCTGCCCACTTCATCGCGATAATGTGCCGGCAAATCCGGCAAGACCCGCTCATTCAGGAACTGGTTCAATTGCCGCGACGTATAAAGAATCGGACGCAGAATCGTCGACAGTGTCCAGTATGCAAACACCGCCGCCGCCGCTGCGGCCAAGCCGCTAATCAGAATCGCCTGCTCGAGTTCCGGTCCCCGCAAGGTCGAAAACCCGATGAAATACATCTCCATTACCGACACCGGCAACAGCACGCTTACCACTACGGCAAACACCACTTTGCTGCGAAAGGATGTCACAAACGGCAGGCGGTTCAATAGATCGTAGAATTTCAATGCTTTCGACATGAACCTTTTTGCGCCTCTGGTGAATCCATCGGCCCTTTTGAAGACGTCTTTAGAACAGCAGTGCCTTTTCTTAAGGAACTACGCGACGAGCCTTAGAGCCATCGCATCAGGAGATAGAATGAAAATCGTGAAGCTTGCTCTTTTGGCCATTTGTACATTTGCCCTGGCGCTCTCTGCCCAGGAGGCCTATAAAGGCCCTGTCCCAGAAAAGACCGATTTGCCTTTCATTCGCCATGCCAACAAGTTGATCCCCACCGATCCCGGCGACGCCAAAGAAGATACCGTCAAGGGCGACACCATCTACACCGTATCCGGTGCTGCTGCCACGGCCAAAACTCCGCTCACCGAGCCTACCTTTATCGTTAAGGTGGACAAGCTGAACGTCCAACAGATGGCGCTCTACAAGATGGAAGCCAAGGGTGGGCAGCGTGTCCTGAACCTCCCGCAGAAACCCAAAAAGAATGGCCCGCGCGCTGTCCGGCTTTCGCTTGAGCCCCTCTCCTCAGGTCTGTACAAACTCGAAGTTCAGGAAGCTCTCGAGAATGGCGAGTATTGTTTGTCCCCGGGCGGCTCCAATGCCGTTTTTTGTTTCGCGGTCTACTAAACTGGCTTTGCTAGACTGGTGAGTTCTATGTTTCAAGGCCTCGAACACACCGCAATTGCTTCACCCAACCCTAAGAGACTCGCTGACTGGTATGTAGCTCACCTTGAGTTCCACATCAATTTTGAATACTCCGGCAACTATTTCGTCAAGGCACAAAACGGTTCCATGCTCGAAATCATCCCGAGCGCTGGCGAACCCGGCCCCAATGAAATGAAGACCCCCGGCATTCGCCACCTCGCCATCGCGATCGACGATTTCGACGCTGCCTACGCCATTCTTAAGGACAAAGGCGTCACCTTCGTCGGTGAGCCATTCGCCAATCAGGGCAACCGCCTTGCCTTCTTTGAGGATATCGATGGCAATCTCTGCCACCTGATCCATCGCGAAAAACCGCTCCCCTAAGAAATTCCCAGCATTGAAACGTCAGATTTTTAAGGCATTCGAGTACCCCGAATTCCGGCTTATGTGGCTGGGGGCTTGTACTTCGTCCATCGGGACCTGGATGCAGAATCTGGCCCAAAGCTGGCTTGTCTACGAGCTCACAAAATCCGCCTGGTATCTGGGTCTCGATGCCTTCCTCGGCCAAATCCCGATCTTCCTCTTCAGTATGTTCGGCGGCGTCGTGGCCGATCGCAAAGACCGGCGAAAGATCCTCGTCGTCTCACAGCTCGTACAGATGACCTGCGCCATCACCCTCGCCACACTTGCGTATTTTGGCGTGGTCGAGGTTTGGCACGTTCTCACTCTTTCCTTCATCGTGGGCACCGCCCAGGCCTTCGGCGGCCCGGCCTATCAGGCCATGATCCCGTCTCTGGTTAAGAAGGAAGACCTCCAAAACGCAATCGCGATGAACTCCATCCAGTTCAACGTGGCTCGCGTGATCGGCCCAACCATCGGTGGTGTCACCCTGGCGAAGTTCGGAGCGGTCTGGTGCTTCGGCCTGAACGCATTCAGTTTTCTTGCAGTCATCTTCACCTTGCTTCGGGTGGCGCCAAGACCTCCCGCGATGACAGGCAAAGAGCCCGTCCTTGAAAGCATGAAGGTTGGCTTGCGCTTCATTCGCGATAACTCAGTGATGGGGGGGCTCATCGTGCTGGCCTTCCTGATGACTCTGCTCGGCGTCTCGTTCATGACCTTCCTCCCGGTCTTCGCCGAGCGCGTCTTTCACCTCGGCAAAGAAGCCTACTCGGAGATGCTCGTAATCTCTGGCATTGGAAGCGTCGTCGGAGGTATCTTCGTCGCTGCCACCAGCCATATCCAGCGTAAAGGCCTGCTCGCGCTTTCATCGCTGGTCGCCCTCGGTGCGTGTATCTTTGGCTTCGCCATTTCGACAAACTTCTACATCGCCTGCGTCATGCTTTTCCTCGGCGGGGCAGCGCTGATCGCCTGCTTCGGCCTGGTCAGTTCGCTCGTGCAAACCCAAACTGAAGACTCCATGCGCGGCCGCGTTATGAGCATCTACAACGTCGCCTTCCGCGGTGGAATGCCCATCGGCGCCTTCGCTTCCGGTACTTTGATCGATAGCTTCGGCGCTCCCCAGGTGCTTGCTGCCAACGGCATTCTGCTTGTTGTTCTGAGCGGAATCTTCTGGAGCACCCAGCGCCGCATCCGCCAACTCTAGATTCTTCGATAGAATCAGTCTTCCATGTTGCGAGCTGCATTCTTACTCACTCTTAGCCTTTCCGCCCAAACCCTCCCCACTGCTTACAAGCAATACTGTGCTGCCTGCCATGGGGATTCTGCTACCGGCACAGACCGTGGCCCAAACCTGATAGACACCCGTAGCCTGCGTGCCAGCGACGAAGCAAAGATCCGCACCATCATCGAAAAAGGTACCTCTGGCGGCATGCCCGGTTTTGCCAATCTAAAGGCTGAAAATCTCGACCTGCTCGCCAAAACCATCCGCTCCTGGAATGCCTCCGCCTTCGACGCAAAACCTGCAGGAGACCTCGCCGCCGGCAAGCAAGTCTTCGAGCAGAAATGCCTCGGTTGCCACATGGCACAAGGACAAGGCGGCTCCAACGGCCCCGATCTCTCCAGCATCGGTCGTGAACTCACGATCCGCGAAATCGAAGCTCAGTTGAAAGACCCAAACTCTCGCCGCGGCAAACGCAATTCTGCCTCCTGCCCGCCCTGGGCCTTCTGCCCTGACAACCCCTGGGCTGTCGTGAAGGTGAACTTGAGCGACGGTAAGTCTCTCAGGGGCTTCGCCCGTTCGAGAGGCCGCCACGATCTCCAACTGCAGACCTTCGACGGCAAGCTCCATCTGATCAACAATCCCGCTTCGGTCGAAGACGAGACAAAGTCCCTGATGCCCTCATTCCCATCAGATCCCAATCTGATCGCCTATCTGGCTACTCTCGGGGGCATTCCCAAGGGCAAAATCGCTCTCCCGAAGACTCCCACCTCCGCCAAAGAGATCCAGCAGATCCAGCAGCCTAACAACGGCGAGTGGCCCGGCTACCACGGTGCACCTTCGGCGAACCGCCACAGCCCGCTCACCCAGATCAACACCACCAACGCCTCCAAACTGAAGCTTGCCTGGTCCTACTCGCTCCCTTATATGGGCCTCCAAACCACCCCTCTCGTTGCCGACGGCATCATGTACGTCACCGCCCCCAACCAGGTATGTGCACTCGCCAGCGACACCGGCCGCGAGATCTGGTGCTACACGCGCAACCGCGCTGACGCCACCAAAATCTCAGGCGACGCCGCCAAAGGCGCCCAGCGCGGTGCCGCTCTACTTGGCAACAAGATTTTCTTCTCAACCGACGACGCCCACATCATCGCCCTCAATCGCCTTACCGGCGCACTGATGTGGCAAGTCTTCATGCCAGAGGGCCTGCCCGGCGCATACGGTGCCACTGCAGCGCCTCTGGTTGTAGGTGATCTCGTGGTGGCAGGCGTCGGCGGTGGCGACGCACCCTTACGTGGTTTCATCGCAGCCTACAAAGCCGATACCGGCGAAGAAGCCTGGCGCTTCTGGACCATCCCCAAACGCGGCGAACCCAAGTCTGAAACCTGGGTCGGCAATGCCCTCGAAGTTGGCGGCGGCGCAACCTGGCTTACTGGCTCCTACGATCCAACGCTCGACACGCTCTATTGGCCCGTTGGCAACCCCTACCCTGATACCGACGGCACTGAACGCAAAGGCGACAACCTCTATACAGACTCGGTAGTCGCACTCAACCCCAAGACCGGCCAGATCAAATGGCACTTCCAGTTCACCCCCCACGACCTCTGGGATTGGGATGCTACCGAGCCACTTGTGCTGGTTGATGAAGTTTTCCAGGGCAAGCCCCGCAAACTCCTTTTGCAGGCTAATCGCAACGGCTTCTTCTACGTTCTCGATCGTACGAACGGCGAATACCTTCTCGGCACTCCCTTCGTCAAACGCCTCACCTGGGCCACTGGCCTTGACCCCAAAGGCCGCCCCATCGTCAATGAAAAAGCCAAGCCCACCATGGGCGGCACGGTCACCTGCCCTGCAGTCAGAGGTGCCACCAACTGGTACTCCACCGCCTACAATCCACAGGCAAAACTCTTCTACGTAATGGCTGTTGAAGACTGCAACCTCTACCGTCAGGCCGGCTCCTGGTTTGTCCCCTATAACGACCCGGCCAATCCTCCGCAAAAGATCCTCCGCGCCCTCGACATCCAGACCGGCAAAATCGCTTGGGAGCAAGTCCAGATCGGCGCACCCGAATCCAACTACACAGGCGTCCTCTCCACCGCCGGCGGGCTCATCTTCTACGGCGAAAGCGGTGGCTCCTTCGCCGCTGCCGACGCAAAGTCCGGCAAGACCCTCTGGCACTTCAACACCAGTTCCGTCTGGCGAGCCTCGCCCATGACTTACACCGTCCACGGCAAACAACACATTGCCGTCGCCGCCGGTGGCAACATCCTGGCTTTTACTCTCAACGACTAGAAGTTCTACTTCAGCATCAGCCTGTTCAAGTCGGGCTCTTTGGACATTTCAATAGCCACGGGATTGATCATCGGGGTTATTGCCATGTACCAAAAGTTCCAATCGGGGTCCGAATCGAGCTGCATCACTTTCTTCATGATCGCGGCCGAGTTGGCGGCAAGGTACTGCTCGATTCGCTTGGCCACAAATTCTATTTGCTGCTCAGTTGCCTCTTGCCTCAGAGCTTCTTTAACGACGTCGAATCCTTCTTCAGCTGCTTTTCGCTTCAGAACTTCTCTGGCGACGCGCGCTTTCAATCCATTTGCCACCATTTTGCCTGTACCGGCACCCAAGCCGCCAGTCCCTCCTGCGATCACTGTTTCCAGCACGGCCTTCTTTACATCTTCTGCACTAATCTGCTCTTTCCCATCAAAACCCTTGGCGTGCAGGAGCGTCAACTGCATGGTGCCTTCGCCCACTGTCGCCACCCCCATTCCAGCCAAAACCCCCATCTCAATCGGCGCAGCCACAATCAGCGTTGCTAACGCCGCACTTACTTTGATGCCCGCCTCGGCGTTCTTCGCCCCCTTCTCCTGTTGATTCATCCACCATTCCATAAAATCAAAACCCCACTTCACCTTCGCCGCAGCCGCGCTCACTTTCGACCAGGCCTTTTCGTATTTCCCCGCATCTCGAAGTACGCGAGCTTCATTTAGCAGCGACTGAACCTTCTCATCAATATCTTTTCTTACAAACAAGGGATGTTTGGCATGCAACCCCGCTCCAATCCTCGTCCAGTGGGAAAACATTGCATTTTGCCATTTCACCGAGATGTCATACTGCGATTGCAATGCGACGCTGATGTTGAATCTTTCCCGATCCACTGTCGTTATGGCTTCTTGAAGCTTCGTCTTCGTCATCCTGAGTCGAATTTGTTGCGCCAACAATTGGTCTGCTTGGTTCTTTTCCTCATTCGGGTCTCCGGTGATTCGCAAGCCCTGTACCAGAATCATTTCGCTTCCAGATGCCTTCTTGTATTCGGCCGCCCAGTATTTTTGCCCATCCCACAACCGCTTCAACTCCTTTTCGATTTCTGCGGACCGCTTGATTCCGGGACCTCGCGCTAATTCCTGCCCAAGCTTTTCCATCAGGTCGTAATTGTTGTTGATGAAGTTGTTTATCTTCGCAGCGTTCATATTACATGGAGCGTTGCCCGGCGGTTGATTTTACGAGTTTTTGTGAATTTATTCTTTTCCAAGTAATCGCCCCACCCATTCCACCTCGCGATGCCTGCCCAGCAGCGCATAGAGCCAGGAATGACCCCTGCCCATCACCGCCGCCAGTTTTGCCACCCCATAGCCGGGAAACTTTGCGTGTACTGCAGCCACCACATTCAGCCGCGCCATTTCGAGGTTGTGGTCCACATCACACCACAACGGATCCTCTCCATCCCCCTGGTATGGCATCGCAGCTTCAATCTCGACCCTTGCCTCAACCAGCCCGCCAGTCTCAATCACCATCGCTCGGGCAAATCCATCCTGCACCACGCCCAGCGCATCACGCGCTGCCAGCATCGCCCGCTCCGCCCAAACATTTCTCCCGGCCCGCTTCTCGCATAAAGCCAGTAGCGCCCAGGCCCGGGCCCGGTAACCACGGTTCGCCAGCTTGTGAGCCACCAGTTCTTCCAGCACCCCCCGCGCCAATTCCTCCCGGCCGCTCTCAATCCACATCTCTGCCTGCAATACCCGCAGTTCCGCGAGTTCTTCCCCCTCTAGCCGCTTCTCTAACCTCTTCATTTCCGTCTCACAGCGGCCAAATTCCCGGGCCCGAATCAGACATTCCATCAGGCCCAGCGCAGCGCTTCCGGACAAAGGCCCCGCATCGACATAGGCATCGCGCAAACAGGAATTCACTCGTTTCTGCAAACCCGTCAAGTCCGCCTTCATTACCGTGCCTGCCTCAAGCTGCCTCGCTCTCACCTCAGCCAGCAACCCAAACGCGCCGGCAACAAAACCATTCCTCCGGTTTCTCTCGGCAAACCACTCCTGCAATTGCTGCAGCCGCAAACCCTCCTCACGCAGCCGCTCAGCAGATTCCGCCAGCATCACTGTCGCGCTCCTCGAATACACCTCCAGACTCTTTCTCCAGGTATCCTGCCCCAGTGTCGACAGAATCTGCGATGCCCCGATCAGCCATCCCCTTGCCTCTACATAGCGCCCACGTGCCAGCGCAATCCCTCCCTGGCCAAAACCCAGAATCCGCGACGTCATGACACGGCTATAAATCAACTCCCGCCGCAATCGGTCGGCGTCAACCCCCTCATACTTCTTTTGCTTGTCCTCGTAACGCAACCGAGTCTGATCGAGCGCCACATCAAAGTCTCGCGCTGCCTCATTCAGGTCTCCAGCGTTTCGGTGCCAAAGCCCGGCGTAGTAACGCAGCAGCGCCACCGTTCCATGGCAAGGAAACTCCGGCCGCACCAGCTTCCCCTCCACAAAACTTCGCATCTCTAAGATCACTCTCCCGGCTTCTTGAACCCGGTTCGCGCGAAGGTGCGTCAACGCAAAAGCGAGGCAACACCAAACCCTTTGCCGCATCAACCGCAAATCAACCTGCTCCATGCCGCTCTCCATCAACTCTTCCACTGTCAGACGAAGCAGTCCGGCGGCTTCCTGCGATCGCCCGTGAGCATCGAGATATTCGGCCATGAGTGCCAGCGCCTTCAGTCTCGTCCGGTCTGAAATATCTGCACGCCGCCTTCGATGCCCCTCAAGCAACCCCATCAGTTCCTGCGCAATCGCGTCCAGCTCGCTCCCAAATGCATAGGCCCGCAGCCGGGCCTGAAAGGGCCCAACCAACCCGGCTATCCGCTCTTCCGATTTCATGGAATTATCATTCCACAAAACTGGAGCTTCTGTCCGGTTGCCATCGAAAACGGTTTAATCAAGGCAGAAACAAACTATGCAAAATCAGACACTCTACGAAAAGATCGAACGCTTCGAGTTCCCGGCCAATTTCCACAAACGCCTCTGCCGCGAAAACTCCTGGTCGCCTGCGCAGGGCAGGGCAGTGATCGATGAATACCGGCGCTTCCTCTACCTGGCGATGGTTTCGCCACTGCCGGTCACACCCTCAGAGGCAGTAGATCAGGCCTGGCACCTCCACCTGATCCACACCCGCTCCTACTGGGAAGATCTCTGCCAGAACACCCTCCCGCGCCCGCTCCATCACGGCCCCACCGCTGGAGGCAAACAGGAAGATGAGAAGTTCGAAAACTGGTACGAGCGCACCAAGGCCTTCTACGAGGAAGAACTGAAGCAAGTGCCGCCACCGGCGATCTGGCCAGCCAGCGAGGTCCGCTTCAACCCCAACCAGCGCCTCCGCTGGCTCGACACTACCCGCCACTGGATCATACCCAAGCCGAACTGGCAAACGGCACTGCCTTCAGTGCTCCCCTTCCTGCTCTTCTCGAACGCCGCCCCGGTAGTCCTCGCGATGGTCTTCGTCACCGCCTTCTTCCTGATCTTCGGACTGATCTGGGCCGATACAAAATCACAGGTCAGCAAGAAGAAGGGAGACGCTAGCTCTGGAGGATGTGGAACAGACTGCTCCATAGACTCTGGTGATTGCGGTGGCGCAGACTCCGGATGCGGTGGCGGAGGCTGCGGCGGTGGCTGCGGTGGTGGCGACTAGCTTAAACCAAAAGAAAGCGGGCTTCTCAGCAATGAGAAGCCCACTTTCTTTTTAGATTGGACAGCTGGTTTAGAAGTAGTACTTCAAACCAAACTGCATATTACGAGGATCGACTCCACTGCGCCGCCCGGTGATCTGTCCAAAATTGACCGCGCCGAAAGCAGTGGCCGGATCGCCAAACATCGGTGTGTTGGTGAAGTTGGTCGCTTCCATGCGGATTTCAAGACGGTGGCCTTCGCGGACGATGATGCTCTTGAGGAGAGCTGCATCGAGAGTGGAGATGCCAGGGCCACGGTAGTTTAGGCTACGCGGTGCGGTGCCGGGAACATCAACTGCAGGCTGCGAGAATGCAGCAATGTTGAAGTAGTTGTTGATCCGGTCCTGCACCGATCCAGTGGTGCTGGGGTCGCCGATGAGGTTGGGGCGTTGGGTTCCGTCCCAGATGTTTCCTCCGTTTTGAGTGACGTGGAGAGGCATGCCGCTTTGGAAGAGTGCCATGCCGCTGATGTCCCAATTCCCGGCGATCCAGTTCAGGACGCGTGGCATGTTGGCGGCAAACTTGCGGCCCTTGCCGAAGGGCAATTCGTAAGCCCCCGTGAGCACCGCGCGGCTTGCGATGTCGTGTGCCGACAGTGCCCGTTCGCCACGCAGATCCCAGATGTTCTGGATGTTGGTGGAACCGCCCAGCCAGGAAACATTACCAGAGGTGTGCGAAACGTTGTCGATCATCTTCGACCATGTGTAGTGGCCGAGGAAGGTGAGGCCGGAACTATAGCGCTTCTCCCACTTGAGCTGAAGCGCGTGATAGTTGGAATCACCACGAGCAGGTTCTGCAGTGCCTACGCTGGTGCCGGCAAAGTGAGGCATCGGGCGGAGCAGCCGTTGCAACTGAACTGTGGGCTGAGAGTATACCGAGCGGCTGTCTGTAATTTGCCCAAAGAACGGATTCGTAACCAGCCCGTTCAATGCTGTACGGCCTCGGCTCCAGTCGTTCGGGTGCAGCGGCGACAGCGTTGTAATCGGCATAAACAAGTGCGTTCCACGGCTTCCGGTGTAGTTCACTTCAAGCACAGACCTCATTGGCAATTCACGCTGAATCGAGAGGTTCCAGGAGTGGTACTCAGGATTGCGATTGTTATCGCGAACGATCGTACCTGTGCCGAAACCGAGGAAGGTGTTGTCACCCTGGCTGCGGCCGGGAGGAAGCAGAACGCCGTTGGGGAAGGGATTGTTTAGTTTTGCGCTCAGGGTGGCATTGGAATCCAGAGTCCAGATAGCGGGCGAGTCAATCGTGAAGCCGGTACCTGGACGGCCGAATACAGTGGCGCGGCTCAGAGTGTAGAACAAGCCATAGCCGGCGCGGATTGCGGTCTTCGAGTTGGCTGCGTAGGCGAGGCCAACTCGCGGCTGCCAGTTGTTCATGTCTGCATCGAAGGGCGAGCGGTTGTCCTTGTCGACAAACTTGATCACGCCACGTGTGTCGTAACCAGGAGCCTTGACTGAGGACTGCGCATTGAGATCCCAGTAGCTATAACGATCCTGCACTTCCCAGCGCGGCACGTCGAAGTCATAACGCACACCAAGGTTGATTGTGAGCTTGCGTGAGACCTTCCAGTCGTCCTGCAGGTAGAAGCCCCAATAGGCCGATCGCGAGAAAGCTTTGGGTTCGATGTGATAATTGCTGCCTGTGGTCCATCCAAGGAGCATGGTGGCAAGGCCGTTGCCTTGGTTGCCGGGGCAGGTGAATCGGTCAAGGCAAGTAATTCCACGGCCAAAAGAATAGCCGCCAGAGGGGAAGCCAGGCTGGAGGTAGTCGAGTTGGTTGAAGCGGCGCTCGCCGCCGGTCTTGATGTTGTGCCCGCCGATCACCTTTGTCATCGAGCCAGCCCAGTGGTGGACGCCCTCTTCGCGGTCCATGATCCAATAACCCTCAGTGCCGAATTCCTGGAATCCTTCAGGGCGGAAGCGTGGGAAGACAAGATTTGTGGCGTTGGATTTGATGTTGGAAGCAAAGCCCAGGCTGGTGGGGTCAAAGCTGTCGAAGAAGGGGTTGCGGAAGAAGTCGGAATAGGTCCAACCATAACGGAAGGTAAAGAGTGTTGTGGCGTTGGCAACGTGGGTGAAGTCGCCAACTACAGACTGTGTATTGGTTCCATTGACGCCGCCAGTATAGTAAGACGGGTTGTTGTCGCCAAAGAGATTCGGGTTCTGGCCATTGCCGCGGCTGTTACTCCAGCGGCCGCTGAAGCGGTTTTTATCATTGAAGCTGTGGTCCATCTTGATAGTGGACTGATGGCCGGTGCTCGCGTTGACGCCTTGGCCGAACCAGTTGGCGGTGTTGGTAAATGCGGCACCCGCCTGATTGGACGTGGGCAGGAAGGACAGCGCCTTCAGGGCAACCGGATCCATAGTCGAAGCGGGGATGACGTTGCCTGGGATGGGCTGGCGAGTAATGGTGCCATTCGCGGAGGTGGTGGTTGAGAAGGGGTTGTACAACTGCATCAACTGACCCGAGGCGTTAAAGGTCTGCGAGAAGTCTCCAGCGCGCTGCAAATTTGTGGGAACGCTGATGACGGCGGAAGTAGGGCTTTGTTGCTTGGTGTATTCGTAGGCTCCGAAGAAGAAGGTCTTGTTCTTGATGACTGGCCCGCCGAGCACACCGCCGTATTGGTCACGGTGGAATGCGGGCAGTGCTCGGCCAGCCCGGTTGGCGAACCAGTCGTTGGAGTTGAGCGCGGCGTCACGAAGGAAGTAGTAGCCGGTGCCGTGGAAGCGATTGGAGCCAGAGCGGGTAACCATGTTCACCACGGCGCCGCCGGTTTGACCGAACTCGGCGGAGAAAAAGTTGGTCTGTATCTTGAATTCCTGCACGACGTCGATGGAAGGGGAGAATTTCAAATCGGAGATGCCGGAGTTCTGTTCGACCGTGGTGACCGTGACGCCGTCGACGAGGACGTCGGAAGTGGAATTGCGGGATCCGTTGGCGACGAAGTTCGTATTATTGTCGCCTCGGCGGCCACCCGAGCCAACTACGCCTGGAGTCAGGTAAGCAAGGCTCAGGGAGTTGCGGGCAATGTTTGGAAGCTTCAGGATGGTCTCGTTTTCGATGACCTGCCCGAGGTTAGAGATGGTCGTGTTGACCAGCGATGCCGCACCAGTCACTTCCACCGTTGTATTGACATCGCCAATCTGGAGCCTGGCGTCGATTGTGATTTGTTGCTGGACGGCAACGGCGAACGATCCGCTGGAAAACTTCTTGAAGCCTGCTGCTTCGGCAACCAGAATATAGTTCCCAGGCGTGAGCGCAGTCACTACATATCTTCCTTGTGAGTCGGCTTCGGCTCGGAAGATCGTGCCTCTCTCCTGGGACGTGACGATGACCTTTGCGGCTGCTACGGAAGCCCCTGAATCGTCTGTGATAGTTCCGCGAACGCTTGCGGTAAAGGACTGCGCGAATGCACTCGCTGCCAGCAATGCCGTGATTCCGGCAATTCTTAAGGGTCTACAAAGACTCACAGGGTTTCTCCTCTAAACGCCAAATTCATGCTTGACGTTAGACGAGATTCTATTACAAATTCATTATCGGAGCACAGTGATTGTGATCGGCGTGCTCTGCTGTGCATTTAGCAGCGAACGCACCTGCACCACATTCAAACCGGGCCGCACATCGGTGGGCACCTGCGCCACAATCTGCGTTGGTGATGACGAAATGATCGGCAGTGCAATGTCGTTAAACGTTACGCAGCTTCCACCCAAAACCGTCGGCAGCGGCACGCTATCGGCAGTCGTCGCCGTCGCCAGTCCAGTCCCGTTGATCGTGATGAACGATCCCACCCGGATGTTCGTACTGCCGTCATTCGCATTCACCACTCCACGCACGCCCGCCGGGATCGTCGGCGCTGTTGCACTGCTGGTAGGGGTTGTTGGAATCACCGTCAAGCCCGACACCGTCAGGATGTAAACGTTCCCCTTGGAATCCACCGCCATCTGACGTTGCGGAACGTTGATCTGCTGGGTGCTTCCGCTAACAAAGAAGACAGGGTTCTCAGGAAGAATGCCTGCTACGGTTTCCGACTGTGTGCGGATATCCACAAGTTCAAGCGTCGTACGTTCTTCGTCACGAGTCACCGCTGTCGCCACGGTCCGCACCGGCGTAGTTGCCCGCAGAAAGCGGTTCGAATCGATCGGCCACACCGAGAACACATTCCGGTTGCCGGCGCTCACACTAATCTGCGTTACCTGTCCATTTTGGCCCGGTACAAACTGCACCGCTCCAGGCCGTTCCACTCCACCAATCGGCGTGAGCGAAGATCCAAGAATCAATCCGCCCGCCAGAAAATACTCCCCTCGCGGCCCCGCACCCGTAGGCGCAACATAGCTCGCATATGGCTGCTGGAATACTGTCCGACTTGCCGTATATGCGTCGATGGTCGCATCAAAAAGATAGCCAAGTGCGCCTGGAACTCCCCCAGTAGCACTCGCAAGCAACATCGCGTACTCGCCACCAGTAGACGCAGCCATGAATCGATTGCCACCCACCGTTCCGGCAGCATTGAATACGCCGCCTCCAGGACGCACTACTGCCTGGTTGCCAAGGGTTCGCCACACGTTTCCTGTCGTAGTTGTAAACTGCAGACCTGCCAGCGTCATTGCCATCGAGTCGACGGTCAGTGCATTCTGCGCTGCGTTCCTGGGCGTAGGCGGGAACTCAATGCTTCCTGTGATGCTCAACGATGCCAGGTCGATTGCCTGGATCGATTCCCCACCAGTGTTGGCTACATAGAGAGTCTCCTGATCGAGTGACAGCGCCAGATTTTGCGGAAACTGCCCCACTTCCAAAGGATCGAGAAAACGCTGCTTCACTGTGTCAAAAATCTCAATTCGGTTGTATGCGGAATTCGAGATGTAGACACGATTTCGTTTCTCATCCAGAACGATGTCACGCAGGCCACGAGCCGGATTGATGCCATTGGCCAGCGTTGGCACAGGGAAGATCAATCCCCGCTGATCGCTCAACCGGTTATTCATAAACACCCGGATCGTGTTCGGGATGTTCACAGCTTCAAGAGAATTCAGATTCACAACAACCGCATTACCGTTGTTGCCGTTGTACACATTGGTACCCGGTCTGCGGTTCACATTCACCCGGCCCGGATCCATCGTGAAAGTAATCGACGACGGTGCAAGGCCGCTGGCAACTTGCGCCACCAGCGCTGCCGTCAATGCCGGCACGCTGTATGTAAGCTTGCCTTTGCCAAGGTTCGAAACCTTGAGCGTCGCTTTCGCAATGCCCTTGTTGCAAGGGTCGGTGGCCAGAAACACCTGTGTCGATTCCGGATCGAGGATCGGATAATCGAACAAATTGCCAATCGGCAGCGTCACAAAACCGGACTCCGAAAGACCAAAAATCTGGCTTCCATCAGACGTGATCAACATCTTTCCCAGCACAGATTCCGGCATCCGGATGCCAAGCCTTACCCCAAGATTCGTCGGGTTCCCGATAAACAAAATGTTCGAGGTCGGCCGCTGCGTCGCAATCGTCGCCGTGTAGTTGAAGGCCGAATACAGCGTCTTGCCATCGGGCGAAAACACACTGCCCCCAAAGTTGACGCCATTCGGAAAGCCCACAGCCCCAGCCAGCGTAAACGGCAGATTCGCGGTATTCATCACCCCGCGCACATTCATCGTTCCAAAGTCGTATTGTGAAGAACCAGCCATCACGCGCGCCCCATCTGGAGACATCGCCAGCACCGTCGATTGTCCCGTCACGGTGCGGTTTCGTAAGATCGTTCCGCTGGCCACTTCATAAACAAACATCGTGGTCTGGGCCGTGTTCACATTTTGGTTGATCGCAACCATCCCTACGATGAAGTTCCCATCGGGAGTCGTAATCAACTTGCCCGGAAACGGCGTCACCGGACGCCCAAAGAAAATATTCTGATTGATGTTGCCAGTCGAAATCGTCGCCGGCGACGGCACTACCGACAATTGCAGCGATGCATCCTGACGAGGGTCATAGAGCAACAGCGTCTGCGATGCATTATTCGTCCCGGTACCCTGCGTTGTAATCAGCACCCGCCCGTCAGCTCCTACGGCAATGCCTTCTGGCCGCACCGGCAGGCTCAAAGTATTCACCACCTGGTTGTCGCCCAGCCGGATGATGCTCACACTGGTTGAAGTCGCATTGGTCACATAGAGCGTGGCTCCATCCGGCGACATCGCCGCACTCACCGGGAAACTTCCGACGATGATCGGGTTCCCAAGTTTCTTATTCACGTAATCGTAAACTTCCACCCGGTTCGCATTTGACCGCACAAGGTAAAGCAAGCCGCGCAACTCATCCAGCACCGCGTCACTAGGCGTTTCGCCCAATGAAGTCGTGGTACCGAAGATCCCGGTCTGGGCATGAACCACTGCAGATTGGCTCACCAAAAGTACTGCCACTAGATAAGAAAAAAAGAGAGATTTGTTAATCTTTGCCAAGACAAATTGCATCCGCATCTGAACCTAATGTACTCTAACGCTTCATGGGTAAAGAAGTTTCTTCCGGCATGCGAAACATTTTCAATTAGCATGGGTTCAATGGAGTCAGCAGAAAAACGCTTGCGCGTCACCAATCGCCGTTCCGGCCAGTCGCTAACCACGCACGCCGGGATCGCCAACACCAGTGAATTGCGCCGGCGTGGCCTCCTCAAACACACCTCCCTGGAAGAGGGTGATGGCCTCTGGATTGCCCCTTGCGAGGCTGTCCACTGCTTCGGCATGAAGTTCGCGATCGACGTTTTGTATTTGAACAAGCAGAAAAAAATCTTGAAGATCCGTCCCAACATGGGCAAGAACCGTATCAGCTTCTGCCTCAGCGCCCACAGCGTGCTCGAACTGCCGGCCGGCACCGTCGAGCGCACCGGAACCCTCGTCGGTGATGAGTTGGAGTTTGAAAAGGTATGATCCGTTTCGTTCTCCTGGTTCTTTTACTTTTCACCTTCTCCTGCTCCCGGCAAAATCAATCTGCCTCGCGCATCGCACCCGTCTTTGACGCTCAGGTCCGCAACGCCGTCAACATGGGCGATGGCGATCTCGAAGTCCAGGCCCTCCGCAAGCGTCTTCTCGACAACCCTGCCGACACCGCAGTCCGCCGCCGCCTCGCCGCCAAATTCGAAGCCTCCGGTTATCCAGATCTCGCTTTAGAGCATCTCCGTATCGCCTTTGAACTCGCCCCCTCAGACCTCTCCCTCGGCCTCGATCTCGCCTCTGCCCTCAACGATCAGCGACTCTCAACTCAGGCCAACCAGGTCTTGGCAGCCACGCTCAAAAACGCAAAGCCCACCGCCGCCCAATGGTCCCGCGCGGCAATCCTCACCGACTCGATTTCTTCACTTTCAGAAGGCGAAGTCCTCCACCGCAAAGCATTGTCGCTCGATACAAGCAATTTCAATTTCTCAAACAACCTCGCCTACAACCTGATCCGCCAGAACCGGTCCAGCGAAGCCGAACAACTCCTCCGCGAGATCCTCCGCGCCAAACCCACGCACGAGCTCGCCCGCAACAATCTCGCCAAGCTCTACGCCACCCAGCTCAACCAGCCCGAAGAAGCCCTCCTCCACTGGAAGGCCATCAGCGGCCCAGCCGCCGCCCACAACAATCTCGCAGCAGCCTACATCGAACTCGGGAAATGGACCGAGGCCAAAACTGAGCTGGAAAAAGCTCTCGCCCTCCGCTTCCAATTTCCCGAGGCTCTTCAAAATCTGCAAATCGTTGCCGCCCGTACCGGTGGTACTGTAGAACTCAATCTGGACCGCGACAAAAAGCAGTCCGGCCTGTCAAAATTAACCAGGGCCCTTCGTCACGTTTTTGTTAGCGAAGACGACGGGACCCAAAAGTCG
>JBIPMY010000586.1:0-3317 GCA_044376335.1 Bryobacter sp.
TGAAATTCCGGCTGGAGCGGAGAACCATCGCGTAGATGCAAAAACGACTTTGCACGAAGACACGGTTCTTGAAGATCTGGTGCCCCACATGCATGTCCGCGGCAAGGCTTTCGCCATGCAGGTGAAGTTGCCCACCGGTGAAGTCAAAGAGTTGCTGAACGTGCCTCACTATGATTTCAACTGGCAGCTAACCTACCGCCTCAAAGAGCCCATCAAGTTGCCAAAGGGCTCGCAGATTCTGGCCACCGGATGGTTTGACAACTCACCCAACAACAAGTTCAACCCGGATGCGACCAAAGCTGTAAAGTGGGGCGATCAGAGTTGGGAAGAAATGATGATCGGCTTCTTCAACGTCAGCGTTCCGGTAGACACCAACATCATGGATGTGATGCGACCAAAGAAGAAAGCGGCGCCGATGCCTTCAAGCGCCGGTGGCCTTGATTAAGTCCATTCGCAATCTGTTGTTTATTGTGGCCGCAGCCGGGTCCGTCGACCTTGCTTGCGGCCACGACGTCATTACGACCAAACTGACATGGTCCAAAGAAGTCTCGCGCGTCATCTTCAAACGCTGCGCTGGCTGCCACCACCCCGAGGGCAAAGCATTTTCACTGTTGCAGTATGAGGAAGCAAGACCCTGGGCGAAGGCAATCCAGGAAGAAGTCTTGCGCCGCAGAATGCCTCCCTGGAATGCAGTAAAGGGATTTGGGGAATTTAAGCACGACCTTGGCCTGAGCGAAGAAGAGATTCACTTGCTCGCCGACTGGGTGGAAGGTGGTGCCCCGGAAGGGGATTCCAATCTCCTGCCGGCCAAACCAAAATCTGCCAACCTGGCCTCACAAAAAGTACCCGGGATTCGGGTACCCTTCTTGGGCAGTCTGAACTTGAAACAAGGAATGAGCCTGTCTGGAGTTGAGATGGGAGCCATGCGCGAGGGCCTGAGCTTCAAGCTGGTAGCCGAAGCAATCGACGGCTCGCGGACCCCGCTGCTGTGGATCGAAGGCTTCTCGCCCAAAGCGGCAAAGGTATATGAATTCGCTGAACCTTTGCGCTTCCCAGCGGGCACGCGCATCTTGGCTTACCCGCCTGAGGGAGTGCGGCTAAATCTGATCAGAGGTTCCGCACAGCCACGTTGAAGGGAATCGTATTCACCTGGCCGGCGCTCTGAAATTGCGCCCAGACTCGGTAAACGCCAGGCCGCGGGAAGATCACATTGAACTGCACCAGCTTGGCATCAGACGGCGGCTCGGCAAGCCCTCCGTCGACCAAAAAGGGGTGTGTGTGCAGAAGGTCAATCAGATCCGGGCTTGCCACAAGCATATGCCCCATTGCACCGAGAAATGGTTCAAATTTGGCCCTGGGCTCGATCCGGTAATAGAGCAAGGTCTTCTCCCCGGCAATCGGCTGCGTGGGCCCAAGGCGGAGTGAAACCTCGATATTGGTACCGCGTTTGGTTTGGCTTGTATCGTCCTTGAGACTTGCCGGTAGCAGGGTACCACCGGGAAGCAAAAGGGTCTTGGCAATCAGCTGAGGAGTTGCGTTGGCGGGGTAGAAGTCGGCCAGCAATCGCCACATTCCTCCTGTTGGGAAAACCCAGTCCATTTCAAAGACACCAGGGCCTACCGGCTCGGGATGCTCATGGGCAAATTGCTGCATGTCTTCAGAAATCAGAAAGAGATGAAAGACCCGTTCATGGATCAATTCCAACTCGGGAACCGCTTTCCCTGTCTTTGGATGGAGAATGGCAAAGCGAAGGCGAACCTTATCACCTGGCTTCGGATTGCGAGGTGTGGTGCTCAGGCGAACCGGGTATTCCACCGGGTCGGGCAATCCGGGAACCAACTTCATCCCGCAACGCGGACAGCGGCCGGGTTTCAATTGGCGCACATCCGGATCCATCGGGCAGATGAATTCAACCGGCTTCTCGGCCGGTTCCTGGGCTAGAGCCGTAAGCGAGCTTGCAAGAAATATACGCCGTGAGGTCATGATTTAGCTTGCCGGCTCAAACGGCCAGATCTTCGTACAGTTGGCGCCACCATCTACGGCGAGAACCTGTCCGGTAATGAAGGCCGCACCGGGTGAAGCCAGAAACACCGCCATCGGACCAATATCCTCGGGAATACCGGTTCGTGGGATCGCCTGTGTGGCGCGAAGCCAGGTTTTCATTTCTTCAGGAGCCCACATCTTGCGATTGAGGTCTGTGATGATGAAGCCGGGTGCGATGGAGTTTACGGTGATGTTGTAGCGGCCCCATTCAGCAGCGAGAGTTCGTGTCAGACCGGCGATGGCGCTCTTGGTCATGCCGTAGATAGCGACATAGGGGACACCGTTGGTACTGAAGAGACTGGCGATGTGAATGATGCGCCCACCCTGGCCACGGGCAATCATGCGCGCCCCTACTTTTTGGGTGAGATAGGCAACACCGTGCAAATTGGTCTGGAAAATCTTGTTGTATTCGGCCTCGGTGTAATCCTCAAAACGGCGGCGAATGTTAGTGCCGCTGACATTAACGAGGATGTCGTAGTCATGAGCGTTAGCCGCAGCTTCGAGAGAAGCGGTGTCTTCCATATCGAGAAAAAGACTTGAGGCCTGAAAGCCCTGATCCCGGAGCGAGGCAGCTTCTCGCTCCAGCGAATCGACACTTCGCGCAGCAAGCACAGTATCAGCACCAGCAGCAGCAAAGCTTTGCGCGATCGCGAGACCGATTCCGCGGCTGGCCCCGGCAATCAGAGCCTTCTTGCCGGAAAGCGAAAAGCAGGCGAGGGTGCGAAGAAGAGCGGGATCTGGAGTGGGAAAGTCAGGCACATTTATATTTTAGGGCCTAGGCCGTGAATAAATTCTAAATGCCCGCGCTATCTCGTCGAAGAGGCTTTTATGGAGGAGATCAAGCACTAATGGCATTGGACGTGTTGATCGTTGACGACTCGGCGGCGATCCGCAAGATTTTGCAACGGGTGTTGAGGCAGACCGAGATGCCGATAGGCAACATTCATGAAGCAGGTGACGGGGTAGAAGCACTCGCGATGCTAGAACAGCAGACCGTGGGTCTGATCCTGTCTGATATCAACATGCCGAACATGGACGGGCTCGAGATGCTCGGCAAGATCAAAAGCATGGACGCCTATAAGGCAGTCCCTGTGATCATGATCACAACAGAAGGCAATCAAAACAAGGTGATGGAAGCAGTAAGCCTGGGTGCCGCAGGATATGTGCGAAAGCCATTTACGACGGAACAAATCAAGGAGAAACTGACCGGCCTCGTTTAACGGGGACGGGATGTTGAGAGAGGGATTTTATGTCTGTAGCTACAGCCGCCGCTG
>JBIPMY010000619.1:0-3028 GCA_044376335.1 Bryobacter sp.
CACAACGATGTTGGGCATGGAAGCCCAGTTTGGGGAGCACTTCGTCGAAGACCCTGGCAAAGGCCTGACTATGGGCGTAATCGGAATCATTGGCCTGGTAGGCGAGTGGACTGGTACGGCGGTGGTCAGTTGCAGCTCGCCACTGGCCTGCAAAATCGCCAACACATTGTTCATGCAGGAATACCCAAGCGTCACCGACGAGGTTCTCGATGCCGTAGCCGAAATGACCAACATGATCATCGGCAACCTGAAGAACAGCCTCGAAAACAAGCTGGGCCAGATGGGCCTTTCAATCCCTGCCGTTGTCTTCGGTCGCAATTTTGCTACCCGCCGCAGCGGAAAGGAAAGCTGGTACGTCATCCAGTTCGCCGTCGATGGCGAGCGCTTCGACGTTCAGCTTTGCATCGCACCCTCACAAGCAGGCGTACTCACCGGTACAGGTGTTCCGCGCATCATGACGCTCGCTTAAGCCCTACCAGGGCAAGGGGTCGTTCATGTGGAAAAATCCACCTGTTGGACCATCCGGTCCAAGTGTCGCCAGCCGTACTGAAGTCTTGGCTCCATCCGCCATCTCCAGTGGCGCTCCATCGCCTCCAAGCTCTGTCTTTACCCAACCAGGGTGAGCAGAATTTACTTTGACCGTTGTGTCTTTCAATTCATAAGCAAGGGCTGCAGTGAACATGTTCACCGCGGCCTTTGACCCGTTATATCCAAAGCTGCGCCAATCTCCCAGTTGGGCATTCAGATCGGCATTCAAGTTCAGGCTACCCAGTACGCTTGAGACGTTTACGATCCGGCCAGCATCGCTCTTGCGCAGTAGGGGCAACAACGTCTGAGTTAATTCCACCAGAGCAAAAACATTGGTTTCAAAGCTCTGGCGAATCAACTGGATCGGAGTTTCACTTGGCTTCATGCCCTTATCAAGCCCAATGCCAGCATTGTTGACGAGCACATCGAGCCTCCCAAACTTTTCCGCGATCCAGGCCGCTGCGGCTCGAAACGTTTCCGGATCAGACATATCTATCCTTAGATACTGCGCCGGGGCACCAATAGATGCTGCCGCAGCTTGGCCTTCAGCTTCCTTTCTGGCTCCAACCAGAACGGAATAGCCAAGCCCTGCCAGTTGCCGGGCGGTCTCAAGACCGATGCCTTTATTGGCACCGGTTATCAATGCGATTTTGCTCATGCTCACCCTCGTTCAGATGATCTTTCCGGGCCATTAGTTGCCCTATTCTTTTGGCTAGAATGAGAAACAATGAACGCAGAAACCGGCTTGTCCCGTCGAGCTCTCCTGGCAGGTGGCACTTTGGCGCTCGCCTCCTGTACGCCACCCAAAAGCATTCTGGTTCACGAGCACATCCTGGTTGATTTCGCCGGGGCGGAACTAGCCTCACGCTCCCGTTATTCTCAGGACGAAGTAATAGCGGCAGCCAAGCCCAAACTTCAGGCTATCGCTAAACTCGGCTGTGTCCGGTTCATCGACTGCACCCCCAACTTTTTGGGCCGCGACCCCAGATTGCTCGCCAAACTGGCCGATTCCTGCAGGATGGAAATTTGGACCAATACCGGTCTCTATGCCGCCGGAGCCTACCGTTACCTGCCTTCATATGCCCGCACAGAGTCGGCCCGCGAGCTAGCCGCACGCTGGATTGCCGAATGGCGTGACTGGATCGAAGGAACCAAGCCCCACTTCATCAAGATTGGCGTAAACGATGGGCCCCTCGCCGAACTGGACCGGAAGATGGTGGAAGCCGCAGCAATCACCTCCCTCGAAACAGGCCTCACCATCGCCTCGCATACTGGCCGCAACGCGGCACTCGAGCAGGTGGAAATTCTGCAGAAGCTCAAGCTTCCGATGAACAAATTTATTTGGGTTCATGCCCAAAATGAAAAGAACCATCAAATCCACGCAGCAGTTGCCCGCGCAGGAGCTTGGGTCGAGTTTGATGGGATCAACCCCAAAACACTCGACTGGCACCACGACTGCGTTCGGTTTATGGCCAAAGAAGGACTCCTGGGACGAGTCTTGCTCAGTCAGGATACAGGCTGGTGGCATGTAGGCGAAGCCAATGGCGGGAATTTCCGCGGCTATGATTCTATCTATCGCGACTTCCTGCCCAAACTCGACCCCAAGTGGCGGACGCAGTTGCTATGGGACAATCCCCAATCCGCATTCAAAGCCTGATCACTTCGATTGCACCCAGTTCACACCCAGGTTGATATTCAACTTAGGACTTCGCCACGGCTTCGAAATTGGTTCATCATACACGGAACCTCGACACGAGCGTCTGAAGCTCGCTGGCCAGATTGCTGAGCGCAGACGCTGCCTTTTGAGTTTCAGTGGCACCCTGAGTCGTCTCACGCGCCGCGCTCGCCACGCCAGTAATGTTCTTCGCAATTTCACCCGTCCCTTTTGCAGCTTCACCAACATTGCGGCCAATTTCGCTTGTTGTTGCGGTTTGCTCTTCTACAGCCGAGGCAATGCTGTAGGAGATGTCGTTGATCTGATTGATCACACTCGAGACTTCCTGAATCGCCGTCACAGCACTCTTGGAATTCGTCTGAATGTCCTCGATCTGTCTGCCAATGTCATCGGTGGCTTTCGCCGTTTGCTTTGCGAGTTCTTTCACTTCATTAGCGACAACGGCAAAACCCTTTCCCGCCTCGCCGGCACGGGCAGCTTCGATTGTGGCATTCAAGGCCAGCAGGTTTGTTTGCTGTGCAATGGCCGATATCAGCTTGCTTACCTTACCGATCTCGTTGCTGGAATTGCCCAACATGACGATGGTGTTATTGGCGCTTTCGGCCACGCTCACCGCGCTATTGGCAACACGAGAAGCTTCATTCGCACTCTTGGATATCTCGCGGATGGAAGCCTGCATCTCTGATGACCCCGTTGCGACAACGCTGACATTTCTTGAAACTTGTTCACTTGCAGCGGACACAACGGTAGCTTGTGTTGCAGTTTCTTCTGCGTTTCCAGCCATCTGCTGGCTAATTGCGGTCAGCTCTTCGGATGCAGAACTCA
>JBIPMY010000678.1:0-6345 GCA_044376335.1 Bryobacter sp.
TGCTCCCGGCAGAACTCTTCCACGCTCTTGTGGGTGCTCGCTCCGGCTTCCAGGATCCGGGCGATCTCTTCATTGCTGTACCGCTTCTTCTTCATTGATCTCTCCTTTCTTCTTGAAAGATCATATGATTTCCGCTGGTACGATTTTAAGGCGTCAGGTCATTGGGAGAACATACTCTAAATCGAGATCAGGCTGGCGGCAGGCGGAGCTCTCTTTTTATACAAGTCGCAAGTCTCCTGTCTCACTTTTAAAAACAACTTCAAATTCTTTGAGAACATTTCCGCCTTCAATGCACTAAAAATGTTGGAAGAAGAGCCATAGAGGTATTCTGACCTGCTGAACGTAAGGTTTTCATTATTGAAAGAGATTTGATCTATATGAACATACAGGCTGATATCATCATAATGGATGTTTATCATTCAGATAAGGGGAACAACTGCGCACTCATAGCGGTTGATGAAATCAAGAGAAAGCTGAAACAAGGATGGAGCGAGCAAAAAGTAGTAAAACGAGCTATAGAGCTGGGCTTAACTGCGCCACGGCGCAGCTCTTTATTTTGGACTGAGGCTGAAGACATTTTCTTGTTTGAGAACTCACACTTGTCCTTTGCCCATATCCACGCAGAGTTCAACAAGGCGTTTCCGAAACGCACGCTTTCAGCTATCGTTGCCCGGGTCGCTAGGCTCGGGGGCGCGCGGGCGGTACGAGGTCAAGCTGGGTTTTCGTTGACAGACCTTGAATCGCACCTTCACATCTCCCGAATAACTCTGAAGCAATTGGTTGCAAATGGATTCCTGTTGGCTAGTAAGCCGACAGGCCGGGATTGGATGTTTAGAAAACAAGATGTGAAACAATTCATCATTTCACACTCCGATTATCTTGATTGGGCGCGGATCGATAAATTTTGGCTTATCGAGCTTCTCACTGAAGCGCGTCGAAATGAGAACTTCGGCAATGTGGCTTAACGGACATGGCAAAAATGCCCAGAGAATGAAGGAGAGTTCAGGAAAAGAACATGAATTAGACATTCCGGAAAAGCTAACAACGATATCAAGACCTAAGTCGCTTAGAGATGCACCAAAGCCACAAAGGAGGGTGTTCAGGGAAAACATCACTCCTGAGCAGAAAGCTGTACTCCAAAAGCATGGAGCAAGCACTAGCCTTGCCGCAAAAGAACTTGGATGGTCAATTCCGAAGGTTCAACTGTACGCAGTAGAGCTTGGGATTGTGGACAGCAGTGTATTTATTAGTCGCAAAGGAAAAAGAGGACGCCCAAGATCCGCTAATTCGGTTGTGAACTCAAACCAGAAGGCCACAAACTCTGGGCAAACCCGTAGAGGGCGACCCTCCACTTTGTGCATAACGCCTGAACAGGAGGCTATCCTGCGAAAGCACGGAGCAAGCACTAGCCTTGCCGCAAAAGAACTTGGATGGTCAATTCCGAAGGTTCAACGCTACGCAGTAGAGCTTGGGATTGTGGACAGCAATGTATTTATTAGTCGCAAAGGAAAAACAGGACGCCCAAGATCCGCTAATTCAGTTGTGAACTCAAACCAGAAGGCCACAAACTCTGGGCAAACCCGTAGAGGGCGACCCTCCACTTTGTGCATAACGCCTGAGCAGGAGGCTATCCTTCGAAAGCACGAAGCAAGCACTAGCCTTGCTGCAAAAGAACTTGGATGGTCAATTCCGAAGGTTCAGCGCTACGCAGTAGAGCTTGGGATTGTGGACAGCAGCGTATTTATTAGTCGCAAAGGAAAAAGAGGACGCCCAAGATCCGCTAGTTCAGTTGTGAACTCAAACCAGAAGGCCACAGACTCTGGGCAAACCCGTAGAGGGCGCCCCTCCACGTTGGGCATAACGCCTGAGCAGAAGGCTATCCTTAGCAAGCACGGAGCAAGCACTAGCCTTGCCGCAAAAGAACTTGGATGGTCAATTCAGAAGGTTCAGCGCTACGCATTGGAGCTTGGGATTGTGGACAGCGGGGTGATTTTCAGCCGCAAAGAAAAACAAAGGGGTATCGCACGCCAAAGTTCTCTCGAGATCGACGAATTAATGCATAGGTACGGTCGTCAATTAAAGAAAGTCGCGAGCCTGATTGGTTGGTCAGTTAGCGAGGTCTCCAGTCGGATGAATATGCTTGGAATAACACGTGAATCAGATGAAGTTCGGATATTAAAGCTCCTCGAAGTTCATGATGGATGCGTTAAGCAGGTTGCAGCCTTAACGCAACGGACTACTAGTTTTATCAACAAACTCCGAGTACGCTGTGGAAGTAAAGCAACGATGAGAAGAAGCAGTACGCATGCCTGGGACAATTATATTTCACTCATCTTGAACTTATCTCATCGTAAAGTAAAGATCTATCTTATTCTTCTCATGAAATGTCTGCCTGAAAAGATCTCTTCAGAAAAAATGTCCTACGTGACGGGAATATGCAGGAAAACAATTGATAAGTACTTTAAAGAGGAATGGCTTCCGTCTGATCGGAGAGAATTCGTCATGTTTCTCGAATCTCAAATTGCATTTGCAAGTAACAAAAACATTCCCGCATCTCGCCCTTTGACTCCTTCCTCAAAAGTTCTAGACTTAGAGGTGCTGCACCAAAGAGCCAGTAGTGCCACTAATTGTTCGGACTTGCAGCAAGAAATCGTTAATGACGCTGTGGTTCGCGTCTTAAGCGGTTATGGTAATGAAAACACTATAAATCTTGAGGTAAGTCGCGTGCAGAAAACCTTTTACCCCTCATGGGGGCATGGGTCGGACAGCTTCGCACTGAGAAGCCACAATGATAACAATTAAGCACCTGCGAAATTGATTCAATTGCTTGGGTATAACAATACCGTACTCACCCAAAATGCCTCGGGTTTGGAACTCCCACTGGGTTGTGAATCCCACCAGGCGGATCCGCACCCGGTGGAGCGCTTGCATATACTGCTAGCCAATACTTTCGGCCGGCACAAATTGTATATGGGGTCGGCTTACCGCTTCGCAAATCGCGGCAGCATCGTTAGCGTCATTGTTAGTGGACCGCTTTAGGTACGGCTTGACGAACCGCAAAGAAATCAGCCGCACCGTATGTCCAAATGTACTGAGTATGCGACGAATAGTGCGCTTCGCCTATCGCTTCGATTGCAATCACACAGATTGGAAGGGTGGCGAAGAAATCCATAATTTGGCCGATCTGTAATTACTAACGCAACACCGCTCGGCCAATGCCATAAAATCAGTCTATTTAGAAGATGTTCTTCGGAATATCCAGCCCAACTGTGCTCACCTGTATGGTTGTACCTCCTTTCCAACAACCGTATCAACTTGGCGACGTCGCCTGTCCATAACATCTGGTCGAGCGGACATGGAACGGCTAGCTTGTCAACAGACGGAGTAAATAAAGATGTTCGCGACAAATATGAATGCAGTCAATGAACTGTGAATTGCAGCAGACTTGCCGAACATCCACTGCTGCTCCCATTTGCATGAGATTTCGGCGAGCAAGTTAACACTAAAATAGAATGAAAACCGAATCGCTCAGGTGTGAGCTTTCAGAATCCGACCTGATTTCGCGTATCGATTCTTTCGCCTTGGAACAAGTAGCAGTGGCCGAATATTTAGAACATATGCGAAAGTGCGACCGATTCTTGAAGCGTGCACGATCTATCGCAAGTGTGGAGAGTTTTAAGGCTGATAGCAAACACGAACTCATTTATTTGCAGCTACTGCGTGCTGCTGAGAACTTCGGCCAAGGCCTCATGGTCTGCAATGAGATGGACTACAAATCCATCTCGAAAGCTGCTTCTCCTCGAAATCGCTTGATGGAGGTCTTCGATCAAATAGCCTCAGTCAACCCAAACTTTTTTCCATTGGCTTCCGAGCCTAGCCTCCGAAGTGCTGATCGGCCGAATAAAGATCAATCTTCGATTCGCAGTGCTCTTACTCGCCAAGGCCTTTTGGATCTCGCAACAAAAGCAGAGTGGCTCTTGTTTGCCCAAATCCCGCTTGGTGTGAACCTTTTTAGGCTTCCGAAGCTAACGCCAGAGGAGTGGATAACGCGTTTTGGAAAGCTCTTGGGGAAGCACGTCCTTACCATGCTGAACGGTTCTCAATATCTAATCACTACAAATCTGAATGGCTCAACGACTGCACAAGCAATGGTGGGCTCCAATGACCTCGGTAAAGTTTCTTGAGAGTATTGAGTACTTGCAACCACTACCAAAGTGAATCCCGGCGCGCAAGGTGGGATGCAGCAACAATTTGCCCTCGGAGCGCCCCGAGGGAAATCTAAGTGTGGTTATGCTGTTGAAGCCAGAATGTTCCGCGATCATAGTAGCTGGTTTTGACCTGCTCCCCGTAAACTCCACCAATTAAAACTAGAGAGCTCCTAATAATGTAGAAGGAAGGAGCTTAGGAGATGAAGAAGAGCCGGTACACAGAAGCGCAAGTGATCGGAGCAGTGAAGCAGATGGAGGCAGGGCGCAAGGCCAAAGAGCTGGCCCGAGAGCTCGGTGTGAGCGAGCCGACTTTATATGCCTGGAAGTCGAAGTATGGGGGTATCGAAGTCAGTGAGGCCAAGAGGTTGCGGGATCTGGAGGAGGAGAATGCGCGGCTGAAAAAGATCGTGGCAGGTCTATCACTGGACAAAGATGCCCTGCAGACAGTAATCCGAAAAAGCGGATGGAGCTTGTAGGGCAGCGCCGTGATGTGGCGCTGGTGATGGCCGACCACGGTCTGAGCGAGCGCCACGCCTGCAAGTTACTGGAAGTGGACCGCAGCAGTTACCGCTATGAGCGGACCAGCAAGCCGGACACGGAACTCAGACGCAAGTTGGTGGAGTTGGCGAGGCAGAAGCCGCGCTACGGGTATCGTCGGCTCGGTGTGCTGCTGGCGAGAGGCGGCAAGCAGGTCAACCACAAGTGCATTTACCGGCTGTACCGGGAAGAGAATCTGGCAGTGCGGCGGCTCAAGCGCAAGCGCGTGCAGCGTTCGGCCCAGTTGGCGCCTACCCTAACCCAAATCAATCAGGAATGGTCGATGGATTTCGTAACGGATACCTTGAGCACAGGACGGAGTTTCCGCGAACTTACGGTAGTGGACTCATGGACGCGGGAATGTGTGGCGCTGGAAGTAGGAACATGCTTGACAGGCCAACGCGTGAGTCGGGTCCTGGAATGGGCGATGGCGCAGCGGGGCAAGCCGAATACAATCCGCTGCGACAATGGTCCTGAATTTACCTCACGGCACTTCCTTGCCTGGTGCGAGCAGGAAAAGATCCAACTGCTCCACATACAACCGGGCAAACCGATGCAGAACGGAAAGGTGGAAAGCTTCAACGGACGACTGCGCGATGAGTGCCTGAATGCAAACTGGTTCCGGAACATGGACGATGCCAGAAAGAAGCTGGAATGCTGGCGACAGGACTACAATCAGCATCGGCCTCACAGTGCATTGGGCTACCTTACGCCAGAGGAGTTTGCATTCCAAGTAGCAGCGCGTGGACTCTGCAGTGCTGAGCGGGGTAAGGGGGCTCAGACGCCACCCCCTTGCCCCACACCCCTATCCCAGCTAACGGCGGAACAAATGGGCTAAGATCTTTGAAGTTCTCTAGTTATGGCTGGAGGAGTCATTGGGGGCAGGTCAGTGTATGGTTGCAATTTTTGAGGCTTTACTGAGCGATTTGGATATTGACACGTATAGAACGGACAGTTCCGGCTATTTTTCCCACAAGCGCAACCGAAGAGACACTTAGGAGATGCTGGAATGTTGATCAGGCTATTGCTATTGTTCGTGCTTACAACCGAGCTTCATGGAAAATCGAAAGTGGAGCAACTATGCAAATTCAAGCGAGAAGTACATTACGCCGACTGTAGAACTGAAGGGAAGAACAAGGAATCCTGCAAGATTGAGGCCGAAGTAGCGCATCATCGATGTTCTTTAGAGCGAGCACAGCTCCAACAAAGAATAAACTCGGTTAGATCGAAAGTGAAGAGTTCGATATCAGGCAAGGTTCTTCAAAAACTTTTAGCCCTGGGGGGGAAGGCCTTCTAAAATGAAAACCGTAAGAGTGAATTGCCGAGGCATCAGTGATGTTGTGTTCAACTTAAATCCGGCAGTTGAAGGGCACTAGCGCTCTGCTTTCCGATTTCTCACTCAGCGGAAACGGCCCAAACTCAGCAAAGATCTGGGCGAGCATTTCGCTCCATCGTCGTCCTTGGCTCAACTGCTCCGCAGGCTTTATAAATTGCTTCAACCACTCTCTGACCCGGTCGAGTCACTTCGCTGCCTTCCGAGCTTTGGCATGGATGCTTGAGATACTCAGCTTCGTCTGGTTGGCATGCCTAGTTCGCCGCA
>JBIPMY010000062.1:0-19189 GCA_044376335.1 Bryobacter sp.
TCAAAACCAACACGTGAGCAAGATGTAATCGCACTTTTTCATCAATTGATCGCGGGAGGAGTTATTCGCGGCATCAACGTAATGTCAACGAATGAACGATTTACTTATGATGGTCTATTCAAGATCACTTTTGATCTAGAAGCAGATCTGTATGCCTATAGCGCCGACACTAATCCACTTGGAGTTCCGCTCCAAGTCGCAAGATCGCTAAAAGGCAAAGTGACTGACCCAAAGGTTCTTGAGTATAAATACTCGCTCGACGGCCTTGTTGAGGATTTCGACGATCAAGAAAAAAACATTAAAGATATCGATCTTTGCGTTTCATGGGTTACAGGAGAGGCCTACAAGGGCCGCTATGGAATAACATCTCTTCTGATACCGGAAAACGCCGACCAGAGACAGTTTCATGGTGCGACTCACATTCTCACTGATATAGATGCGGGGACTAAACTCTGCTATTTGATTATTTTGAGCGATTTAGTGGAGTATCTAAACGATCAAGACCTCACAGCGCAGAGGCAACGAGAACAATACGAATGACACGCGATCGTCAGAGGAAATCCCTGAAATCCGCAAGCAATTCACATAGCCACATAGGGCAGGCTTAACCTGCAGTCACCCAGAGAAACGAAAGCAGTGCTAGATTACTAACTTCTGACATGAAGCTGGAGAGCAGGTCAGCTTCACTCGTTGATTCGCACATGCCACACACTGAATGCTTTATTGAGTTCTTCAAGTCTATTGATTAGTCGTGCTCCCTCTGCAGGATCAATCTCATTCATCTTAACTGTATCGTTGTCTTCTCCGGGAAACCAAAACAACGACGTATCAATCAAGAACAAGGTTATCGATAGCGCGATGAATTCAACATTTGCTAAAGATTGAAGAGCTCTTTCGCCGAGGAAGAATAATCCAAAGAATAGAACCATTCGAAACGATAACAAAGCTAGTAGAAATTGGATGTACCGCAAAGTTGCTTTACTTTTGGGCACTGTACACCATGCGACAAAAGCAAGGATTAGCAGGGCGAACAGGCAAAACGCCAGAGTCCCGTGCAGCACTGAACCAACAAGCCAACTGATGGCAGAATGAAGCTTTGAAGTAGGGGGAAATGCCAAAGCTGTAAACAAGCTACTGGTTCCGATTGAAATGCACATGAATACAACAATGGTCTTTCGAGCAGCACTTTTGATAGCAGGAAATCTGTCAAACAATAGACTAAAAATTTCAATCATCATAAGAGACACCAAAACCGACCCTAGATAGCCAACAACGAGAGAGGTACGATAATATAGAGTAAAAGATCCAAAGAATTGTGCTGCGTCAACCAATGTCGGGATGATTAGCAAATATAGGTAATAGAGTAGATATTTATGTCGCAGAAGTTGGGGCCTTCTCGCGGCTTCAAGCATTAATATTGGAACAACCAGAAGCTTTCCGACTCGCGATTCCAACTCCAAATCGGTGCCCTGCGAGAAGCCGAAACACTGCAAAGCAAATAAAACAACAGAGAAAGATGCTAGGCCATAACAAGCTCGCTTGCCCATCAATAGTAAAGCTACTAGATAAACTTTTAATCCTGGGAGAGCGCCGTTATCAAAGGGTAGCTTTTGAAAATCAGCGCTTACTCTAATCATTTGATTTCCGTAACGGCGGCGCAAGTCGAAGCTCATATCGTTCTTTGGACAATGCGGCCTGGGCCCGAAGCCAAATAATTCCAATGTGCCTGTAAAGAAAAATTATCGTAGGAGCTATTGTAGAAACCGCGAATACAATCCGAAGCACCCAAAGGGAGAAGACTTCGATTTGAGAAGTTGCGGGAAATTTAGGCACAAGGTAATGTTCAAGACTGTATTCAGAAAATGCCCAGACAGCTAGAAGAATGTTGTCGGACAGGATCGTAAGAATCTGGATTCCAAGATCTTCTAATTTTTCCTTAAAGTGGTCTCGAAATTTGCTCATAGTTATAGCTGTATGTTCGAAATAATCCTAGCTTCCTAACATGAATCCAAAAGCAATCCAAGCGATTAGTCTTCCATGAGGCGACTGCCTCTGTCAATCTAAAATGTTTCGGATGACTCGGCTTTCCTTCTCCTTCGCCTCCATATCAGTTCACCTGTGAGCCAGTATTCACACTACCAACAGGCGTTCATTCGCTACTCCGGCATGGGCATGATACGCTCTTGCGTTGAGCATGCGGTTGATAGGATCAGACTATGGCAAGTCTTCCCAGTTTTCCGCTTTGGACAGAAGAAGCTTATCTGGAATATGAGAATTCCAGTTCCACTCGCCATGAGTTCTATGCGGGGATGGTGGTGGCGATGGCGCGGGGATCGGAAAATCACGCGCTGCTGGCTACCAATTTTTTGATTGATCTTGGGAATCAATTGGAAGATAGTCCTTGCCGCCCGGTTTCGCATGATGTGCGGCTTGCCAATCCGGAATCAAAATCCTATTTTTATCCAGATCTTTTGGTTCGATGCCCAAACTCTGATGGCGAGACGGGTGCACTTGAGGCTCGAGTAGTAATTGAGATCCTCTCGCCAAGCACGGAAGCCATTGATCGCGAGTTTAAGCGCCGGGCTTACCAAAGCTCAGCATCAATCCGGGATTACCTGATGGTAAGCCAGGACAAAATGCGGATTGAGCATGACACACGAGCGAATGCAGAATCTCCCTGGCAACAGGTAGTGTACTCAACTCCCGAGGCTCTGATTCCATTGCCTTCCATTGGCTGTGTACTTCAGGTGGGCCGTATCTACCGGCGAATCGCGCTCGCTTAGCCCGAAGTGCGTTCGCAGGTATTTTCAATTTTCTTTTCGCGCTATCTCATTGATTCCAAATAATTCCAGCCAGGCCAAACAGGAAGTCGCTCCACGCATCTGCTAATTTCTACTCGGGAGAAATTCCGCGACAGAAGAAAATCTATTAGCAACCGAACCATCGACCGTGGTGGATCCACGCAAGAAAACCATTTCCGGGGCCAGCCACAAAACCAGAGAAGATAAACGCGACAGCCGCGCCAGACTCGATCCTCGATAAAAAATCAGGAACGAAACCAATTTCGCCCGGGACAGTCCCAAAAAACGCCGGGCCAGCTCTTTGACATCCTGCTAGATTTTAAAAACCAACCAAAGCCCGGAGTGTGTCTCGTTCGATCCGCGAACGCACATTCCGGGCGTGGGCATCGTCCTCAGACCTCAATCCCAACAGCCCGCATTAGCGCAATCGCATTCGAATGCGTAACCACTCCCGGCTGCATCTTGTAATCAAAACGCATCGTGCCGTCAATGAGCTGATCCTCAAAATGCACGTTCGCCGCACGAGGCCCAAGGTCCTCAACAATATGGGTCAACGCCAAATCATGCGTACTGGTAAAGCCAATAGACCCACGCTCCACCAACCCCTTCAAAATCGCTGCCGCCCCAATCCGTCGGTCATGCGAGTTGGTCCCGCTCAACACTTCGTCGATCAAAAACAATACCGGCGTATCCCCGGCCGCCTTCTGCATGATGTCCCGCAGCCGCAGAATCTCCGCATAGAACCTCGAAGTATTTCCCTGCAACGAATCATGTGTTGAAATCGAGGCCCCCAGCGCCAGCGGGCTGATCTTGAGACTCCTGGCCCGAACCGGCGCACCCGCCTGCGCCAGCACAGCATTGATGCCCACCGTCCGCATGAGAGTACTCTTGCCTGACATATTTGATCCACTCACCACAAAGACCCGGGTCGGATGCCCGAGCGCAATATCGTTTGCAACTGCCTGCGCCCGAGGCATCAGCGGATGCGTCAGCTCAGTCGCAATGAAGGTAGGCCCATCAGTCGTAAACTCCGGAAAGACATCCGTAGGGTTCTCATACTGATAATTGGCAAGCGAGCTTAGCGCTTCAATCTCCCCCACTGCATCCAGCCAACGCCGCATTGCCGTGCCCGATTGCTTCCGCCAGTCCTCAAGCGCAAACGCGAGGTGCAAATCGTAAAGCACCAGCGGCCCCAGCAGTCGCACCAGAAAGTGATCCCGCGAATCGGCCAGTTCCATCCAGCGGCGCAACTGCGCAATCCGTTTTGAAGGCGGCAAACCGTCAACATCGAGCTGCGCCCGCAGCGCAACCAGCCGGGCAGACTGAAACTGCTCCGCCTCAATCCGGGCCAGCACCGCAGACAACAGCGCCACCTCATGAGCCGCCCCTTCGGCACCTTCGAGCACATGATGAATCTCATAGCGATAGCGCCACACAATCGAACCGCTCACAATCGCAATTGAGAGATAGTAGATCCGCAGATAAGGAAGCTCAGCCCCGAGCACATCAGCGATTAGCGCCAGCGCCCCGGTGGCACCAAGTAAACCAAGAAAGCGATAAAGCGGGCGCGACGCCTCAGCAAGTTTCGTAAACGCTGCCTCCCCCCAATCGGCAAGCAAAGTAGCCCGAAGCTGCCGCGGATTCCCTGCCCCGATAACGGCCAGATCCTCACGAAGATCGAGCTTCGGAGACAACTCCCGAACCGCCTCCTGCCTAGCTGCAATCGTATTCAAATCAGCCGGCGCAAGCAGCCACCCGGCGAGAGTCGATTCCCCTAAGCGGGTTCGCGCCTGGCAAAGCAACTCAAACAACGAAGCCCGCCCAAACAGATCCAGGTCATTCGCAAACAAATGCTCAGCCGGAACATGCGCTTCCCCCGTCGTCCCGCGCCCGGCCCAATTCCCCTGGATGCGATCCAGCGCCTGCTCATAGTAAGCAATGGCGCGCTTGAATCGCTCGAGCCTGTCTGCAATAGCCTGAATCCGGATTCCCACCACGACAAAAAGAAGGGCGCTGCCCCCAACAACCCACCACTGCCCATACCAGCCGGCAACCAGTGCCGCGACAACAATCAGCAACCTCAAATTCCCGAAGCGAGCCGCCTGGTCGTCCGCCTCTTTCCATGACCTGCGGCGCTGCTCCAGACGTTCTTCGTACATACTTTGATTCTCCCAGAAGCCTCAGGCTGAGATCGAATTTGCTTTTGCGAGAATTGCTGCGCGCACTTGAGGGTCCTTTGCCGCGTCTGCGGCAGATACAAGCAACGCCGCCAATTTCGGATGGGCGCGCGGGGAAAGAATCGGGACAAAGATGTCGAAGGTTTGCAGCTGGCTGTCTAAGTCTTCGAGCGAACAAGTCGGAAGAAGCGCCGCGAGGGTCTTGAGCACCTCTGGAATCTCAGTATCCCCAAGCAAGACACGCGGCGCGTCCAACTATGTCAGCCCTTCCAGTTCAGTGGCAAAGGCCTTGGCCTGAGCCGAATCCGGCATCGCAATGAAGATTGTGTCGTCACCGGCAATCGTACCCACCACATTCGGGTAGTCTTCGGTATCAAGAGCAATCGCCAGCGACATCGCGTGGCCGGGCGAGGTCCGGATCACAACCAGGTTTTGCGCAGCCACGGCTGAGGTCATGAACTCGCGGGCAAGCGAAAGGAACTTCGGAGTCGGGTTGCCGAGATCGGCATAGCCCTGAGCGGTCTTCACCAGCCCAAGCTCACGAATGTCGCGAGATAACGTTACTTGTGTCGCGTCAAACGAACGGCGCTTGAGAAGCTGCGCAAGCTGTTCTTGCGTGTGTACCTCTTCTTCGCGAATGAGCTTGAGAATCTGCTGGTGGCGCTCGCTCTTGTTCATAGTTTCTCGAGACGGGCCTGAGCCTCACGCAGTGCAGCCGCCACACTCTGCGGCGCTGTCCCACCCGGCACAACACGCGTCTGCATACCGTGACGGGGGTCCTTCAGGATAAAGACAAAGTCGGGAGTGAAGTGCGGGTCAAAGGCATGCAGCTCTTCGGCAGTAAAGCTGGCCGGATTCTTGCCAGTCTTGATGCCGTGTAGCACAAGGCGCCCTGCCAATTTATGCGACTGGTGAAAGGGCAATCCGGCCCGTGACAAAGCCTCGGCAATGTCGGTTGCCACCACCCACGATTCCGCACAAGCCTTCTCTGGAATCTCGGGCTTGATGCTAACGTTCTGCGCGACGATACTGGCCATGTTGAGGCAGGAGATCGTCTGATCGGCAGCGTCAAAGAGCTGCTCCTTGTCTTCCTGCATGTCGCGATTGTAGGTAAGCGGAAGCCCCTTCATCGTTACAAACAGAGCCGAGTAAGCCCCAAACACGCGGCCACACTTGCCACGGATCAATTCGAGCGAATCGGGGTTCTTCTTTTGCGGCATCAGGCTCGAGCCTGAGGTGACACCGTCGCTCAGTTCCATCCAGGCAAACTCATCGCTGGAATAAAGAATCCAGTCTTCTGAAAGACGCGAAAGGTGCAGCATCACAAGATTGGCTGCGTGCATATAGTCGAGAACAAAGTCGCGGTCAGCCGACACGTCCATCGAGTTGTAGGTGATGGAGGCAAAGCCAAGATCACGAGCGATGGCGTTGCGGTCAAAAGGAAAAGCGCTACCAGCGAGCGCGCCACTGCCCAGCGGAAGAACATTCGTGCGGGCATGGGCCTGATGCAGCCGCTCTACATCGCGGGCAAACATCTCGTAGTAGGCAAGAAGGTAATGAGGCCAAAGCACGGCCTGAGCCCTGCGCATATGCGTGTAGCCGGGAATCACGGCTTGTGGATACTTGTTGGCGAGCTTGAGTAGTTCAGCCATCAACGACTTGGTCGCGGTGATGGTGGTCTCAATCGTCGACCGCAGCCAGAGCCGCGTATCGAGCGACACCTGCTCATTGCGGCTACGCCCGGTGTGGATCTTGTCGGCAAGCTGGCCAGTCTTCTCTTTGAGCTGGCGAATCACAAACGAGTGCACGTCCTCGTCGCTGGCACCGTTGAAGTAAGCCGAATTCTTTGCTTCGGTCTGGATCTCTTCAAAGGCTTTGACAATGCGGCCACGCTCTTCGGCGTTGAGAATGCCTACGCTCTCCAGTGCGCGAGCAAAGGCTTTTGAGCCTTCGAGATCCGCTTCGATCAGGCGCTTGTCGAAATGAAGCGACTCAGAGAATTTTTCAAAATACTTGTCCTGGCCGGCTTCAAAGCGGCCACCGTAGAGCTTTTCTTGCATTATTTTTATCCTAAGCGAGCAGCATCAGAAGCAGCGCCTTCTGAGCGTGCAAGCGGTTTTCGGCCTGATCGAAAACAGCAGACTGGTTCGATTCCATCACTGCATCGGTAACTTCCTGGCCACGCTTGGCAGGCAGGCAGTGCAGGAAGATCGCATCACGCGAGGCAGCCGCCATCAGTTCGGAATTCACCTGATAAGGAGCAAAGGTGCGGATCCGCTCCTCAGCTTCAGCTTCCTGCCCCATGCTGGTCCAGACATCGGTATAGATCACATGAGTGCCGCTGACGCCGACATTGATATCGTTCGTCACACTGACGCTCCCACCGGCCTGCTGCGCAAAGTGTGAGGATTGATCGAGTACATGCTTGTTCGGCTCATATCCCTTGGGGCAAGCGATAGAAATATGCATCCCCATCCGGGCGCCGTTCAGCATCAGCGAATGCGCAACGTTGTTGCCGTCACCAACAAAGCAAAGCTTGATGCCCGCCAGGCTGTCAAACCGCTCTTCGATCGTCTGAAGGTCGGCAAAGCTCTGACACGGATGGTACATGTCGCTCAGCGCATTGATCACCGGCACACTGGACCACTCGGCGAGCTCATCAATTGTGGATTGCAGAAAGGTCCGGGCCACGATGGCGTTCGTCCAGCGATCGAGATTGCGAGCAATGTCCTTGGTGGGTTCGCGGTCCCCGATCGGCCCGATAGAAACAACGGCGTCTCCACCGAGCTGCTTGATGGCAAGTTCAAAGGTGAGGCGAGTCCGCAGGGACGGCTTCTCAAAGAGCAGACTGAGGTAGCGGTGCTTCAGCGACGCCGCATAACGCGTAGGGTTGAGCTTCAGCTCCGAGGCAAGACTGAGCAAGTCACGAAGTTCAGAACTGGTGATCGAAAGATCACTAGTGAGATCGCCGGAGGCAATGACGGGGGCCTGCGGAGAGGCTTCGGAAACGAGTGCAGCAGACATGACTGTATTTTTATTCAACCCTTATGAATAATAATACAGTTATTTCACCTTGTAAATGGTCGAGTAGCCGGGGATGGCAGCGCCAATTCCTGCCCCGATCAATCCACCAATTCCGCCAACGATTGGCCCTGTGGTACTTCGCTCCAGGTCGCCAGGGGTGAATACTCCAGCTGCAAGGCCAACACCAAATCCGATGGCCGCGCCGATCGCCGCATTTTTGCCCCTCGCAGAACTGCTGCGAATACCGACCCGTCTGATATCTGGTTTGGCGATCGTGATCACCTTCTTGTTCTCAACGACAACCAGCGAATCATCCGTAACCGATTGAAGACGACCAGTATGCCGTTCCTTCTTTAGAACAACCATCACCTGCTTCTCAGGCGGCAACTGCTTGACGACAGCCCAATCCTGCGCCTGGCAAACAAGGCAGGCGGCAAGAAGAATTACGAGTCTCATATTTACTCACGCTCCATTTCATCGGGAATCGGCTCAAACGGCATAAACTGAAACTCATGCCTGAACCGCTCGATCTCGTCTGGGTGAACGTGCCCGCACGAATTGCTCAACTGGATTTTAGTATCTCCCTTCCCCGCGACTGGAATGTCATCGAGCTCCCGGAAGAGGAAGTCGACTTCAGCGCACCAGAGAAGTTCTTTCCGCTCATGATTGCGGCAACACCATGGGCTGCGGTGATGATGTCAGTAGCGGCCCGGCCGGGCTTTGAAAATGGAACGCTGCAAGATTGGAGCATTTACCTGCTGAATTCGCAAGGAATCAGGCCCACAACATTCAGCCCGGCCACAATCGGGAATGTCCAGGGGCTTGCGGGCGTGGGGAAGCAAGAGCAGGAAGGTACGCTGCTCGAATTCAGATTTGCGTTCTTCGAAGACGGCGGCCGGTTGGTCTATGTCGGGTTGCTCGCACCAGAGGCGATCAGTTCTTCCATGGAGCCCATTTGGAAGGCTGCCCTGGATGGCTTTGTCCTCGACAATGTCCAGGGACAGACGGTACCAATTGCACACCAACCTGAGTTTACAGATGAAGACATGGGCTTTTACGCGAAAGCAGCCGATGCAGCCACTCTCGAGGCTGAGCATCCAGTCAATGCGCGGCTTCGTGATCAGGGTGTCGGCTTTGTGCCGAACGTGATCGAAGTGGACACAGCAGCCAAGACTGCCAAACTCGGCGCAGCCGCCATCCAGGCTCTAATCAAAGTAGCTCTCGGCTGGCACGTAATCGACGATGGTACGCGCACGATGGTGCTCGACCCAGATGGGAAGATTCAAATCAGCCTCAGCATCATCCCCAAACACGGACGCAGCATCGATCAGATTCTCGATGAGTTCCAGACAGAGGCGGAACAAAGCTACTCTGAGCCCGAGTTCATTCGCTTCGCAAACGACGGGATTTCGGCCCTCGCCGTGCGCAACATTGCAGTCAACGATGAGCCCATTGAGCAGATTCATATGATGGTTGATTGGGCAGACGATTCAGCGATGTTGCGGGCGCGCGTTACGTCTGACCCGCCCTCTATGCGTTTTGCTGTCGATTATGCTGATCGCATTCTAAAGAGCGTCAGCTTCGAATCCTGATAAATTCTAGGAGCACATCTATGTCATCCATTTACGCAGTTGCTTTGCTCGTTGGGATCTCCCTCGCAGCTTCCGCCCAGACGCCTCTCAACGCCGAACTGGTGATCCGGGCCGATAAGCCCGGCTATCAGGTGAACCGCCAAATCTTTGGCCAATTCGCCGAACACCTCGGCTACGGTATCTATGGTGGCATCTGGGTGGGAGAAGACTCCAAAATCCCTAACACCCGCGGCTATCGCAATGATGTACTGCAAGCTTTGCGTAACTTGAAGGTGCCCGTGATCCGCTGGCCCGGTGGTTGCTTCGCTGACGAGTACAACTGGCGCGAAGGCGTGGGCCCTCGCTCGAAGCGCCCCGTCAAGATCAACACTCATTGGGGTGGCGTGACTGAGCCGAACACCTTCGGCACACACGAGTTCATGGACTTTGCCGAGCTGGTAGGCGCTGAAGCCTACGTCAGTGGCAATGTCGGAAACGGTTCGCCTCGGGAGATGGCCGAGTGGGTCGAGTACATGACCTCACCGGCAGGTACCCTCGCCGATGAGCGCGCAGCTAACGGCCGGAAGGCTCCGTGGAAGGTGCCCTACTTTGGGCTCGGCAATGAGCTCTGGGGTTGCGGGGGCAACATGCGGGCTGAGTATGCCGCTGATGTTACGCGTCGCTATTCAACGTTCATCAAGGTACCTGAAGGCGTCAAGATCATGAAGATGGCCAGTGGGCCATCCGACTCCGACTATCACTGGACGGAAGTGATGATGCGCGATGCCGGCAAGCAGTTTGACGGCATCGGTCTGCACTACTACACGCTACCCGGAACCTGGGCCAAGAAGGGCCCCGCTTATGGCTTTGACGAAGCAGCCTGGGCTAAGACTCTGGCCGCAAGTCTGAAGCTCGACGAGTTCATCGTGAGGCATAAAGCCATCATGGACAAGTACGATCCGAACAAGCGCGTCTGGTTGGGCGTGGATGAATGGGGATCCTGGTATGACCCTGAACCCGGCACCAACCGTGGCTTTCTGCAACAGCAAAACACCCTTCAGGATGCTCTGATTGCTGCGCTCAACATCAACCTCTTTGTCAAACACGGCGACCGCGTCAAGATGGCGAACATCGCCCAGATGGTAAACGTGCTGCAGGCCATGATCTTCACCAAAGACGACAAGATGGTTTTGACGCCCACCTATCATGTCTTTGATCTCTACAAGGCCTATCAGGATGCGACGAGTCTTCCGGTTGAGTTGAAATCGCCGTTCTACAACAAAGACGCCTGGACGATCCCAGCCGTCAGCGCATCGGCTGTTCGGGATGCCGCTGGCAAAGTGCACGCTGGCTTAACCAATGCCGATCCCAACCGCAGCGTCAGCTTGCAGATCACCGGCTGGAAGGGAACTCGTGTTAGTGGCCGCATCATCACGGCAACGACGATGGACGCCCGCAACACATTCGAGAAACCGGCAGCACTGACTCCGGTAAAGTTTGAAGGCGCAGAAGTGCGCAACGGGGTACTGCAAGTGCTGTTGCCACCGAAGTCAGTAGTGATGCTCGATCTTGAGTAGCGCTATTTCTTCTTTGCGACCTTCTCGACATCTGCCCAAACTCTGAGCAGATTGCCGCTCCACATCTTTCCGATCTGTTCTTCGGTGTAGCCGCGGCGCACTAGTTCGAGCGTCACGTTGAAAGCTTCAGCGGCGCTGTCCCAGCCTTCGATACCGCCACCGCCGTCGAAGTCCGATGAGATGCCTACGTGATCGATGCCAATCTTTTTGACGGCGTAGTCGATGTGGTCGACCATGTCCTTCACTGTGGCGCGGGTCATGGGCGGGTACTTTGCGTCGATCGCGGCCATCTGCTTTTCGTACTCAGCGCGCTTGTCAGCAGGAAGCATGCTCAAGAATCCGCTGGTTCTGCGGGGAGTCGCTCCGGGTTCTTCGACTGCGCAGGGACGACGGAAGCCTGCAGTGTTGCGGGCTCTGCCGCCGCCTCCGCCCAGGCCGAGATCAGTGCGCATTTTGGCGAGGGCTGCAGTGCGCTCTTTGGAGTCTACTTTCACGTAGCTTGCGAAGCCGACGATCTGGATTACGCCGCCGTTCTTCTTGAGAGCCAACAATTGCTCATCGTCCATGTTGCGGCTGTGATCGGCCAGTGCGCGGACGCTGGAGTGTGAGGCAATGACTGGAGCTTTGGACAGGCGGATGGCTTCGAGGTTCGCGCCCTTGGAGGGGTGTGAGAGGTCTACCATCATCCCGAGGCGGTTCATCTCGGCGATCACTTCGCGGCCGAGAGGGGAGAGGCCGTTGTTGTGGAGATAGCCGGTGGCTTCGCCAGTGTTTGAATCAGCAAGCTGGCTGTTGCCGTTGTGGGCGAGGGACATGTAACGGCCGCCGCGATCATAGAATTCCTTGACTCGCTTGATGTCGGTTCCAATCGGGTATCCGTTTTCGACTCCGATGACAGCGACTCGCTTGCCTTGCTTGTGGAGGCGGCGGACGTCTTCGGGCGTCAGGGCCAGGCCCATGGAATCTGGGGCGATCTTTTCAGTGAAGCGATGGATAGCTTCGAATTTTTCGATGGCCTGCTTGTAGGCGTTGTCGTATTCGTCTTCGGTGGGGAGGCCCTGGCCGACGTAGACGATCAAGAAGGCTACGTCCATGTCGCCTTGCACCATCTTGGGTAGATTCACCTGCGTGTTGAGCCGCTTGAGGTAATTGCAATCGGCCGTGAAGTTCGAGGGGTCGATGTCGTTGTGAGTATCGAGCTTTAAGACACGGTCGTGGATGCCTTTGGCCTTGGTAACGAGAGCAGCTTCGGTGGATTGGGCGGGGGTGTTTGCGGCTGTCAACTGAAGCAACAGACTGGCGGTCATCAATTTGCGGTGGATCATATTCATTGGGTTAGGCCTTGAGGTTTAGGATACATCGTGCGCCGATGAGCTCGATCGATTTCATGAGTTGATCGTGCGAAAAGCCGCCGACGTCCATCTGGAAGGAGAGGCGGGTGATGCCTCCCAAGGCTTCGCTGTGGCGGTGGATCTTGTCGACGATTTCGTTCGGCTCGCCGATGAAGTAGGCGCCTAGAGGGCCGATTTGGGCTTCGAACTGCTGGCGGGTGGGGGGCTGCCAACCTCGCTCTTCGCCGATTCTGCCCATCATTTCGATGTAGCCGGGGAGGAATTCATCGGCGGCTTTCTTTGACGATTCCGCGACATAGCCGAAGCAGTGGAGGCCTACCTTTAGTTGCTCAGGCGGGTGACCGGCGAGGCGGCCCGCTTCTCTGTAGATGTCGACAAGGGGCCGGAAGCGGTGGGTTTCGCCGCCGATGATGGCGATCATGAGTGGCAGGCCGAGGGCTCCGGCGCGGGCGAAAGACTTGGGGGTGCCTCCGACGCCGAGCCAGATCGGGAGTTTCTCTTGCACCGGCCGGGGGAAGACGCCCTGCCCTGTGAGGGGCGCGCGGCGCTGGCCGGTCCAGTGGACGTGAGTGTTATCGCGGATCGTGAGGAGAAGATCGAGGTTCTCGGTGAAGAGGAGGTCGTAATCGTTCAGGTCCAGGCCAAAGAGAGGGAAGGCTTCTATGAAGGAGCCGCGGCCGACCACCATTTCGGCGCGGCCGCCGGAGATCAAGTCGAGCGTCGCGAAGCTTTGGAAGGCACGGACGGGATCGATGGCGCTCAAGACCGTGACGGCGCTGGTGAGACGGATTTTGCTGGTGCGAGCAGCAGCGGCGGCGAGGACCATGTTGGGGGCTGAGTCGAGGAATTCCTGACGGTGGTGCTCTCCTATGCCGAAGACATCGAATCCGACCTGATCGGCTTGCTCGACGCGCAGTAGGAATTCACGCATGCGCAGAGAGGCCTCAGCGGGGCTTGTTGTTTTGGTAGCGATAAAGCTGTCGATGCCGATTTCCATGGATCTTCAAAGTATTGCCTGAATCGTGCAAGCCCGAGTTGATCGATTTGGTTGAAGTGTCGCGCTTTGCTATTTGATGATGCTTCTCAAGTTGATTTTTTGGCTGGCAATGGCGCTGGACGCGGCAGTGGTGTTGCTGTTTTTCGTTTTGGGTTTGGCGGCGGCGGGGCCGTCACATACCAGTCCGATTTCGGTTTTTCTGCTGATGCTGCTTGCGCCTGGCCTGGTGCTTGCGGGGCTTGGCTTTCTTTTTCTCAGGACACAATCGGCAGCATTACAACTGGTTGCGCTATCGCTGGTGTTGAGCCCGGTTCTGTTGGTGATGGCCGGGCTCGGCCTGCAAGGAATGCTGAAGTTATTGCACCCTGAGGCGGCGCAGCAGCAGATGTCGTTCGAGCCGGTATCCCTTAAGGACGTACAGGATGCGGTACTGCGAAACGACGTTGAAGGCGTGAAGAAGGCGGCAGCGGCGGCGAATATCGGGCAGCATATGGGGGGAGCCGGAGTGATTCAGCTGTCACTCTTGCGTCTGCAGAAATCACCAGAACAGTTGCCTGTTTTGAAGGCCTTGCTCGATGCCGGGGCAAATCCGAATCGTGGGGATGCCGAGGCTCCTTTGAAGATTGCGATTCAGTGCAGCCCCAAGGCGGGGATTGAGCCGGTACGTTTATTGCTCGATGCCGGGGCGAACCCGAATGCACTGGACAAGCTGGGGGTGCCTGTTTATGCGGCAGCACTGGACAAGAAGGAGGTCTTGCAGCTTTTGATTGAGCGTGGGGCGAAGGTGGATCCAAAGCCCAAGAGGATAAGATTAAAGGCATTATGGTTCGTCGATCTTTTCTCGTTTCTGCCGCTATGGCATCTCAATCGTGGGCTCAGGCCAGTGACAAGTTGCGCGTTGCAATTGTTGGCGTTGGATCTCGCGGGACAGCGCACATCAAGGAGATGCTGCCGGTAGCCAATCTTGAGATTGCTGCGCTGGTGGAAGTGGATGGGGCTCGGGCGGAGGCGGCTTCGCAAGCAATTTTTGCCAAGACGGGGAAGCGGCCGCTGATTCATACCGATATGCGGCGGGCGTTTGAGGACAAGAATATCGATGCGGTGACGGTTGCCACTACGAATCACTGGCACTCGCTGACAGCGATCTGGGCGATGCAGGCGGGCAAGGATGTTTATGTTGAAAAGCCGGTTTCGCACAATATCTTTGAGGGCATTCAGCTTGTGAAGACGGCACGGAAGTACAAGCGGATTGCGGCTGGCGGGACACAGAGGCGGTGGTGGGGGCCTTTTCGCAAAGCGGTGGAGTTGCTTCATGCCGGGGTGATCGGGGATATCTATCAGGGCAATTTCTTCTTCCCCGGAAATCGCGATTCGCTGGGCTTCAAGCCGGTGACGCAGCCGCCGGCGAATCTGAACTGGGATCTTTGGGTGGGACCTGCGCCCATGCAGGATTATCATGCGAATCTGGTGCCATATAACTGGCACTGGTTTTGGGACTTTGGCAATGGGGAGCTGGGCAACAACGGGATCCATATGCTGGATGTGTTGCGTTGGGGCATGCAGAAGACGCTGCCGGTTTCTGTGAGATCGACCGGAGGGCGGTTTGGATACAAGGATCAAGGGCAGACTCCGAATACGCAGAATGTTACGTGGACTTATGCGGATGGGTCTTCGATAGTTGGGCAGTTGCGTGGGCTCTATACGCCTGAGCCGATGTCCTGGGATTTCTTTGGATCTAAGGGCAGCATGCACTTGATGGCGAATGGAGACTTCAAGATTACGCTGGGGCGGAACAAGCAGCCGGAGCCGGCTGTTACGTATCCGGCGAACCTTGATCACTTCGCGAACTTCGCTGATGCGGTGAGGGCGCGGGACCCGAAGCTGTTGCATGCCGAGATTGAAGAGACGGCGATTTCGACGGCACTTTGTCATTTGGGGAATATTTCACACCGGTTGGGCCGGGAGTTGAAGTTTGATCCGACGACGATGCGGTTCCCGAATGATGCTGAGGCAAATGCGATGTTGACGCGGAATTATCGCGCCCCCTATGTGGTGCCTAACGAAGTTTAAACGTGGTTTTGGTGTACCCACATCCCCAAGCAATATTCAGTTGTCAAAGATCGGTGGCCTGTTGGGGCCGGGTTGGCTTCGTTTGTTAGTTGGCTGTTTTTGAGGCCCGGTGCTTGTCTACAATTTCACGGGCCTCTGGCATTAGAGCCATGAGTCGAAGTGAGAGAAGGCCTGGGCTGGTTTTGGACAGGTCGGCTTTGCGGACTTCGAACATTGGAAAGGTTGCCGGGATATCGACGATTTTGTCGTATAGATAGACTTCCGTGTGGATGTCCAAAGCGAGGACGCGATCGCGTTGCAGTTTTGGTTTGAGGATGCGCTCCATCTGGTTGAAGAGTTTGTCGCTATTGGCTTCGTTCGTGCGTGCTGTTGGCTGCAGAAGCGGCGCGGCCTTCAGGGGTCTTTGGGCCGGTGGACTTCTTTGCATTTTGCCTGTTGGCATCAATTTGAGCCTGAGTGGACATGGTTAGTGTTTTCCTTCTGTTCAATTCAATTCAAGAGAGAAGCAGAGGCTCTCTCCGATTGAGAAGCTAACAGTCGGGGTGGAGCAGATCGAAACGGCATTTCTGGAAGTTGTTGATGGGAATGGAAATTTAGGCGCAACATTTCCGGGAATGGTAAGAATGCTTCTGCCCGGGAGGGATGGGAGTGTGGATTTAAGCAGGAGAAAATCTGGTATCTATGTTTAGGGAATAGGGGCAGTTAGGCGTTATGAGTTTGTTTCGTGTTTTTGTTATTGGGGCTTTGATGGTGGCTGCGGCTTATGGGCAGCGACACCGGGTGATTGTGTCTTCAGATATTGGGGGCACGGATCCGGATGACTTTCAGTCTATGGTGCATTTGCTGTTGTACTCGGATGTGCTCGATATCGAGGGTATTGTTTCGTCGCCTTATGGGCCAGGGCGACTGGAGCATATCCATCAAGTAATTGACCGGTATGCGGTGGATTATCCAGCACTGAAGAAGGCTTCGGCGAGGTATCCGACGCCGGCGAGGCTGAAGGCGATTTCAAAGCAGGGGGCGCTGGAGGCTCCTGGGCGTGCAGGGTTTGGATCACCTACTGCTGGGTCAGAGTGGATTGTTCGCTGTGCGCGGCGGCGGGATTCGCGTCCGCTCTATGTGCTGGTTTGGGGTGGGATTGAGGATCTTGCGCAGGCGTTGCACGATGCTCCGGATATCCTGCCGAAGTTGCGCGTTTACTTTATCGGTGGCCCGAACAAGATGTGGAGTGTTGATGCTTATCACTATGTAGAGCGCGAACATCCGAAGCTGTGGATGATTGAATCGAATGCGACTTATCGGGGCTGGTTTACGGGTGGGAATCAGGCGGGGGAGTGGGGGAACCGGGAGTTTGTGAGGCAGAGGATTGCGCCGTTTGGGGCGCTGGGGGAGTTCTTTGAGACGCAGTTGAAGGGGACGATCAAGATGGGGGATAGCCCGTCGGTTAGTTATCTGTTGCATGGGGACCCGAGTGACCCATCGAAGGCTGGATGGGGTGGGCAATACCAGAGGATTTGGGATGGGCGGGATTCGGTGTTTGAGCGGTTGACTACGGAGGAGGACCAGGTGGAGGTGTTTGGGGTGGTTGAGTTTGCGCTGCCGTTGCCGGTGGGGTTTGGGGCCGGGGATAGGGTGAAGGTGATGTTTGACCGGCGGGTACCGGCGATTGTGTCGGTGGAGGAAGGGGTGTTGCGGTTTCGATTTTCACCGAGGGATGCGAAGGTTTGGAGTTACTCGATTGAGAGTAGCTTTCAGGGGATGGATGGGTGGGGTGGGAAGTTTACGGCAGTTCCGCGTAGTGGGGTTGCGTCTTTGCGGCATCCGAATTGGTGGATTGATAAGGTGGATCCGGCAGTGGCAGAGGGGGTGCATCCGGGGGCTAAGACGGTGAACCGGTGGCGGGAGGAGTTTCTGGGGGACTTTGCGGCGCGGATGCGGCGGTGTGGGGCTAATCCCAATCCATCCTCGCGATGAGGTAGAGGGCTGGGAGGAGGATCGCTGCGTTGATGAGGGCGGCTAGGAGGGAGAGCCATGTGGGGCGCTCGTTGCGATAGAGGGCGAGGATTGCGGCGGCTTCGCCGAATAGGGCGATGAGGCCGCAGAGGATTGTTGCTTTGAAGAGGCCGCCGAGGCGGGTGGCGAAGTCTGAGGTGGGGCTGGTGCGGAGGGCTATGATTGCGATGAGGAGGGCGGTTAGGGGGAGGGCGGTGGCTATGAGGTTCCAGTGTGGGGGTGGGGGTTGCGGGGACATTTGGGGTTGCGGCTTCTGTTGGAGAAGCGTGGGATGGGCGGGGATTCGATCACGGTGGCCCGAGGGAGCAATCAATCTGGATTGTGATCGTATTCGGCCAAGTAAAGTGATCAATCATAGTCGATCAAGCCTAAGCGCACGCGATCCAACGAGCCGCCGCGGCCCAAGACTTTCTTTCGAATTGAGGGCTCGGTGAAGAAATACACGAGTGAATGATTGACGATACCGAGCACGTCGATTTCGATCTCGTGCCCGTAGGCGTCGAAGCTGCTGTTAGCGGTTTGGAATCTTGTGAGGATCCCGCCGGTGAGATCGAGCCCGAGGATGGTAGCGTAAGCGTTTTCAAACAAGCAGTGGGAGGCACCGGTATCCAGGCTGGCTAAAAGATCGACGTAGATTTCCCCTGACCTCAGAACGACGGGCAGGGTGATGCTTGTATCGCGTCCAGCGTAAGAGTGGATGCGTGTGAATGCAAGTTGATGTATCGCTACCAACCGCCGAAGGGTAGCTCGCCTTCGAGAGGGAGATGAGTCAGCAGTGGGCGGGCGACTCCGGCAGCTCGGGCTGCGGCGCTGACTGTTGCAAGATCGGCGCCATGGGCAATCAGCTTGCCGCCATCAAGGGCAACCCATTGGCCTGCGTATGGTTTCGATTCATTGGCGAGCCAGAGAAATTCTTCACGCCGCTCGTTGGCCGGAGCGGGACGATTGCCGGAGGGGTTTCCACTTTGCGGAATCGTTTGCGATTCGATTGTTAGACGCACGAGTTGGTTTTCGAGCAAGGTTAGCGGCTCAAGTGGGCGCAAAATTCCATGTTCGAAAACGGCTTCAAGCTGTCTGACCATAACACTTTGATTGTAGCCATTTGGCTCGCAGGGTAAATCGGCTTATTGGCTTTGAAGTATGGGGATGCAATCAACCGAATAGGAGTTCGTCCAGTTCTTCGCTCGAAAAGACCCGAATCCTAGGGCCATCTGCTGTGCCTACCGTTGGAGGCTCCCGACGCACCCGCGCGACTGCCGTGCCGCCGTTGAGCTTCAGCTCCAAAGCGGCAGCGAAGAACGCTCGGATGCTCTTGCCTTCACGGGCTGCCTCCAGCTTTACGCGGCGCATCAACTCATCGGATAACTCAATAGCGGTCCGCATATGCCATGTTCATCCCATAGCTCTAGTGTTTTGTCAAAACTGTAGGACGCGAGTGGTCGACCTGTCCCAAAAGGAATTTCTAGGAATTTGAAGAAGTTGGGATGGTGGATGGAATTGATTGAAGTTGCTGTAGCTCAAGGAGATAGGTATATCGCTGGGCAGATTTCATTTTTGGCTGGACAGCGAGATTGGATAGGGTGAGATTCGCGGAAGGCCTAACTTTA
>JBIPMY010000362.1:0-6310 GCA_044376335.1 Bryobacter sp.
CCGCCATCTTGCTGGACAAAGGCCCGCGTCCTAATTCAACCCTTCATCCAACAGCTATCTGCATTGCCGGTACTCCGACTGTAGAGAACACAATATTGAAAGATCCGGGAAACGAAGACTTCGTTTCAAAGTTTTTGGCCTAGGGCTCAAACATTCGTGAGCATCTTTAGGGCCATGTAAAAATCTCTTTACAATTGATTGAAGACATAAAAATCCCCTCTGGTGCAACCGCATAACGGATGAGTGAGCGGTTCGTAAATACTGATCCCGACTCCCGCAAGCACGCAAGTCTTTTTGGACCCGCTCGCTTTACCGCCTGCCAGTTGCATCAGAGGGCAGGTTTTAAAGGTACTCCATCAATTCACTAGCTAAGATAGCAAATCTAGGGCCACTGTTGCACAAAAAGATTCTATTGAAAACAATAGGCTTTGTGATGGCTTAGGTTGAGCGGCGCGGCAATCTGGACACGTCTGTGTAGCGCTGTGACACACTGATAGAACAATGCAGTGGCTTCTGATTCTGTTGGCCTGCGGAATGATGCTCGGGCAAACGGCGAGCGAAGAAAACTACAAAACCTATACAGAGGCACCGCGGCTGCTTCTGCGGCCGTCACGACTGAGGCTGCTGACGCGGGAGCGGGAGCGCCAGACGATTCGCTACCAGCAATTCGACACGTACATCTCTAATGGGGTTGCGATGCCGGAGGCGGGCTTTGCGCTTGCGCTGGCCAGTCGAATTAGCAGCAACCCGGTGCATTGCAACAATGCGTACGCGTGGCTGGTGAAATCCAAGCAGGGGGATTTGCGGCAGGAAGCAATCGTTTATGACTGGTGTGCGGGGTCGCTTGCCGAAGGGCAGACGAAAGCGTTGGGTGAGAAGCTGCAGAAGTCTGTGCCGGCGATTACGGATTTTCGCTCGTTGCGAGATCGGGCTTTCGTAGCGCTGGCGATTGCGGATCTCGATGCTGCGCTGTCAGAACGGGTGTTGCGGGAGACGGTTACGCACTGGCGGACCAAGATTGCGCCGGGGCTGAAGCAGGCAATGCCGGTGAAGCCCGATCAGTTGTATCCGCTGCTCGAATTGCTTCATGTGGTGCGGGACAATCTGGAGATCGATTTGAGGCAGGATTCGCCGCAGTTCTTTATCGATCTGCCGCTGACGCAGATGTTGGGCTATTATCCGGCAGCCTATCCTGGGCCGGACAATGAGTTTCGCGTAGCCTTCTTTACCGGTGACGGTGAGCCGGATCTGACGCTGGCGACGATGTTGAGGTCTGCCGAGTTGTCGCTGGTGTCGCTGGACAACAATGCCGAGCTGGCGCAATCGCTGCAAGGCTGGTTGATGCAGGACCGGTATTTGCTGCGTTCGGCATTGGGGATTCCTTATGAATTTTTGTGGGCGAATCCGTATCAGCCTGGCTTGACCTATCACCACCTGCCGAATTCGTATCACGACAAGCGGAAGGGGATGCTCTTCATTCGCAATCACTGGGAAGAAGAAGCGCGCTTTCTTTGTTATTACGACGGGAAGATTCAGCTGTTTGAGGATGGCAAGCGGAAGGTTTTGAAGGTGTCGCCGGCGACGCCGCCGGTGGAGATGGGTGGCGCGACGATTCTGGTGGGCGGCCAAGATTTACTCAAGCCGATTCAGTTTCAGTTGACGGGGACCGATCGTGAATCGTGGTACTTGATTGGGCTGCGGCCCAATGCCATCTATGATGTCGAGATTGACGACCATGAGCTCGAAGAGGCACGGACGGATTCAGGTGGGATTTTGTCGCTCGAGTTTGTGAAGAGTTTGAAGGCGGGTGTGCGGGTGTCGCTGTCGCCTTTTGTGAAAGGGTCTGAATAGTTATGTTGAGCAGGCGAACTTTGATTGAAGGCGTGGCGATGCAGGTTGGGGCCCGGGCCTTGCGTTATGAGGTTTGGGATGTGTTTACCGCGAAGCCTTTTGGCGGGAATCCGCTGGGGGTTTTCTTCGACGCCGATGGGCTGACGACGGAGCAGATGTTTGCGCTGACTCGCGAGATGAATCACTCGGAGACGACCTTTGTTACGAAGGATCGCAAGGTGAGGATCTTTACTGCGACACAAGAGTTGCCCTTCGCCGGGCACCCGGTTCTGGGGACTGCGTTTGCGTTGCAGCGGCGGAACCCTTCGGAGAAGACGGTGATGGTGAACGTGCCGCAGGGGGCGATTCCGGTGACATTTAGTGGATCGACTGCAATGATGCTGCAGCAGAAACCTGAGTTTCGTGAGACGCATGAGGCGGCTGTGATCGCGCCGATGTTGGGGTTGAAGGTTGAGGACCTGGATGCAGGGTACCCGATTCAGAATGTATCGACGGGGCGGCCGAATCTGATCGTGATGGTGAAGACAATGGCGGCGATGAAGGGCGTTCGGTACAACTGGGCAGCGCTGACCGAGTATTTCGCCAAAGGGGATGTGCAGCGGGGGATCTATTTGCTGACTCGCGACACGATTGAGAAGGGCAGCACGGTTCATGCCCGGAAGATCACGCCGAGACTTGAGGATCCTGCCACCGGATCTGCGGCAGGCTGTGCTGCGGCGTATCTTGCCAAGTTTGGGATCGCCGGGTCTGGCAAGACCGTAAGAATGGAGCAGGGGCATCTGATGGGGCGGCCGAGTGAGTTGTTGTTGTCGGCGGTGAAGGCCGGAGATGGATCTGTAGATCAGGTGCAGGTAGGGGGATCGAGCGTGCTTGTGCTCGAAGGAAGCGTACATCGTTTAGGATGACAATCATGCGTCGTTTTGTTTTATTTGCATTTGCAGTGAGTGCCCTGGGGCAGCAGTGTGTGATACCGGGGAATGTCCCTTCCACTCGTCCCACAAAGGTGGACTACAAGAACAAGGATATTGCGGTTGATTATCATGGCTTGGCGATCAGCTGGTCGCCGCAGTTTTGCAATTCGCCGGCTGGGCAGAACCCGAGAAATAGCTGGCAGTGCAGTGAGAATCGTTTTGGATTTGTGGTGCATGGGCTTTGGCCGCAGTCTGCTAAGGCGAGACGGAATGATGAGCATCCGCGGAACTGCAAAGCGCCCGAGATCCTGCCAGCAACTACGATCAAGCCGCACCTCTGCACGATGCCCGGGGCGCAGTTGATTCAGGATGAGTGGGTGAAGCACGGTACTTGTGCCTGGCCGAATGCGGCTGCCTATCTCGATCAGGTGGAAGCGCTTTACAAGAACCTGGTGTTGCCTGACCTGCGAGGCGGAATGACTCGTGCGGGCGCCATACGAAAGATTATTGTAGATGCCAACAAATCGAAGGGTCTGAAGCCCGAACATACGCAAGTGCGCGTTGTTTCCGGCAATCGATTTTCAGAGCTGATGATTTGCTATGACAAGAAGTTCCGCTTTACGGCTTGTGCCGACCCGGGGACTCCTGATGACGTGGAAGTGCGCGTAGCGGCCAAGCGCTAGACGAAGGTCTTGAATTCCATTACGTCGCCGTCGGCAACGACATATTCTTTGCCTTCGGTGCGGAGCTTGCCGACTTCACGGGCTTTGGCGAAACTGCCGAGGGCGACCAGTTCTTCGAAGCCGATTGTGTCGGCAGAGATGAAGCTCTTCTCGAAGTCGGAGTGGATGACGCCTGCGGCTTGCGGCGCCTTCCAGCCGGCGTGGATTGTCCAGGCGCGGGTTTCTTTAACGCCGGTGGTGAGATAGGTGCGGAGGCCGAGCAGGTGGTAGGCTTCCTTGATCAGGTTGCCGACTCCGCTTTCGGTGACTCCCAGGCCTTCTAGGTATTCTGCGGCTTCTTCTGCGGCCAGCATGACGAGTTCTGCTTCGATCTCGGCGGAAACTACGACAGCACTGGTGTCGTGGTGGGTGGCGACATATTCGCGAACCTTGCCAACGAAGGGGTTGGCTTCGGGGTTGGCGAGATCGCCTTCGGCCACGTTGCAAGCGTAGATGGTGGGCTTGTTGGTGAGCAGGAAAAGGGGCTTGGCGAGAGCTTTTTCTTCTGGCGACATATCGAGGGTGACGGCGTATTTGCCGTCTGAGAGGTGGGGCTCAAGCCGGGCAATCAGGTCGATTGTGGCTGCGGCCTTTTTGTCTCCGCTGCGGGCCAGCTTCTGGAGTTTGCCCTTTTGCTTCTCGATGCTGTCCATGTCGGCGAGCAGCAACTCGGTATTGATGATCTCGATGTCGCGCACGGGATCGACCGTATCCATGACGTGCTCGATGTTGGAGTTCTCGAAGCAACGGACGACTTGAACGATCGCGTCGACTTCACGGATGTGGGCGAGGAACTGATTGCCGAGGCCTTCTCCCTTGCTTGCGCCTGCGACGAGGCCTGCGATGTCGACGAACTGGAAGACAGCGGGGATCAGCTTCTCCGAGCCAGAGAGCTTGCTGAGGACGGCGAGACGTTCATCGGGAACGGTCACCATGCCTTCGTTGGGCTCGATGGTACAGAAGCGATAGTTCGCTGCCATCGCCTTGCGCGACTTGGTCAATGCGTTAAAGAGCGTGCTCTTACCTACGTTGGGCAACCCAACAATTCCTGCTTGCAACATGTGAGGGAAGTTCCAGTTTAGCGTTCCCAGCCGCTAAAGTGCGGACTCATTGTAGATTAGGGATTGATGCTTCTACGTTTTGCTCCGCTTGTTATCCTGCCGATGCTGGCTTTGGGGCAGTTTGCGACACAGCCCGTGATTGTTTCTCGCGGTGTTTTGAATGCGGCCAGTCTTGCACCGCCCGGTTTGCCGAATGCCGGAATTGCTCGTGGGAGTGTCTTTACTGTTTTTGGTTCGAACATCGGGCCATCGACACCTGCTACGGTGAGTGCGTTTCCGTTGCTTCCTGGTTTTAACGGAGTGAATCTTACTCTGACTCAGGGCGGGACGAGTGTGTCGGCGATTCCGATTTTTGTTTCGCTCAATCAGATCAATGCAATTTTGCCTTCGAATGCGCCGCTTGGTCCGGGTGCCTTGCGGGTGAGCTTTGGAGGGCGTATTAGTGCCCCTGTGCCGATTGAAGTGGTTGATAATGCCCCGGGGATTTTTGCGATTTCTTCTGGCGGCTTTGGGCCCGGGGTGGTGCAGAATTTCAATTCCGAGAGCGATCAGCCGGTGAATTCTCTGGATAGTTCAGCTGCCCGAGGGCAGGTGATCACGATTTGGGCGACGGGTTTAGGGCGTGCTCCTTTTGCCGATAACATCGCACCTACCGCGCAGAACCTGGAGATTCCGTTGACGGTTACGATTGGCGAGCGAGATGCGATCAAGCTTTACGGGGGCCGTAGTCCTTGTTGCGCCGGGGTGGACCAGATTGTGGTTCGGGTGCCTGAGGATGCGCCGCTTGGGTGCTATGTCCCTTTGAGGATCAAGGCCGGGAACACGGTTTCGAATACAGTGACGATGGCGATTGCAAATACAGCCGGTGCGCGGTGTAGCGACAACTTCAATCCGTTTACCAATCTGATTCGGAGTTCGCGGCGTCAGGGGATGGTGATGATGGATCGGACGCTGCATCAGATCGATAGCTACATCACGACTACTGAGCAAAATACGACGGAGGCTGTGCGAGCGTATTTCTGGAACCGGGAGCCTTCGCCTTTTGCCTTTGATCCCCAGTTTTCTTATCCGCCTCCGGGGACTTGTATGGTGCAGCAGGCGAGTGGAAACCTGTTGAAAGGTGCTGCGCTACGGGGAAGCCTGCCGGCGTCGAGTTCTCTCGATGCGGGTTCTGTTTTGCGGCTGAGTACCAGCTTCAGCGGTACGGCTGAGATCCCGCGAACGCTGGTGCCGCAGGCTGGATATTCGGCCGTCGTGGGGAGCTTACGGGCCAACGATGGGGTGGGGCTGTTGAAGCTGGATTTCCCGAATGCGACTACGCTCAGCTTTAATGGCACAGTGGGCGAAGTGAGTGTGCAGCCGAACCTCACGAATCTGTTTGCCTGGGGTGGGCGGGCTTTGCTTGAGCGAATCCGGCGTAATGTGAATACGCGGATTCAGTTCACCCCGAATGACTTTAATGCCACCAGTGAGCTTTCTTTGGTGGCCTATTCTGCGGTGCACAATGCGACCACCGCGATTACTTGTCTGGCTGCTCCCGGTGTCGACACGATTCAGCTTTCTCCGGATTTGATGTCCAATTTGCCGGAATCGTTTGGACGGCCAGACGGATCTCTGGCGATGCTTGGGATCGGGATTGTTCCGCTGAGCCGGGCGGTGCCTTTCAGTGGATCGGGCCTGGATGGTGGGCTGCTTCTGTTCTCGCAATGGCAAACGAAATCGGTGTATATCCAATGAGAATTCTGATCAGTGCTGTAAGTGTTGC
>JBIPMY010000063.1:0-19043 GCA_044376335.1 Bryobacter sp.
ATGGACCAAGGCAGTGCCGTCCTCGGATGAGAAGACAAGGTGGACATTGGGATGAGGGAGTGTTTCGATGGTCTGCTGCTGAGATGCATCGAGCTTCCATTCCACCAACCAATAGTGCTGGATCCAGGGGCACAATTCGGATGAGGGGAGGATGCGGGCATGGTGAAAGGCTCCTTGAGCAGGAGGTGTTTTTAGAATTCCGCGGGCCTTGCCGGCGGTTGACGCGTTTTTCCTATCGACCATTTTTCTCTACCGCTATTCTTAGCTGAGCAATGAATGTTCTAACCATAGCAATCGGATCGGGATTTGCCTTGCTGCTAGCTCAGGCCCCTGAAAATAATGCTCGAATCAAGGAGAAAGTCAGAATGTCCAGTATCGCCATCGGAACCTTTGAAGTGAAAATGTTGCCGCCTGCTGGCCCGCCGGTGGAAGGAGATTTTGTAAGGCTCTCGCTCGACAAAGCTTTTGCGGGAGCGATGGAGGGAACGAGCCGTGTGGAGATGATGGCTTCGAGTGATGGCAGTAGTCCGTCTGGAGGCTATGTCGCGCTGGAGCGGTTTACGGGTAAGCTGGACGGCCGGGCTGGGGGCTTTGTGATGCAGCATAGCGGCGTGATGTCGCCCGGTTGTATGGAGATCCAGGTGGTGATTACGCCTGGATCGGGGAGTGGGGAGTTGGCAGGCATTTCGGGGAAGCTTGAGATTCGCAAGGAAGGCAAGCAACACCACTACACGTTGCATTACGAAGTTCTGAGGCAGGAATAGTTGGCGGGGCGTTATTCTAGGCAGTGTGATTGGTGAACCTGTGCGTGTCCCGGCCGGGAGTTTTTCTATCTGGGTGGAATCGGATTTTGTATCAGCAGATGTACCTTGTGGGACGTGTAATGCCTGCTGCCGGTCTTCGATGTTTATTCATATCGGACCGGAAGAGATTGGGGCACTTAAGCGGATCCCGCCTGAGATCCTATTTCATGCACCCTGGCAGCCTGAGGGGCACCTGACGATGGGCTTCAACGAACAGGGGCATTGCCCGATGCTGGTTGACAACAAATGCTCCATCTATGACGCCCGCCCGCAGTCGTGCCGGGATTACGATTGCCGGGTGTTTGCGGCAACCGGGGTGGCAGTGGATTTGAAGAGGCAACCAGAGATCGCAAAGAGAGTTGCCCAGTGGGTATTCGAGCATGCGTCTGCCGAGAGCCAGGAAGAGGAGGCGCGGCTGAAATCGGCAGCGGCTTTTCTTTGCCAGAATCGCGATCTGTTTCCACCGGATTCGATTCCCTATAACCCGTCTGAAATTGCATTGCTGGCGATTGGAATCTACAGGGCCTTTCCTGGGGATTCGACGCTGACGAATACTGAAATCGCGCGGGCTCTTAGTGTTGAGATGGACCTTCTGCGAGAGTTCGCATAGACTTTGAGGATGTTGACCTTTGGGCTGCTCCCGGTTCTGCTGGCCGCCTTCTCACAAGCACCTGTAAACTTCACGATCACGGGTGATTGGGAGGTGCAGGTGGGAAGTACACGACTTCCAGTAAGACCGCCTTCGTGGATCGCAATCCAGGCGGAGAAGCATGTAGGGATTCCGGTGTTTAACCCGAAAGCCGGTGGCTGGGTAAAGGGGGCGCAACTGATGGGGGTGAGAGCTCAGGAAACTACGAGTCCTCACCTGATTGATAGGGAGAGCTTTTCCCTACGTGCGGGGCCGGAGGCGGAGGCTTCGCTCTTTACCAGGGGTGTCGATTACGAAGTGGATCTGGACTGGGGAACGTTTGGACGGCTCGCCGGGGGCAAGATCGAAGAGGGGCAGGCGGTTTACGCGAGCTACCGACACACGCGGCAACGTCTGGATTTGGTGGTTGTTGATAACGCGGGCAAGGTGGTGTTGCGCCAGGGAGACGAGCGGGCAGCCGCACCGGCGAGGCCGGAACTTCAGCAGGGTGAGCGTGCGCTTGGGACAGTCTATCTGTCTGGCATGACTTCGAAGCTCGAGGCGGCTCATCTTTTTCCTGTGACGGAGCAGGCTTATCCAGAGGTGCCTATTGCGATGAGTGCAACGGTGAAACGCGTGATGGAGCGGCTGAAGGCTGGGGAGAAGTTGCGGATTCTTGCCTGGGGTGACAGTGTGACAGATGGGGCTTACCTCGCAAACAAGAGCACGGAGCGATGGCAGGAACAATTTGTGGCTCGTTTGCGGGAACGCTTTCCGAAAGCGCAGATTGAGTTGATGACGCAGGCCTGGGGCGGACGCAATACGGGCAGCTATCTGGCCGAGCCCCCAGGCAGCGTTCATAACTATCGCGAAACCGTGTTGGGAGTGAAGCCTGACCTGATTGTGTCTGAGTTTGTGAACGATGCCGGGCTGAAGCCTGAGCAGGTAGAGGAGCGCTACAGTAAGCTGCTTGCAGATTTCAAAGAGATTGGCGCTGAGTGGATTATTCTGACGCCTCACTATGTGCGGCCGGACTGGATGGGGTTAACACAGGAGCGGGATATCGACGAAGACCCGCGGCCTTATGTGCTGGGGCTACGCAGGTTTGCAGCAAAACATGATGTGGGACTGGCGGATGCGTCCCTGCGCTACGGACGGTTGTGGAGACAGGGGATTCCTTACAACACGCTGATGCTGAATGCGATCAACCACCCTGACGCGCGGGGGATGCGGATCTTCGCCGACGCGCTGATGGCGCTGTTTCAGTAGAAGCAAATGCGGTTCCGTCAGGGCCGAGTAGAGCAAGAAGGGTGCTGACAGGATTGCCTTGCTCCAAGGGGTGGCGGAGGGGTAAAGAACCATTGACCTTGTAGCGGTTTCGACGGCCGACACGCTCGGATTCGAGATATCCGGCATCGATCAGGTCTGCCAGAATGCGCTGGGCGGCGCGTTCTGTGATGCCTACACTTATGGCAACTTCGCGCATGGTTTGATCCGGGGCGGCCGCGATCGAAAGCAAGACATGGCTGTAGTTGGTGAGGAAAGTCCATTCAGTTGCCATTGTCGAATTATACGACTTGCAACGTACGACTTATTTGTCGTATATTTAGAGTCGTGAAACGGAGATCCGCATAATGACTTCAACCCTTACCCTTCCCGCCACCGGCGAAAGCCTGGCCAGCAATAAATTGACAGCCGTAACCGTGGCCATGGGCGACGGGATTGGCCCGGAGATCATGACGGCGACGCTGCGCATTCTCAAGGCAGCTGGAGCTGAACTGGATATCGAAGAAATCAAGATCGGGGAGTCTGTATACAAGCAGGGCTTCGCTTCGGGGATCGAACCGGATTCGTGGAAGTCTCTGCGGCGGACGAGTGTTTTTCTGAAGGCACCGATCACGACTCCGCAAGGCGGTGGGTATAAGAGTTTGAATGTGACGATCCGCAAGACGCTCGGGCTTTTTGCCAACGTGCGGCCGGTGGAGGCTTACTTTCCCTTCGTCAAGACCCGTCATCCGGGGATGGATGTAGTGATCGTTCGCGAGAACGAAGAAGACCTGTACGCCGGAATTGAACACCGGCAGACCGATGAGGTTTATCAGTGTCTAAAGCTGATCACGCGGCCTGGCACGGAAAAGATTATCCGCTTCGCTTTTGAATATGCCCGCCAGCATGGCCGGAAGAAGGTGACCTGCTTCACCAAAGACAACATCATGAAGCTGACCGATGGGTTGTTTCACAAGATCTTTGATGAGGTGGCAGCGGAGTATCCCGAGATCGCCAAAGAACACATGATCGTTGACATCGGAGCGGCGCGTCTGGCCAACAATCCGGAGCGCTTTGATGTAATCGTTACGCTCAATCTTTACGGGGACATTTTGTCTGACGTGGCAGCGGAGATTGCCGGGTCTGTCGGGCTGGCGGGATCGTCGAATATCGGCGACAAGATTGCGATGTTTGAAGCGATTCATGGTTCGGCTCCTGACATTGCGGGCAAGGATATTGCGAATCCTTCAGGGCTGATTCAGGGCGCTGTTTTGATGCTGGTTCACATGGGCCAGGGTGAGGTGGCGAGCAAAGTCAAGAATGCCCTGCTGCGCACCATCGAAGACGGAGTTCATACGGCTGATATTTATGATGAACTCGCGAGTCGTGAACTGGTGGGGACCGCGGCATTTGCCGATGCTGTGATTGCCAGATTGGGGCAGAAGCCGCAGCAACTGCGAGTTGCCAATTTTGCAGCCAGCGAGAAGGCACCCATGATCCACGTAAAGCGACGGCCTCCTGCAGTGAAGGAGATTGTCGGAGTGGACGTCTTTGTGCACTGGGCAGGAGAGGAGCCCGGTGAGTTGGCTGCGCAACTGCAATCTGCAGAAAAGGGTTCGCTAAAACTGGTGATGATCACCAATCGAGGGGTAAAGGTGTGGCCGAATGGATTTCCGGAAACCTTCTGCACGGATCACTGGCGCTGCCGGTTTCAGGCCGAGGGCGTGACGGTTCAACACCGCGAAGTGGCGGAGTTGCTGCTGCGGCTGAGCGATACCAAGCTGGATGTGATCAAGACAGAAAACCTGTGCACCTTTGACGGTGTCGCGGGTTACTCACTTGGCCAGGGGCAGTAGGCTGATTTGGAGAATGTTGCCCTCGGGGTCCAGCACATCGCAGGCACCCCAAGGGCGCATTTGGACTTCTACGCCTAGTGCGCCGAGGCGCTCGAATTCGGCTTCCACGTTATCTACTGCGAAGATCAGTTTGACTGGGTAGTCTTCACGCGGCTCTGGGGGATCGGCGATTTCGATTTCGTCCGCGATGTGTGGGGGGATGGCGTGCAGGGAGAGGCCTGGGAATTCTACCCAGTTGTCTGTGCGGGTATCGGGGTTGGCTTCAAGGCCGAGCAGCTCCTCGTAAAAGTGAACGGCGCGCTCGAAGTCTTTGACGTAGAGCATTGCCTGATGGAGTTGCATGTGGCCTTAAGGGTAGCGTGAATCGGGGGTTGACAACAAGCACAGGCATCGGCATACTACACCTAGATACACTATGCCTAGAATTGAAATGCCTTCTGGAGCGCTAGGACTTTTGATCCTGCGTGTGCTGCGATCTGGATCTTTGCACGGTTATGCCATCGCGCAACGGATTCATGTTTTGTCTTCAGATGTACTGAAGGTGGAAGAGGGTTCGCTCTACCCTGCCCTGCAGAAGATGTTGCAGAAGGGTTGGGTGAGTGCGGAGTGGGGTGTATCTGAAACCAATCGCAAAGTGCGGTTTTATGAGTTGACCAAGGCTGGGCAGAAGCAACTCGATGCGGAACTGGCGGCTTACGAACAGGTGAGTTTGGCGATTCAGACTGTGCTGAAGGGGGCTTAAGATGCTGCGCAAGATTCATTACCTGCTGAACCGGAAGAGACTGGATCAAGAGCTGGCCGATGAGATGGAGTTTCATCGTGAGATGGCGGCGGCCTCTGATGGGGTGCCGTTTGGGAACCCGCTGCGTTTGCGTGAAGAGGTGAGAGATAGCTGGGGCTGGACCTGGATTGACGATCTGCAGCAGGACTTGAAGTATGGCTTGCGGAAGCTCTCGGCTAGTCCAGGCTTTACGGTGATGGCAGTGTTGATGCTGGCTGTGGGTATTGGGGTTAACGTTGCGGCCTTTGGCTTTTTCAATCTGGTGGCGTTGCGGCCGTTGCCCGTGCGAGACGCTCAGTCGCTGTTGCGATTCCAGAGGGAGGCGCAGGACAGTGCATCGTCGGCTATCGCTTATCCGGCGTTTGAGTTCTATCGCAGGAATGCAAAGACCGTGAGCGGCTGGATTGGGGTGAGCCGTAATTCGCTGCGGATCAACGATGAGGCGCAGGCTTCGCCAGTGCAGTTTGTGAATGCGGATTTCTTTACCGAATTGGGTGCTGGCATGCAGATGGGGCGGAGCTTTGGCGGGGCAAGAGAGGCTGGAATGGCCGTGCTGAGCTATGGGTATTGGCAGCGGCGCTTTGGTGGGGATCCGTCGATCGTGGGGAAAAGCATTCTGCTGAATCAGACACCTGCGACTGTGATTGGGGTGAGTTCAAAGCAGTTTAGCGGGTTGAGTATGGAGGCGCCGGCGGCGTGGTTGCGGCTGGAAGATCAACCTACTTACGTGAGTGGGAGTACGCTGCTGACTCAATACTCGACGGGCACCAAGGGCGTGATTGCCAAGGGTGCGGCGGGTATTGAATGCTATGGACGGATTGTGGAAGGCGGGAACCGCTCTGCTGCGGCTCAGGAGTTGCAGGCGCTTACGGCGGAATTGCGCAAGCAGCATCCGGATGATTTCTGGGAGCAGGAGCGGATCACGAGTGAGGCTGGAGGCTATGCCTTGAAAGTGCGAGACGAAATGATGCCGGTACTGATTCTTGGAGCGACGCTTTGTCTGCTGATTCTGGTTGCGGCTTGTGGGAATCTTGGCGGGCTTCTGATGGCACGTGGAGTGGCGAGGCAGCGCGAGATGGCGATCCGTCGGGATATTGGGGCGGGCCGTGGGCGGCTGGTGAAGCAACTGTTTACGGAGAGTCTGCTGCTGGCTGGAATGGGGATGGTGGCAGGACTGATGCTGGCGTATGCGGCTATGCGAATTCTGTTGAGACTCACAGAGGCACCCGAGTGGCTGGAGGTCTCAGCGGACTGGCGGGTGATTGGTTTCGCTGTTGTGCTGGGTTTTCTTGCGGCAATGGTGTTTGGGTTGAGCCCGGCGATTCAACTGGCCAAGCAGAAGACGGGGAAAATGAGGGGTGTGCTGCTGGGAGCGCAGATAGCGGCCAGTTGCGTGCTGCTGATCGTGTCGGGGTTGCTGGTGCGGGCGCTGAATCATGTGCTTGCCGTGAACCCGGGCTTTGAGTATGAAGAGGTTGTGGCCGTGGATCCCGATCTGAAGACGTATGGCTATTCGACTGCGGCGGCAGAGAACTATTTCCGGACGATGAAGGACCGGCTGGCGGGGACGGGTTCGCTGGCACTGACAGGTACTGCACCGTTGGGGCGCAGGAATGTCGGACGTGCGCACGTTGAGCACGAAGGCTCGTTTATCGACATATACATGTTGCGTGTCGAGCCTGAGTTCTTTAGGACGATGAAGATCCCGTTGAGGCTGGGCCGGCTGCTGCAGGCAGGGGATCAGTATGGGGCGGTGGTTAGCGAGTCTCTGGCACGCAGGATGTGGCCTGGGGAAGACCCGATTGGCAAGCCATACAATCTGGGAGCCAGGGATGCGGCTGGGAAAGCAATCGACCATCGCGTGGTTGGCGTGGTTGGGGACGCGAGGATCGTTTCGATGAGCGACCCGGAAGCGATGGAGTTGTATCAACTTTCGAGTAGTGAAGATGCGCCGTCGCTCGCGCTGCTGGTTCGATCGAGTGGTGACCTTAATGCGTTGCGCACCAAGATTGCAGGGATTGCCAAGAGTATCGACCCCAAGGTTGTGCCAGAAGTGCAGTTCCTCAAGAGTTCGTTTGATCGACAGGTGAAGCAAGTGAGGCAGTCGGCTATGGCGGTGAGTGCACTTGGGCTGGTGGCTCTGCTGCTGGCTGCAATTGGGGTGGTTGGGCAAGTTGCTTTTGCGGTGTCGCAGCGGACGAAAGAGATCGGGATCCGGATGGCGCTTGGGGCCAAGCGGGGGCACATTCTGGTGAGTGTGTTGCGGCAGTTTTCGTGGCCTGTGGTTGGTGGGCTCGGTGTTGGAGTTGGTGCGGCGACGGTGGTGGCGCAGCTCTTGCGCAAGGAGCTGTATGGGATTAGCGCTCTGGACCCGCTGGCTTATGCGGGTGCCGTCGCTGTGTTTGCCGCTACAGCGGTACTGGCGTCAATGCCGCCGGCTCGCAGAGCTCTCGCTGTTGCGCCGAGTGAGGCATTGCGGAGCGAATGAGTATGTGGCATTCTTCGAAGACCAATGATGACGCGTCGAGCTGTTCTTGCAAGTTTGGGAATCGGTGGATTGTCGGCAGCGAAGCGACGCCCGAATGTCCTGTTTATTGCCGTCGATGATCTGAGGCCTGAGTTTGGTGTCTATGGTGCGCCGCATGTTCATAGCCCGAACATGGATGCGCTTGGGGCTAGCGGGATGGTGTTCCATCGTGCCTACTGTCAGATGGCAGTTTGCAATCCGTCGCGGGCAAGCCTGCTTACGGGGTTGCGGCCCGATACGTTGAAGGTTTGGGATCTGAAGACGCCGTTTCGGCAGACTACGCCTAACGCCGTTACGCTGCCGCAACGTTTTCGCGAGAGTGGTTATCGGACAGCGGAGATTGGGAAGATCTTTCACAACAGCTTTCCAGACCCGGCCTCTTATAGCGAGCCCGATCTGCATATTGACGGCTTCCCGTTTGACCCTGATGCTGTTTACCGGAGCGAGACGGAGGTGGCGGCGCTTGAGCGACGCAAGAAGGAGATCGTTGCTCGTGGCCAGGAGGGGCGGCATATTGATCGATACGGGCAGTGGTATCTGAAGAACTCGGCGACGGAAGCGCCTGATGTGCCCGATAACGCTTATTACGATGGGGCGCAGACGGATGTTGCTGTTGCGAAGTTGAAGGAGTACGGGGGCAAGCAGGAGCCGTTTTTCTTCGGTGTGGGTTATTACCGGCCGCATCTACCTTTTAATGCGCCGAAGAAGTATTGGGATCTTTACGACCCGAAGAAGCTGCCGATGGCGGCCAATCCTTTTTTGCCGAAGGGTGCGCCGTTGATGGCTGGCAACATGAACCGGGAGTTGCGTGGGTATCAGGATTTTCTCAAGGGCCCGAAGCCTCATGAGGCCAGCTTGAGTGAGGCCGAGGCGCGTCACTTGCGGCATGGGTATTATGCGTCTGTCAGCTACACCGATGCGCAGATTGGCCGACTGCTGCGTGCGCTGGATGATAGCGGGTTGCGTGACAACACGATTGTTGTGTTGTGGGGAGACCATGGGTGGAAGCTTGGGGAACACAACGGGTGGGGCAAGATGACGAACTATGAGGTGGATGCGCGAGTGCCTTTGATTGTGCGGGCACCCGGGTATCGGAGCGGGCAGTGCCAGGGGATGGTGGAGTTTGTTGATGTGTACCCGACGCTTTGTGAGCTGGCCGGGATTGCTCGTGCGCCGGAGTTGGAGGGGCGGAGCTTTGTGCCGCTTTTGCAGAACCCGAAGCGCAAGGGCAAGGCTGCGGTATTTCATCAGTTCTTGCGCGAGGGGATTTGGGTTGCACCGGACGGGGTTGAGTATATGGGCTATGCGATCCGGACGGAGCGTCATCGCTATGTGGAGTGGCGGAGATGGAAGGACCAGACACTGGCTGGGCGTGAGCTTTATGATCTGGTGGAAGATCCGCAAGAGAATGTGAACCGGGTTGAGGAGCCTGGCAAAGCAGCATTGGTAGCGGAGCTTTCCAGAAGGCTTCAGAAGGACTGGCGGGGATGAAGTGGCTGCATAACTTTGCGCTGTGCCTGCTGCCTTGCGGCTTTGTCTTCTATTGCTACGGGCTCTATACGGGTGCTGGGCTTTCGGGCTGGCTGATGCGATGGCAGATTGAAAGCCGGGGGAGTCTGCTGGAGGGATTTTGGGAAGCCCTTTCGTTTTTCGTTCTGGTTATAGTTCCGCTGATTGTAGTGACGAATACGGAAAAGCGAACGGTGCAATTGCGGCGGGATAGTTTGCGTCCTATGGTGATCTTCTTCTCGGTAACTGTTGGACTTACGTTGCTCGCTGGACTGGGAGGATGGAAGAGTTGGAGTAGCCCGGATCTGAATGCGAAGCCGAGGCTTGTTTCTGTTGAGAGTGCTGGCGGCATACAAGAGGCAGGCATGACGCAGCTGGTGGGACAGAGCCAAAACAAGTACATGCTTTCTTACGTTGGGATATGGGCTCTGGGGAAGGGTGCGACGTCAAGGCAGGGATCGAAGATGCGTAGCCTGTTGCCGGTGACGCCGATCGCTTGGAAGCCGGAAGAGCCGGTGCGGTTTTTGATCTCGAGCCGTGGCACGCCTGCACCTACGGGCATTCTTCAGAAGAATTCCCTTCCCGCCTATTTGCGGACACTGATCGAAAAGAAGGGAATCCGGCTGGCCGACCCTTACTACGTTGTGGATAACGATGCTTATCTGGCGGCGAAAGGGGAATGGGATGCGCTGGCTGCGATCGCCGGTTTCTTTGCTTTCATCTTCTGGATTCTTTTCTTTGCTGTATTTTGGCCGTTTGTGGATTTGCGCAATCGCGTGCGCTTGTTGCTAGGTCGTTGAGTACGTGAAATGATCTCTAGCATGAAGCTTGTGTTTTCGATGTTGGGGATTGTGTCTGTGCTGATGGCGCAGGGCGGCCGTCCGCAGATGCCGGAGGGTTTGAGGCAGGCTGTGCAGCTGGATCTGGCCGGGGATTATGCGGGGGCGTGGAGCCTGATTCAACGAGAGATCGATAGTGCGGCGACGCCTCTGCTGAAGGCGAATGCTCAGCGCATTATGGCCATGTCTTATGCGTTTGAACGCAATTGCGCCAAGACGGTGGAATACGAAATGCAGGTGATGGCTTACTGGGCGACGCGTGAGAAGGAAGAGCCGAAGAACGCGTTTTATCAGCAAGGGGAGATGGCGAATGAAGCGGCGCGGGTTTGTATTGATTCGGGTGATCTGAATGCGGCAGAGAAGTGGTACACCAAGGGCACGGAACTGGGTTTGAAAGAGCCGGAGATTTCGTCAGATCGCAAGGCTCTTTGGGAGTTTCGACTGGAGAATGCCAAGGCTCGCATTGCAGCGCGCAGGGGTAAGAAAGACCTGGCTGAAAAGCATGTTGCGCTGGCCAAAGCTGCGCTGGAGAAGATGACTGATTTGCGCAAGCAGCAGGACCCCTTTATGCCTTATCTGACGGGCTATGTGGCGCTGTATCTGGGTGATGCGGCCAAGGCGCTGGTTGATTTTGAAAAGGCCAATCAGAACGATGCGTTTATTCTGTGCCTTAAGGCGGAAGCGCTTGAGAAGCTGGGCCGTAAGGACGAAGCGATGGAGCTATATAAGAAGGCTGGAGCCAATCGCGGACATAACCCGCCGGCTGCGTACGCTGTGCCGCTGGCGAGGAAAAAACTGGGATGACCAGAAGAAGTTTTTCTCTGATGCTGGCCGCCCCTGGTAATGAGTGGCGGAGTGCTTTTGATGGCAAATCGTTTGCGGGCTGGCGGGACCCATCCAAGCTTGCGCCGGCTGGGGATAGCTGGGAGATTGCCGATGGTTGCTTTCGGACGAATCCGAACCCAGGGCTGCTCGAAGATCTCGAGTCTGTTGACGAGTATTTGGACTTCGAGTTCTCCTTCGACTGGAAGATCGAAAAAGGCGGCAACAGCGGCGTGAAGTACTCGATTGCCGAGCGCATCTTTTTTGAGAATGAGAAGGCTGGGTGGGCGCAGGGGAAGAGAGTGCCGGGACGTAGCTTTAAGGCAGGGACTCGCGGGCAACAATATCTGAGTGCTTGTGAATTCCAACTGATCGAAGATAACGAGCCCTGGAAGCCGGTGCAAAAGACTGGGGCGCTGTATGGGTTGGCTGCGCCGGAGACTCCTGCCAACGCGGCAACCGGTGAATGGCATAGTGGCTTACTCAAGAAGCAGGGCATGCGTGTTGAGCACTGGATCAACGGCAAACGCGTGTTGGCCATCCAACTGGATTCGCCCGAGATTGAAGCGAATCTCAAGAGCAACCCGAGGCGGCTGGAGGCTTATAAAAAGAGCCTGACGCGCCGAAGTACGATCGCGCTGCAGAACCATGGCGGGTCTATGGCGTGGTTTCGGAATCTCAAGATCCGGTAGTTAGCTGCTGTCGCGGATGACGCGGCAGGTATCGTCTTCTACGCTGACCTCGCCGATGGTGGCCATGGACTGATTGAGGTATTGCGAGAGAAAGTCTACGACGCGGGCGACGTCGCTGAAGTTGGTTGCCAGACCGAGTGAGACGCGGATGGCACCGGCGCTCTTGTTGTTGCCACGGGAATCCATCAGCTTTACGAAGTTGGGGAGGTTGAGATCGGCACCGAGGGAAAGGCCAGCGCGGAGGTCTGCTTCAGTGAGGCCTTCGGCGGTTTCATTGGCTCCGGGATTGCAGAAGCATCCGGTGCGGAGAGAGATGCCGGCTTCGCCCGCGAGTTCTTCGACACGGCGGTAATCAAGACGCGCGCCTTGGGGGTCGTAGAGGTTGAAGGTGACGGTGCCTCCGCGGGCTGTAGTGTCGCGAGGGCCGTGCAGCTTGACGAAGGGCTTGCCGTTTGCATGGAGCAAGGACTGCAACTGATCGAGCAGGAAGCCGGTTAGACAATGGATGCGGGTTTGAATTTTGTCGATGCCGATTGAGTTGAGATGGGCGAGGCCGATCTCGACGGCGGGGATCGAGAGGTAGTTGATGGTGCCGTCTTCGAAGGCAGCTTCGCCTTGCGAGAGGATATGCGATTGGGCCTGCACGGTGGTGAAGTTGACGGTGCCGCCAGCGAACCAGGGGCGCTCAAGGATTGGCATTGCATCTTTGTGGATCAAGAGCGCGCCGAGCCCGGCCGGGTAGCCGAACATCTTGTAGAAAGAGATGCTGACGAAATCGGGTTGTACTTCGGTTAAGTTGAGCGTGTTGGTGGGTACGAAGGCGGCTGCGTCGAGGAGGACTCGCCAGCCTAAGGCTTTGGCTTTGGCGACCCAATCGAGGGAGTGCTTGACGCCGCTGTAGTTGGATTGTGCGGGGAAAGCGAAGAGGTTGTACTTCGCTGTGTCGATCTTGTTGAGGTGCTCGGCCATGGCTGCATCGTCGATGCGCAGGTCCGGGTAGGAGAGAGGAGAATAGTCAACCGTTGCGCCACGAGTGCGGGCAAATTCGCGAATGCCGTTGACCGAGTTGTGATTGTCGAAGGTGGCGAGGAAGCGGCTGCCACTTGTGAAGGGGAAGGATTCGCCGGTGAGCTTGAGGGCGCCAGAGGCGTTGAGGGTGAAGACGAGATGATAGTTGTTCTGGGCCTTGAAATAGTTGAGGGTGGTGCGGCGGGTTCGCTCGACGAGGTCGGTCATAGCGATCGAGGAGGGGTTGGCCGAATGAGGATTGCCGAAGACGTTGTGGCGGAGCAGATCGAGGTGCCTGGCGACTTGGGAGTCGGCATAGAGGGCGGCACCGGTGTAGTCGAGATAAACCTGGCTGGACTGGTCGAGCCGGCCGTATTCGGATTGCCGTAGCTGGTCGAGGATTTGGGTTTGTTCGTATTGCGGATAACGACTGAGGAAGGCCGCAATTCGTGGGTCAGCGTTCACCTTTTCAGTATCCCCTGCATTGTGTTGAGTCACGCAAAGTGATAGAAATTGTAGCGTGAAATGGCCAATTCTCGTCCTGGTTTCCAGTTGCGCGCTGGCGCAGAGAGCTCCCTTGTTCAAGGACGAAATTCTGCCTGTGCTCGAGAAGAGTTGCGTTGGCTGTCATAGCCCGGAGAAGAAGATGGGTGGGCTTGATCTGTCTACCTTTGCGGGGCTGATGGCGGGTGGTGCGAGCGGGCCGGCAGTGGCCCCGGGTAAGCCGGAACGAAGCCTGATTTGGATGTTGATTGATTCGGGCCGAATGCCGATGGGCGGCAAGCTGGGGGCGGCGAATAAGCAGTTGATTCGGGCTTATCTTGAGCATGGGCGTTTTCCGCAGAACGAGCTCGATCAGGCGCAGCAGGCTCGCGAGGCGGCCCGTATTACGCCGGAGGCCAGGCGGTGGTGGTCGTTTCAGGTTCCGGTGAAGGCGGCAGTGCCTGAGGTGAAGCGGCGCGATCTGGTGCGTAGCCCAATTGATGCTTTTGTTGAGGCCAAGCTTGAGGCCAAGGGCTGGACGATGCAGGCAGAGGCTGGCAAGGTGAATCAAATGCGGCGCCTCTATTTTGACCTCACCGGGCTTGCGCCTACGGCGAGTGAGGCGAAGGCTTTTCTTGATGATCGGTCGCCGAACGCTTATGAGAAGTTGGTGGATCGTCTGCTGGCTTCAGAACATTATGGGGAACATTGGGGCAGGCACTGGCTGGATCTGGCCGGGTATTCCGATACGCGCGGGGATGCCGGGGATGGGGAGCGCGAGGCGCTTTGGAAGTATCGCGATTATGTGATTCGGGCCTTCAATACGAACAAGCCGGTGAATCGCTTTTTGCTCGAGCAGTTTGCCGGGGATCAGTTGGTGAACTACAAGCCTGGGACGACGCCGACACCGGAGCAGCTTGACCCAATCACGGCAACTGGATTCCTGCGCACTGTGGCAGATATTACCGACAACCAGACCATCTACGAAGTGGATAAGTATTTCGATGCGCTGCAGAAGACGGTTGAGACAAGTCTGTCTACGGTGATGGGCTTGTCTGTGGGTTGTGCGCGTTGCCATGATCACAAGTTCGACCCGCTGCTGCAGAAGGATTACTACAAGCTGACGGCGGTGTATCAATCGGTGTGGGACCCGGAGAACTGGCTGGCCGCGAATCTGGGCTTTGGGCCATGGCCGAGCCGGATGGTGCTGGACATGCCGCAGGCGCAGCGTGATGCGTGGATTGCCGATGTCACCAGCAACGATGCCAAGACGATTCGCCGGCTTGAGGATTTGCTCGAAGCTTCTTATCAGCGCTTTCGTGCGGAGTTAAGGATGGGTCGGGATCTGAGCCAGGCTCGCCGGCTGGAATTGCGTAAGTTGATCGAAGACGACCCGGATCTGGAAATCGACCGGAGTGCGCCCAAGGACGTGATGACCGACCTTGAGATGGACGAGAAGTTTCCAGAGCTCAAGCAGTGGAAAGACGAAGTGATCAACAAGAAGGCTGCACGGAGGAAGAAGCAGAGCGCTGTTGAGCCAAACTACATCGAAGCCGCATGGGATGTGTCTAAAACACCATCGCCCACTTATGTTTTAACTCGCGGGAATTATCTGGCCCCTGGGGCGAAGGTAGAACCGGGGCTTCCGGCTGTACTCGACAACCCGGCGAAGCCATTTGCTTTTCCTGACCCGAAGGAGCATCCGGAGTGGAATCACACCGGTCGCCGCCTGACGCTGGCCAACTGGATGGTGTCGAAAGAGAATCCGCTGACGGCCCGTGTCTTTGTAAATCGAGTGTGGCAATTCCACTTTGGTGAGGGGATTGTACGCAGTGTCGATGACTTTGGCATGCAGGGCGAGAAGCCCACTCACCCTGAGTTGCTCGACTACCTGGCAGTGAGCTTTCAGGAACACAACTGGGATCTGAAATGGTTGACGAAGCAGATTGTGATGTCGCAGGTGTATCGTCAGGATTCCGCAGAGAAGACTGAGGCGCTGAAGCTGGACCCGTCGAATCATCTGCTGTGGCGTAAAGCGCCCTTGCGTGTGGAGGCCGAGAGTATTCGCGATTCGATGCTTGCTGTGAGCGGGCTGCTGGACAAGAAGATGTATGGCAAGCCGGAGCCACTCAAGCGCGGGGCAGATGGGCAGTGGCTTGAGGACGATGAGAAGGGGAATGCTCGCCGGCGCAGCCTTTACCTGAAACAATCGCGCACAAGGCCGGTGGCATTCCTGCATGCGTTTGACGCGCCCACGATGAATACCGATCATGAGACGCAGCGCTTTCGGTCTGCGCTGCCTACGCAATCGCTTGCGCTTCTCAACAGCCCCTTCATCGAAAAGGTGTCGCGTGCCTTTGCCTCACAACTGCTGGAGCAGAGTGGCGGGGTGATTGAGGAAGCAGTGCGGCGGTCTTTTCTGGCGGCTTATTCGAGAGAAGGCCGCGAAGGCGAATTGAAGGTGGCCCGGGAATTGATTGCGGCCAGCGAGGACCCGAAGGAAGGCTTGCGGTTTTTTGTGCAGGCTTTGTTTGGGGCGAATGATTTTCTGTACAGCTACTAGAGAGAAAGAACCCAGCACTATGTTTCGATCGAGACGTGAAGCATTAAAAGAAGTGGCCCTTGGCTTTGGTGGCCTGGCTTTGAATTCGATGATCGCTAGTGGCACCGGGCTGGCTGCTCGCAAGCCACACTTTCCTGCCAAGGCAAAGAACGTGATCTTTATCTATATCGGTGGTGGCCCGAGCACGATCGATATGTTTGACCCCAAGCCACTGTTGCGCAAACACGATGGCAAGCCTGCGCCTTTTGAGATCAAAGGACGGGCGCTGAATGGGTCGCAACAGATCATGGCTAGCCCCTGGGAGTTTACGCGTTGTGGCAAGAGCGGGCGGGAGATCTCGAATCTGTTGCCGCACTTCCAGAAGGTTGTCGATCAGGTGACCTTTGTGCGGTCTATGCAGACGGATCGCATCGATCACTCAACCGCTCAATTCACGTTTGTGACGGGGCGTGGGTTTACGGGCTTTCCGGCGATTGGGAGCTGGGTGAGCTATGCGCTGGGGACTGAGAATCAGAACCTGCCGGCTTATATTGCGCTTGGTGAGGGAGCGAGCATCGGGACTCGTGCTCATAGTTCTGCGTGGCTGCCGCCGGTGTATAGCGGGACGGCGATGCGGGCTGATGCCAAGGCGCCGATCTACAACATCAAGCGGCCTGATTCGATGAGTGAGGACAAGCAGAGCAAGTTGATTGCGGCGATCCAGAAGTTGAATCGCGAGCAGATGAGCGACAGGCCTCTCGATCAGGATCTGGAAGCGCGGATCTCGAATTATGAGCTGGCTGCGAAGATGCAGCTGGCAGCAACGGGTGTGGCGGATTTGAGTAACGAATCTGAGGCGACGAAGAAGCTCTATGGAGTGGATGCGCCGGTGTCTGGTGGCTTTGGCAAGCTTTGCCTGATGGCGCGGCGATTGGTTGAGACGGGCGTGCGCTTTGTGCAGATTTACGGCGGCGGGGGCGGCAATTGGGATACACACAGCAACATCAAGGGCCAGTTGCCGGGCTTGTGTCAGTACATTGACCAGGGCATGGCCGGCTTGCTGATGGATCTTGAGCAGCGCGGGATGATGAAGGACACGCTGGTGGTGTGGTCTGGCGAGTTTGGCCGGCTGCCTACGATTGAGGCAAATACGGCGACGCCGGGCCGGGATCATAATCCTTATGGATTTGGTATGTGGATGGCTGGCGCGGGCGTGAAGCAGGGTTATGATTTTGGCGCGACCGATGATCTTGGTTATGCGGCGTTGCCCGAGCATCGCGTGGGCCACAGCGACATCCACGCTACGGTGCAGCATCTGCTGGGTATCGACTATCAGAAGAATACGTTCCCCTATGAGGGTCGCGACGAGAGCCTGGTGGGTGTGAACCCGGCGCGTGTGATTCGCGAGATTTTAGCTTAAGAAGGAATTGGAACCATGAAGCGTAGAGAATTATTGACCGGGATGATGGCGACGCCACTGATGGCTGGCTCACTTGTACAGCGAAAGCGCGGTAGCCATGTGAAGCTTGCATTGAATGCTTATTCCTTCAACAAGCCACTGATGGATGGATCGATGAAGCTGGCGGAAGTGATCGACTTCTGTGCCGAGAATGAGCTCGAAGGAGTAGATCTGACGGGTTACTATTTCCCTGGCTATCCGAAGGTTCCGACCGATGAATTCATCTATGGAATCAAACGTCATGCGTGGATGAATGGAGTCACCATTGGTGGCACGGGCGTTCGTAATGATTTTGCTTTGCCCAGTGCGGCAGAGCGTGCGGAGCAGATTCGTTTGGTTAAGGACTGGGTGGATGTTGCCGAGAAGCTGGGCGGCAACATGGTGCGGGTGTTTTCGGGCAAGGTGGTGCCCAAGGGCTATAGCTTTGATCAGGTGCTCGAATGGATGGTGCCTGCTTTTCAGGATTGTGCTTCGTATGCAGCCAAGAAGGGGATTCTGCTGGGGATGCAGCATCATGATGACTTTCTGAAGACTGCGGCCGAGACGATTCGGCTTGTGGATGCGGTTAAGTCAGACTGGTTTACCGTGATTCTCGATGTGGGCAGCTTGCGTCAGGGAGATCCCTACGCCGAGATTGAGAAGCTGCTGCCCTATGCGAGCAACTGGCAGGTGAAAGAACACGTCTGGTACGGCACGAAGAAGGTAGAAATCGATTTGCCGCGCCTGCGCAAGATCGTCGACAAGATTGGCTATCGCGGATTTATGCCGATTGAGGCGCTGGGTGCGGGCGATCCGAAGGAAGTCGTCAAGACATTCCTGGGACAGGTGCGCAAGGCTTTCGCCTAGTTTGCTTTAGGCGCGCGGAAGCTGCGCTCGACTTTGTCGTTGACGTCGGTGGAGACGGGTGCGTCCCGCCAAAGCCATCGCATCATCTCGGGCACCATTGCCCCGCCCTGCTTCTGGCCGTGCTTGCCGATGCCCCAGGAGTAGTTGACGTCGTAGCCTTTGGCGGTGAGTGCTTTCATGAGCTTGACGTTTTGGGCGAACCAGTCCCACTTCTCGTCATAGCCGTCGCGGCGCTGGCCACGGTTGTCGTTGCGGCCATCCTGCATGAAGATGCGGATGGGTTTCTTTTCAGACTTGGCTACGATCTCTGAATACATGTGGCCGCCGCGGATGTTGGTGAAGCTGCCTACGATGCTGAGGACTTTGCGGAAGTGATTGGGACGCTCCCAGGCGACGGTGAAGGCTGCGATTGCGCCGGAGCTGGCGCCGCCGATGCCGTGGTCGTTGGGGTCTTTGGAGATGTTGTATTCCTTGTAGAGGACGGGCATCAATTCGTCGACGATGACGCGGGCGTATCTGTCGTCGAGAGAATTGTATTCAGTGGGACGGTTGGTGGTGCGGTCTCCCCATTCTTTGGGGTTGGGCTCGGGCTGCTCTGGAGTGCGGCCGGGGTTGATGAAGACGCCGATCATGACCGGGATTTCGCGGCGGTAGATCAAGTTGTCGAAGACGTTGTGAGCGCGGACGTCGCCTTCGGGGTTCATGTAGGCCTGGCCATCCTGGAAGATCATCAGGCTGGCTGGAGTGGCGGGATCGTATTGCGCGGGGACGTAGACCCAGTAGGTGTGCTGGGTGCCGGGATAGGCCTGGCTTGGGATCACATAGGGGCCGAGGACCTTTCCTTTGGGGACACCGTCCATTGGGAGGGAGTCTGGGCCGAGCTTGTAGTAGGCGTCGGTGTTGGGTTCTTGCGCGGAGGCGACGAGGCCGATCAGGAGCAAGCAGGAAAGAATCGCTTTTGCCATGGTTGCCAGAATCATAT
>JBIPMY010000364.1:0-6270 GCA_044376335.1 Bryobacter sp.
CGCTGTCTCGGCAACTCCTCGAGAAATTAAGGCTGGTCTTCAGGATCTTGGCTCGCTGAATGCCCTGGTTCTTGCCTCATTCTGGGACCGAACGGACATAGTCAAAATACTCCTGGATGCCGGAGCAAAAATTGAGGCCAGCGAGCATCGTGGCTTCACTCCTTTGCTAATGGCAGCTAGCACCGAGCCGCAAGACACTCGCCTCTTCGACCTTCTGCATCGCAAGGGTGCCCGCCTCGATGTTCGCTCCCGGGACGGAGAATCACCCGCAGATTGGGTGGCCAAGTTCGGTACTCAATCGCCTTTGGCCTCGCGCATCACGCCCGGCAAACTGCCTGCCCGCCCCGAAATCGTCATGCCAGATGCCACACCCTCTCCTCAGCAAGCAGTTTCTCGTAGCCTCAACTTACTGCTTTCCAGCAATGAGATATTTTTCGAAAAGTCCGGCTGCCCTGCCTGTCACCACCAGATGCTTGCCGGGCTTCTTTCAGCAGCCGCCTCGAAACATGGAATTGAACACCCCTCAGCTCTCGCTTCAAAACAACTGGCCACTGCAATCACTGTCACTCAGGCTCAGAGGGAATCCACCCTGCAACGCTTGCCCGGCGGTGGTGCACCCTTTACAAACAGTTTGATGCTACTCAGCTTTGCAGTACAAAACGTCCCCCCGAGCCCACTCACCGATGCGATGGTTCACGATATCGCCGGTTTGCAACGTCTCGATGGAGCCTGGCTCGGTATGATGCCTCGGCCCCCGGTCCAGAATTCCATGTTTGCTGAGACTGCTCTGGCGATCGAGGCCATAAAGTCTTACGCCTCCCCTGGGCGTCGGCAAGAGATGCAAACACGGATCGCTCGCGGTAAAAAGTGGCTTGAAACAAACAAGCCGCCCTTCCTCGAAGACATCACAATGCAGGCCTTAGGCATCCACTGGGCAGGCGGTAAAGCAGACCACAAGCTACTGCTTTCGCTGCAACAGGAGAGCGGTGCCTGGAGCCAGCGCCCTGGCCTTCCTGCCGACGCCTACGCCACGGGCAAAGCCTTGTACACTCTGGCAGAAACCGGCTTCCCCACCTCAGACCCACGCTTCCGTCGGGGCATCGACTGGTTACTCTCCACTCAGGCCAAAGACGGCTCCTGGTACGTACCCAGTCGTTCCGTCAAATTTCAACCCTACTTCGAGAGCGGCTTCCCCTACGGTCACGACCAATGGATCTCCGCCACCGCAACCGCCTGGGCTGGCCTGGCAATCGCAAGCTCTCTGCCGTCTAACCCTTCCTCTTGGTGAGTTCCGCCTCAACAGCTGCCTTGTGGTCCTCCCACAAGGCAGCTGCATCGCCTTCAATCCGTGTCACCAGTCTTCCTGCGCCAGCCCCGCTAACCACTTCAAAGCCTGCAGCAACAGCCGTCACCGCAGCCTTGTTCTCAACAGCAACAGCCGCAGCAACGGGAGCATTAAAATTCACTGTCACCGACTCACGCACCACAGGCGCTACTGCATCCGCATCAACAACCGGCATCCGCACCGCCGGGTCTCCCACCAGCGAGTAATTCCGCGCGTCATAGTTCTCGGTCCAGTTTTTAACAAACTCCTCAGTCGGGTCTGCCTTCAACTTCTCCTGCACCTTCAGCAGCGTGATCATCTCCAGCAACTCACTACTCAACTCCGCATACTTGCTGTTAAACTCCTCCATCGCATAACCAACCGGATATCCATCCAGCAGCTTCTTCACAGAGCTCTCGAAGGTCGATGTCTGCGTCGATGACTTCCCATCCAAAAACGAGCAGGACCACGCCCGCTCCACATGTCCAATCACCGCCAGCGCTCCACCCTTCGGATGCGACAGCATCGCCTTCGGCAACGCCGCCACAAAAGCCTTCGGCGCAATCTGGCCCGCTGTTGCCTGACCATCTCTCTGTCGGAATTCGTTAAACTTCGGCGTACCCGCCCCATAGCAGGCAAACATCATCGCAATCGTTCCACCCAGCCGCGCATCACTCGACAAATCCTCCCCTGCAAAATAAAACGGCCGCGAATCCCCTCTAAATCCAGGCCCCGGATGCTCCTGACACACCAGCGCTCCTTGATACGGCATCTGCTTCGGAGAACCATTGTTCCCGCCCATCCCGTGGCTGGCTGTAAACAAAAATGCCGGTGCCTCGCTTCCACCCATCAACGCTCCCAGCCTCGCCTTGGTCGCCGCCTCACCCCCCACCAGATCAATCGCCCACTTGCCCGTCTGATCATTCAAAACTGCTTTGTGCAAAGGATCCACCAAAAACTTCGCACTCAATTGCGTCACAGGGTCCCCCTCCTTATTCACCCCAAAGAACGTCGCCTTACGCGCTAACTGTATCTTTCCCGTCTCGGCCGCAATCACGCTCGCCGCATACTGCGCATAATCCTCCACCCGGTCAAAGTGCAATCTCCCCACCCCGTACTGCACATCCATCTGATACTGAAACTCGTAAGGAATCACCTCCGGGTCCCCGACAATCAGCAGATAATACGGCATCCGCGTCGGGTCCACCACCCCGGACACTTGTGCTCCACCCCGCTTGAGAAACATCCGCTTGGTGTCCCCAGGCAGATAGCCGCCCATCCCTTTGTATTCTTTATAAAGCCTCTCATCCTTCTTCGACGCCTGCTCCTTGCGCAGGTCAAGCAACGGCTTCAACGCTTCATACACCCCAGCCTCCGGCTCAGCCGCAAAGATCACACCCCAACCCGCCTCATCCAGCTTCTTGTAGTCCCGCCCCTCCACCATCCCGAAGTGCGGCCCACGACTTTCCCAATATTGTTTGAGCTCATCCAGTTCTTTCTCGTCAACCGTCCCACCGGTTGCCAGAGTACGCAACTGCCGCGCCGTCATCGGTGCATGCAGATACCCCCCCGTATCGAGGTCAATGCCATTGAATGTCAGGATTGTGTCGTTCATCTTGAAGCTCCACTTACAAAATTGGGGCTGGCACTCTTCTTAAGCACCAGCCCCATTCTTCGCTCGTTTGAAACCGAGGCTAGCCTTTGACTCCCGAATCATCCGGGATCGGATCAATCGGAAACGATAGCGGAAGGTCTTCTTCCTGCTTGCTATCGTCGGTCACCGGATCCACAATCGGAAACGAAACCGGCACATCTTCATCGCTCTTCGTATCGTCCGGAATCGGATCGATCGGAAATGAGCTGGGGAGTTCCTCCTCTTCCGGTGGCAAGACCTCCGGCATCACATTTACGGCTGCAAACTCTACGTTTTCAATATTCATTTTCTTTTCTCCTTCTCATTCCCTTCTAACTTCTGAAAGCGCGGATCTGCTACCAAATCCGCCAACTCCGGGTCACTCTTGAGCGATTCCAGCGGATATCCGTTCTCTAACGCTCGTGAGGCCCACACCAGTGCCTGCTTCCGGTCCTTCAGGAATTCATAAACAACTATCGCCCTCTGCGCAACATTGGGATTCTCCGGCTCCAGTGCAATCGCCCTCCGAATCATCGACGTTGCCTTCTCCCGGTTTCCCAACACCGCGTGATAACTCGCCAGATTCCCAAGCAATCTTTCGTCATTGGGCGTTGCCGCAAGCAGGGGCTCAGCCACTTCGATTGCCCTCCGGTACTCAGTCATCGCCTCCGCTTTGGTCGTTGCCGTTCGATCCAGTGCTGCAGCCAGATTCGCCCGCGGCAGGTAATTCTTTGGCTCCAGGTCTGCTGCTTTCCTGAGTACCGGTGCAGCCTCAACGTACTTTCCTTCCAGATAGTAAACACTCCCAAGATTCCCGATCGTTCGCGCCCTCGGCTCAAGCTCAATCGATTTTTCAAACGCCGCTCGCGCCTTTCCAAAATCTCTTTTCCTTAAGTGCACAACCCCCAGATTGTTGTAAATCAGCGGATTATCCGGCATCAGCTTTTCGGCAATCGTAAGTTCGGCAATCGCCTCATCATTCTTGCCTTGATCGCGCAGCTCTCCACTTCTCCAGTTATGGAATACCCAATTCTCCGGGGCCAGATCAATCGCTTTTTGGATCGCTTCTTCCTGCTCGGCCTTTCTGCCTTCAGCCCTGTATAACTGTGCCAATCCAAAATGCACTTCTGGTAACTTGGAGTCCAGCTTCAAGGCCGCACTCAATTCAGACCTGGCAAGATCCTTCCTCCCCGTCGACAGGTAAATATTCCCCAGCGTCACATGCGGTTCCGCCATCTCGCTATCCAGCTCAATGGCCCGCTTGCATGCCTCCTGCGCAGCCTCAAGCAACTTCACATCCCGCGTATCGACAAAGAGCCGAAACTTCGCCGCCCCCAGTGTTGCGTGTCCCAGAGCCAGATTCGGATTCTCGCTCACCACCTTCTCCAGCGTCTTCATCGCCTCCATTACATTCTGTGGCTTGTAATAGCGTTCCAGTAACTTTCTGGCCCGGAGAATGTCGTCGTTCACACTCACTGCGCTCGCGGGCAGGGAACCACCCCCACCACCCGTCCTCAGCAGCGGGATCGATATCAACCCGGCCACAATCATCACCGCCGCCCCAGCCAGTAGTAATGGATTACGCTTCTTGGGCTCTACCAAAGTCAAACCCGCCAGCGCCTCCACAGCCGTCTTCGGCCTCAAACTCGCATCCCGCGCTACACAACTCAAAATCACCGCTTCCCAATTCGCCGGTAATCCCGTCTTCCCCGCTGCCAGCGTATCGACAAGCGAGCCCTTCTTCCCCGTCACCATCTCAAAGATCAACAGCCCCATCGCATAGATGTCGCTTGCCGCCGTAGCAGTCTCTCCCATCAACTGCTCTGGTGCCATATACCCGGGCGTCCCCAGAATCGCTCCCGTCTGCGTATAGCTCGCGTCCGATCCTTCACCCTCAAACACCCGTGCCAGCCCAAAGTCCATGATGCAAAGCCGGGACCCCACCAGCATCACATTCGCCGGCTTCAGATCCCGGTGCATGATCCCCTTCTCATGCAGTGCAGAAAGGCCAGCCGCCATCTGGCGCACCAGCGGCTCGGCCATCTCGAGGCTCATCTTTCCATGTGTATTCAAATGCTGCCAAAGTGTCTCGCCCTCGAGAAACTCCATCGTCAAAAACGTTACCGGCTGCCCGTTCACGTCTTCTCTCCCCACATCAAAAACACGGCAAATATTCGGGTGTGTCACCTGTCGAGACAATTGCACTTCCCGCTTGAATCGCGCCACCCCTTGTGTCCCCAACAGCCCCGCCCGCACCGTCTTCAGTGCCACCTGCACTTCCAGCTCCCGGTCCTGGGCCAGATACACTTCCCCCATCCCGCCCAGCCCGATAAACTTCTTCAACTCAAATCGGTTCCCAAGAACACTCCCAAGTTCCAGTGCATGCGCTGGTGCCTCCGCAACTTCGGTCAGCAATGCCGTCTCAGCCGAAGCTGCCTGCCGCAGCATTTCCTCTACCTGAGCCCGCAGCCTGGGGTTCCCGGCACAAACTTCATCCAGATACGCCGCGACTTCGCCCTCCTTTAATTCAAGGGCGTGTGAAAATATCGATTTCAGTTGAGCAAACTTGGCAGTGCCCACCGGGACCACGATTCTCCTTCGTCTCTACGGATAACACCTTAGGACGCGATTATAGCTGATGCTTCAGACCGCTGCGCTGGGTCCGAGCTCTGTTCTCAACCAGGCTCGCCCAAACGTCCATTCTCTCTCTACAGTGCGTTTCGGCACCTTCAGCACATGCGCCGTTTCCTCCACCGACAATCCCCCGAAGAACCTCAACTCAATTACTTTCCCCACCAACTCATCCTCGCTCGACAAGCGAGTCAGCGCCTCATCCACCTGCACCATCACTTCTGGTTGCTCCGGCGAATACACCAGCGCCTCATTCAGCTGCATCACCATAGTCCCACCACCACGCTTGCCCGCCAGCCGTTGCCGCGCATGATCCACCAATATTTGCCGCATTACCCGTGCCGCCACCGCAAAAAAGTGCGCCCGGTCCTGCCACTGTGCAGACTTGATATTCACCAGCTTCAGATACGCTTCAGTCACCAGAGCCGTCGTCTGCAGCGTATGCTCCCCACGCTCGCGTCCCATATGCCGCGCCGCAATCACCCGCAACTCCCCATACACCGCTTCTACCAGCTCATTACGCGCCACCTGATCCCCATCCTGGAATCGGTGCAGCAGTTCTGTAATGTCTTCTTCGTGTTCGGCCATCAACTTGGGGATTCGCTTTAGCTTAACCCAAAAATCCCAACGGTTTGCCCTCGGCGATCTTTAGCGGCCGCCCAATATTGGAAACATACTCCTT
>JBIPMY010000363.1:0-6270 GCA_044376335.1 Bryobacter sp.
CAAAAACAGCGAGTAGCGATCGCCCTCGCCCTGGTCAACGATCCGCAGATCGTCTTCTTCGACGAACCCACCACGGGCCTCGACCCGCAGGTTCGTCTTGAGATTCACAAGCTCATTGAAGAACTCAAACAGGACAAGCGCACCATCATCCTCACCACTCACTACATTGAAGAAGCAGAGCGCTTGTGCGACCGCGTAGCCATCATCGACGAAGGCCGCATCATCGCCGAGGGCTCCCCTCGCGAGATACAGGCCCGCACCCTGGGAACCACCAAAGTGGAGATCCATCTGGAAGCCCCGCTCGGCGCTGAAGTCCTGCCCTCCGACACGGTGCTCAGTGCAGACCGCCGCACGCTAACTACCTCCAGTCTTCAGCCCGCCAGGACGGTTGTGGAACTCGTGAAGTGGATCGATGCCCACGGCCTGGGCATGACCGACATCAGCCTCAAGAAGCCGACACTCGAAGACGTCTTCATCGAGCTGACGGGCAAGAAGTTGAGGGAATAGCCGATGAAGCCATTTATTGCCCACATTGTTTCGAACCTTCGCCTGACGATGCGTGAGCGTACGGTCTTCTTCTTTAACTACGCCTTCCCGCTCTTCTTCTTCTTCATGTTTGCCACCCTCGGCAAGGCGAAAGAAACCAACTCCATTGCTGCCGTGCTCACCAGTGTTCTGACAATCGGATTACTCGGCAATGGATTCTTTGGTGGCGGATTACGCGCCATCTCAGAACGGGAAAACGGCATCCTGCGCCGCTACAAAGTAGCCCCGCCCGGTGCCCTGCCGATTCTTGTGAGTGGTCTCGTAGTTGGCGTGCTGCAGTATCTGCCGGTTGTAATTCTGATGCTGGCCTTGAGCATCGTGCAATACGGCATGGCCTGGCCGGCCAACTGGCTCAGCTTCTTCGCCTTCGTCATCATCGCGAATCTCGCAATGCGCAGCATGGGCGGCATCATTGCCGCCGTAGCCAACAGCATGGCCGAAAGCCAGATCATCATCCAGTGTCTTTACTTCCCGATGATGCTCCTGAGTGGTGCCACCGTGCCCATCTCGATCTTGCCGGAGTGGGCTCAGAATCTGGTTCAATTCATCCCCTCAACGCACATGGTGAGTGGCTTGCAGGGCATCCTGCTCAAGCACGAAAGTCTGCTCGACAACTGGAAGTCGGTCGCCGCTCTTCTCGTCACAACACTCGCCTGCACACTGATCTCGCTCAAGGTCTTTCGCTGGGAAAAGGGCGAAAAGATGCCGCCCCGGGCCAAGACCTGGGTGCTTGCCGTTCTTGCGCCCTTCTTCGTAATCGGAGCCTGGAATCTTCAGAGTAAAGAGAACCTGAACAAGACCAAAATCCTCGATCGCGAGCTTGCCCGCAAGCAGACAATTCTGATCAAAAACGCCCGCATCTTTACCTCCACCGGCACGGTGATTGAAGGTGGCAGTGTCCTGATCAAAAACGGCAAGATCGCTCAAATCATTACCGGCACCGCACCAGAAGGCAAGACTCTCAACGCCCTCGAAATCGAAGCCGCGGGCAAGACTTTGCTGCCGGGGCTGATCGATGCGCACATCCATCTCGGTGCACCCGGCGGCATCTACGAAGATGCCGGTAAGTATCAGGATCTCAAGCTCACCGAGCAGCGCCTCAAGGCCTATCTCTACTCCGGTATCACCTCAGTCAAGAGCACGGGCGATTGGGTAGACACCATGCTTGACCTCCGAAAGCGCGAGCGAAGCGGCGAAATTCTTACGTCAGAACTTTACGCTGTCGGCCCCCTCTTTAGTGCCGCCGGCGGGCATCCCACCCAGATGCTGAAGTATCTGCCGCAGAACATGCAGGCCCTCGGCGAGAGCCAGTTCGTGCGCCTGCCCAAGTCGGAGGCAGAAGCCCGTCAAATGGTGCGGGAGCTCAAGGCCAAGGGGGTTGATGGCATCAAGGCCGTTCTCGAAAGTGGCACGGAGAAGTCACCCATGGCTCGTCTGGATCTAAAGATCCTTCGTGCAATCTGTGCCGAAGCAAAGGCTCAAGGCCTCAAGACTGTCGTACACACAAGCAAAGGTATAGACGTTCAGGATGCGTTTGAAGCCGGTGCTGATGGCGTCGAACATGGCAGCTCCAACGACACACTTCCAGACGATCTGCTGAAGAAAATGGCAGCTTCCGGCTTTTTCTATGACCCCACTTTGAGCGTCTTCGACAGTTTGCGGATGATCGGCGATCAGGACTTTGCGCGTCTTGACGATAGCCTCCTGCAACAGGCCGTGCCACTGGATCTGCTCAAATCCACTCGCAAATTGATCACCCGTCAGGTGGCCAATCAAGAATATGCCATCGACATGAGCCGGGTGAAGGCCAACCTAAAGCGTGTCTTCGATGCTGGCGTGAGGCTGGTGACAGGCACCGACGCCGGCAATCCTCTGGTCTTTCACGGCCCGACTATCCAGTACGAACTTGAGCTCTGGGTAGCTGCGGGTATTCCTGCAGATCAAGCCCTGATTGCCGCCACCAGAACCTCAGCCGAGCTTCTGGGGCAGGGAAGCCGCATCGGTACGATCGAGCTAGGTAAGGATGCCAACCTGCTGCTGGTAGACGGCGATCCTGTAAAGGACATCAAGAGCCTTAGCCGCATCTCCGCAGTCCTGCTTAAAGGCGAACGGATCAGCCGCAATTCTCTGTTGAAGGATGAAGATGAATAAGAATCTCTGGGAAGCCGGCGATTTTTCCCGCATCGCCCCAGGTGCCCAAATCGTCGGGGAACTGCTCTGTGATGCCGTCCCTGTTTACGCGGGGGATCGCGTTCTCGATATCGGTTGTGGCACCGGCAATACTGCTCTAGCCGCTGCCCGTCGCCGTGCGAGAGCAACAGGAACTGACCCTGTTGAGAAGCTCCTCGATCGGGCTCGCCAGCGGGCTCAGTTCGAAGGCATCGAAATCGATTTTCACCTGGCTGGCGCGGAAGCCCTGCCCTTTGCAGACGCTTCATTCGATGTTGCGCTCAGCACCTTCGGCCTGATCTTCAGTGACGATCCTGAGGCGAGCGTGCGCGAGGCTGCCCGTGTCCTGCGTCCGCAGGGCTGCCTGGCCCTCACCAGTTGGGCACACTCCGGGATGAATGATCAGCTCTTTGAAATCTGCGGGCGTGCCAGGCCAGAAATCAAGGCCATCGAGGTCGCGCGCGATTGGGGGACTGAAGCGTTTGCCGTGACACAGCTCTCGAGGCATTTCTCAAGTGTTCGCTTCGAGAAGCGCTCTTTTTATCCGCGCGCTCTCAGCCTGGAGCAATGGCTTGAAGGAATCAAACAGTTTCTAGCTCCAGTGTGGATGGCCTACGAGAATGCCACTGCTGCTCAGTCTGCCGAGCTGGATCGTGAGTTTCTCGCACTGGCAACCCATCACAATCAAAAGCCAGATCATGGCTTTTTTGCCGACGTAGGCTACTTCGAAATCATCTGCCGCAAAGCCTAGCTCTGCAGATACTTGATGGTGGTGAAGAACTGCACCACAAAGCAGATCACAACAAAGCCTGCCACTCCAAGCCCGGCAATGTTCCAGTAGCGCTCATGCCGCGGGTGTGAGAGGTTGGGATGGCCTGCGAGGTAGGCGATGCCAAATCCCCCGGCAAGCCCGCCGATGTGCGCCCAATTGTCCGTGTAGGGAATCAGAAAGCTGATCAACAGCGCCCACACCGCCGTCCGCGTGTATGCCGACTTTACATAGCTGCCAAAGCTCGATCGCTGATTCACACCAAACGCGATCATCGCTCCAATCAATCCAAAGATCCCTGCCGAGGCTCCTACGCTGAGGGAAGGTGCAAAGAGGCTGGAGGCAAGAAATCCGGTAATCGAACTTCCGACGTAAATCACCAGCAGCCGTCCCGGGCCATAGGCTTCATCGGCCTGCGCGCCCAAATCGTAAAGGCCCCACGAATTCATCGCAATGTGAATCACGCTGGCATGAAGAAAGCCGGCCGTAATCAAGCGCCACCATTCCCCGTGAAAAATGTAGCTGGGTTCTTTGGCTCCAAACAGAAACAGCGTGCTGCCGCTCAAATCAAAAAAATCGCCGCCACGAGTGTTCTGCTGGTTGAACAACGCCATCGCCAGATACAGAAATCCGTTCACGGCAAGGATGTAAACAATCAGTTGCCCGTTCTCCGGCAAGAGGCTGCCCAGCTTCCTCGCTGCATCAAGATTAGTCTTTGGCGCAGGCGCCAACTCGAACTCGCAGTAAGGACAAACGCGGTCGGCACGGCTGATGAAAGCCCGGCAGTTCGGGCAGATTGGTCTGGACTCCACTATTTGATTGTAAAGTGGGGGGATTGGTATGAGTTGGAATCGCAGTCAAATTGCTGAAATGATTCTGGAGCGCCTCCACGTGGCCGCGCCCAAAGTTTCGTTGGAATTTCATCTTCCGCGCACGGTTAAGAGTTTTGTTGTGGACGATTTGCTGCCCGCAGAACTGGCTAATGCCATCGCGGACAGTTTTCCAGCTCCTGAAAAGATGGTGCTCAAGAGCCACCTCGGTGAACTCAAATACGTTGGCGTTCAGATGAACGAATACGCGGGCATTCTCGAAGAAACGATTTTTGCCTTTCAGGATCCAAGGGTAGTGGAAATTGTGAGTCAGATCTGCCGCATTGATGGGCTCATCCCTGACGAACACCTCTACGCCGGTGGAATCAGCGCCATGGTGCAGGGGCACTTTCTCAACCCACACCTGGACAACTCGCACGACTTCGAGCGCAAGCGCTACCGTGCGCTTAACCTGCTCTACTACGCTGCGCCCGGCTGGCAACTCGACTACGGCGGGAATCTTGAATTATGGGACAGCGGTCCCAAGGGCCAGCCCAGAACAATCGAAAGCCGCTTTAACCGCCTTGCCGTCATGCAGACCGACAAGACCTCGTGGCACAGTGTCAGTCCGGTCCGTCACAAAGGCACGCGCCGCTGCGTCTCGAATTATTTTTTCACCCTCGATCCCGTCGATGGCCAGAAAGATTATCACGTCACCAGCTTCCGCGGCCGGCCCGAGCAGAAGTTCAAAGACCTCTTGATGCAGGGCGACAATGCACTTCGCCAGGCGGTAAAAGAAACTCTCGGCGAGGCGATTTTCAAGAACAAGCACGTCTACAAAAAGGATTAAGACACAAGGGCAGCCCCCACTGGGCCTCACAATTGTGTAAATTAAGAGTTTTCATGTTGTCGACAAAACAGATCGCAGACTCCATTGTCGAAGTGGGCAAGTTGATGTACCAGAAGGGCTGGGTTGCAGCCAATGATGGAAACATCAGCGTCCGCTTGGACAGAGAGCGTATCCTTTGCACACCCACAGGTGTCAGCAAAGGCATGATGCGTTCTGAGGACATGCTGATCGTGGATCTCGAAGGCCGCAAGCTCGAAGGCGAACGCGCCTGTACAACCGAGATCCAGATGCATTGCACCGTCTACAAGCTTCGGTCTGACGTGAATGCTGTTGTCCACGCACATCCCCCTGTTTCCACCGGCTTCGCTGTTGCAGGCAGGGCCTTGAATCTGGCGATACTTCCTGAAGCCGTAGTCACTCTCGGCACCGTACCTCTTGCAGATTACGGTTTGCCGGGCACCCCAGAGCTCAGCAGCCAGTTAGAACCGTACATTCCGAACCACGATGCGTTGCTGATGGCCAACCACGGAGTCGTCTGCTACGGGGAATCTCTTGAGAAGGCCTTCTTCCGCCTGGAAACGGTCGAACATCTCTCACGCATTTCACTGGTAGCAGAGATGCTGGGTGGGCCAAGGTTGTTGCCCCGTCGTGAAGTAGATCGTCTGATGGCTGCCCGCTCCCGCTACGGCATTCAGTTTCCTGAGGGAGCAGAACCAGAAGCCCCCATTGCTGCCGAGGACATGATTGCCATGAAGCGCGAAGAGCGCTTTGAAATCACTCGCCAGGAACTTATGGGCATGCTGGACGAAGTCTTGCGTGCTCGTGGCGTATTGACCGACTAGGCCGGCTCCGGGCCATCGTAGCGGCCGTCTCCATCCCTGCCATTCCGCTTTCTTGTCTCACGGAAAAAAATTACAAGCAGACTCGCGCCGCAAATCAGCTTCACTCCCTCAAGCGCAGAGTAAGCATTGTGAAAGGCTTTGACACGGTTTCTGAGGTCCATTTCCTTATCTGGTGCAACAAAGTCCAGGCTCCGCCCATAGCCAACAATCGAAGGCGTCACCAGTAAGTGCATTCCGGTAGACAACAGAACCATGAAAAGAGACAGCCCTAAAATCAACTTGCCT
>JBIPMY010000064.1:0-19036 GCA_044376335.1 Bryobacter sp.
GCGCGCACGCAGATCAACAGCTTCAACCAGGCTCTGCTGCTGTACAAGAATTCCACCGGCAACTTCCCCAGCAACGACCAGGGCCTCAAGGCGCTGCGTACCAAGCCCGGCGATGTGCCGAACTGGGATGGCCCATATCTTCAGGCCGATGTACCGCTTGACCCCTGGGGCAGGGAATTCCTCTATAAGTTTCCCGGTGCGCTGCCCGATGAGCCGGATATCATTTCCCTCGGCGCTGACGGCCAGCCTGGCGGCACCGGCATCAATCAGGACATCAGCTCTTCCAGCACCCGCTAGATGCGTCAACGCTCGTCGCAATCCGGTGTCACGCTCATTGAGATGCTTGTTGTGGTTGGCATCATCAGCCTCATGATCGGCTTCTCGTTGCCTTCCTTTACGGCAGGGCTGGATGGCCTGCGCCTGCGCAGCGCATCGTCAACGATTGCTTCGGCACTGAACATTGCGATCACAACCGCAGACCGCCGCCAGCTTCCGGTGCAGCTCCTGATCCAGCCCGGTGCCAATCGCATTGTCCTGCGCGCGGCTGATTCCAGCCGGGATCAGATTTTCGAGATCCCACCCGGAATTCGAATCAACCGCATTTTGCCGGCGTTGTTTTTGAACGAAGAGAAAACAGATCGCTACCTGATTGTTTACCCAAACGGAGCGCCACCCCAACTTGTGATTGAGCTAAGCAATCCCAGAGGCAGTCTTCGTCAAATCAAGCTCGACCCCATCACAGGAGTAGCCAAGGTTCTGGATCTTGTCAAAAATGCGAAGTAATTCACAGAAGGGCTTTACGTTGCTGGAAGTGCTGGTTGCCACGATCATTCTCGCGGTGGCAGTTTCTGCGCTGATGGCGAATCTCTCCACCTCAACGGCCAATCTGTTCCGGGTAAACGACATGGACCGGCTGACCTTTTTGAGTAAACGAAAGATGGACGAACTGATCGCTGTGCAGAACATTCAGAAAATGGTGATTCTCGAGGGTGTTCTGGAGGCCGATGCCAAGGACAAGCCCATTGCTGGTTTCAAGGCGCAGATCCTGCCGATTGGCCCGATCAGTCAATCGTCTAGTGAGCGGCTCGAACGTGTCCGCCTTGAAACCTGGCTTCAGTCTGGCTCGCGCCGTCGCACCCTTCTACTTGAATCGCTTCGTCTGGTGAAGGTGCAATGAGAAGGGTTGCTGTCCGTCGCCGCCGGCAGTCTGGTATGACGCTGATCGAGTTGTTGCTGGCGGTGACACTTTTTGGTGCCATTTCCGCCAGCATGGGGGTGGTGCTCAATATTGCTTTCACATCGATGAACAAAATCGATGCCAAGGTGGATTTCAATCGCCGGATCATTGCTTCTCAGCGCACTCTCGACCAGATCCTGCAGGGGATGATCCCCGTCATTACTCCTTGTGCGGGACAACCGATCGGTATCTCGGGCATTGTGTCAGGTACTCGATTCCTTTCCTCACATTCCCTGACAGAGGGCTCGAGAGGACGACCTCAAATCGTTGAGCTCTTTGCTGCCAGCAGCCCCAATGGAGGATTCCGGCTCCTGCTGAATGAAAGACCCTATCTCGGTAAAGCCAGTCTCTCGTTTGCTTGCTCTCAACCTTTTCAGGTTGCGGATAGTTCGTATATTTTGGCTGACCGGCTTGCCCGTTGTCGTTTTGCTTTTCGCCGTTTCGATACTGCTACTGGCACTGAGCTCTGGTTTCCCGGATGGCCTTTCCCTGAATGGCCATCGGCGATCCGAATTGATATGGCCCCCTTGAAATTCGAGGCTAACCAGATCCAGCCCACCACAATATTCGCGCCTATTTTCGTAAAGGACAACAATGTCGATGATTCAGCGAGGTAGCGGGGGCTCCCGAGGTACGGCATTGCTTGCTGTTTTGTGGCTAACCGCAGCGCTTTCTGCCATTGCCTTCTCGATTGCTGACACAGTTCGTGCCGAAGTGGAGCGTGGTATCGCGGCCCAGGAAAATGTACGCGCTTATTACCTTGCACGAGGGGCAGTGGAGCGCGCTCTCTTTTTGCTTCACAACATGGATGATGGTAGCGGAGCTTCCCCGGCAGAACGCTTTGCCGGCAGGCGACGCCTTTATTTTCAGGAAGAGCTTGGCGACACGATTGTCGAATTCATTTCCGAGCGCGGCAAGATTCCACTGCGTGCTCTCACGCCTCAATTGCTCAATAATCTGCTGCTTACCCTGGGCGAGCCGGTAGATTCAGCATCAGCAATCACGGCACAACTTTTTTCCCCAACTGCAGCGCCAGTACAGTGGTCTGGACAAAATTCATCAACCGGCCCGGCTTTTAGGCCTTCGCTCGCGTCTATGGAAAATGTCGAAGAGCTCTTACTTGTGCCAGGAATAACTTCAGAATTGCTTTATGGTCGCTACAGCCGCATGCCAGACGGAAGTCTGATCAATCTTGGCGGCCTTAGCGACCTACTTTCGCCCCATCTTCAGGAAAGTTCTGGTCTTGACCCTCTGAGTGTCCATCCAAGTCTTTTGGTGGCAATGGGCATGGAGCCCGCTGCAGCACGTAATTTTGCCGAACTTCGCAGAAGCACTCTAAATCCCGTACCCTTTCTGGCCCGAATCAACAGTTTTGGGCCTATGCCGCGAGCCGGTTTTCGCCTCGATATGGGGGACATCTTTCAGGTTCGGGCCACTGCCCGAGCCCGTCTGGCAAATGGTACTCTTTCTCAAACTCGCAGAACCGTTGCGCTTTTGATCAAATACGTGCCACCGAATCCAAGATATTTTTGGATCAGCCCATGGACACACCTTCGCTGGTACGACCAGGGCTTTAGCGATCTTGCTGCTTCAAACGCAGTTTGGCTGACAACCCCACCTCCCGTGACCAAACAATGACTTCAGATACTCCTGTCCTCGCCTCAGAAGTCCCGCATAAGCCGGATATCCCTTTTTTGAAGAAGTGGAGCAGTATCGGCACTGGCCTCGGCATAGAAGTGGGCCCCGAAAACCTTGAGGTCACCCTTAGTGTTGTTCGCCCGAGCGGTATTCGCATTATCGATGCCCTTACCGTTCTGCGTTATCGCGAACGTCCAGCGGCGGAATGGGGCGCAGACTTTCAGGCATTCCTGGCCAAAAACAAGATCACGCATGTTTCGGCCTCCGTGGTTCTTCCCACGCAGGATTGTATTTCTCGCTCCATTGCTTTGCCTGGCGTGCCGAATAGTGAAGTCGCAGCAGCCGTGCAATACCAGCTTGATGGTCTGCATCCTTATACGGAAGTGGAAGCAACTCATTCCTTCAGCCGGCTCGCTGCGCCTAGAAAATCCAGTTTTGCTCTGGGAATTGCCCGCAACCCGGTGATCGAAGACTACGCAACACTTTTTGACGAAGCAGGAATCAACGTTTCGTCCTTTCTTACACCCGCTGCTGCAATATACTCAGCGCTGCGCATTCTTCAGGCGCCTCCTGCTGAACAATTTTTGGCGATCCACGAGGATAGTAGCGGACGCATTGTTTACGGTGAAACCAATACGCATCCGATTTATTGCGTCCGATTCCCTGAGGTGTCGGATCGATCAATCGCCTCTGCCAGTGCACAAATTCGCCTTCCGGGAGATGCGCCGATAGCTCGACTGTCTTCTTTGCTCCCGGTAGCGGAGCGTCTGGATGTTGGAAGCACGCTATCTTACGCTGCCTCGCTGGTATCGGCCCTGCCCTCTCAAGCACTCGGTATCAATCTCTTGCCTGTCGACCGGCGCAAGACCTCTTCTCCCTGGCGGTGGGTGCCAACCCTGGTGCTTCTGATCCTGCTGATGGCGCTGGGCATGGCTTTTGCCTACTATCAGGACTATCAGAATCAGCAGCTTCTAGCTCGTTTGGACGCCGAAATTGCCAGCCTTCAGCCCAGATTGACGCAGATCAAGCTGCTTGACGCGCAAATTCTGGATGCTCAGAAAAAGCTGGAATTTTTGACAACCTTTAACGCTTACCCGCAGCAGGACCTCGATACTGTGCGAGAACTTACGCGAGTTATGCCGATGACGTCTTACATATCCCGAATGGATCTGTCCAGAACTGGAATCGGCATCTCCGGTGAGATTGAACAGTCGATGGAACTGTTGAAAATGCTGGATTCGTCGCCATTTTTCAAAGACTCGGAATTCACTTCTTCACCGGTGCGAAATCAGCTTGGCAAAGAGATGTTTCAGCTCCGGGCCAAACGTGAATTTGGTTCCCCTGCGCCTGTGGCACAACCGTCGCCGGCCCCGGTTTCTACTCCAATCCCCAAAGTAGCGCCACCCCCACCCTTGCCCCCAGGACTCAAACCATGATCGAAAACCTCTCAGACCGCGAACGAAAACTTCTGCTTGCTTTGGTTCCTGCTCTCCTGGTGACCGCCTTTGTTTACTATTGGACCGAACCATCGGCCGGGGCCCCACCGGTTGTCGATACTGCTGCCGCTATTGAAGTGGCGAAGATCCGGCTGGATCGTGCCCGGGCCACGGCGACGCTCCGGCCTCTGCGCGAAGAAACTAAAAAGCGATTGCAGGCGAGTCTTGCCTCAGCAGAAAAACGTTTTGTCATTGCCGATACTCCAGCCCAGGCTCAAGCCGTGCTCACCCAGATATTTCGCCGCATCGCACGTGCGCAAGGACCGGCAGTAGAAATTCGAGGTATGGATATTGGATCCATTCAGCCCGTGAATGCATATGCTGAGATTCTGGTAGGCGTGAACTTCGATTGCCAGATCGAAGGGCTGCTCAACCTGCTTACAGACCTTTCTTCGCAGCCTGAAGCGCTAGGCTGGCGTGATCTCAGGGTGTCCGCCACCGACTCCAAGCAAAAACGGCTGAATGTCACGCTTACATTCATAGGCCTGACTCAACTCAAGCAAGCCGCGAAGCCGGCAGCAGGGAGCCGGGGATGAAACGTTCGATTCTATTGTTGAACCTGCTTTTGTTCACTATTTTGGCTGTAGGCTCGTATGAGTTGCGACGTCGTTGGCTGGAGGGCCAGAGTCGTGAGGCCCGGCTACTTGCCGTGCAGCCATCTTCTACTCCGCTTCCCGCTCAGACCAACGCCGCGGCTGCACCACAGGCTCAAAAACTTCAAGCTGTTCAATATTTTGAAGTGGCCGAACGCTTTCTTTTTTCACGAGACCGGAATCCGAATGTGGTGATCGAGCGCAAACCCGAACCTCCGCCAAAGGTAATGCCAAACTTTCCAGCCGTATTCGGCGTCATGGATATAGGAATGGGCCCAACCGTATTTATGTCTGTGGATCGTGGCAGCCAGCAAGGCTACAAGCTGGGTGACAAGATTGGTGAGTTTACACTTCTGGCTGCCAACCAGAAAGAGATCACCTTTGAATGGGAAGGCAAGCCGGTTACCAAGTCTTTGGATGATCTGCGTGCCAAGCCTCAGGAGAACGCGTCGCAACAAGGTCCGGTGGAGCGAATGAGTTCAAACGTAAATAACGCCCCACCACCGATGCCCATACAGCGGCCGCCTGAGAATGTCCGGCCTGCCCCAGGAGCCGATATTGGCGGAGGCCGGAGAGGATGCCTGCCCGGCGATTCGTCGCCCGCCGGCACCACTGCCGATGGTTACAAGAAGGTGTCCACCAACTACGCGTTCGGGCCTATCTGTTACTGGGAATCTACACGTTAATTGCCTTTGGAGCTTTATATGAAAAATTTTAAGATCGTCTTTTTCGCACTTTCTCTTTCCTGCGCCTACGCGCAGTCGAAAACAGCTCCGGCTCAGCCCGTTGCCGCTTCCAAGCCAGACCCCAAAGTCGCTCCGGCCAAGCGTCATCCTGATGGCCGCCCCCTTGGCGTACCCTTTACCGCAACCAAGATTTCCGACGGCGCCTGGCGGGCAATTGAAGACGGCAAGCCAGTAATTTACCGCTCTACGGCTTTCGGCTTCAGTAAGGTGAGTGAAGAAGAAAACAGCAAGATTCAGCGAATGATCAGCGGCAAGCCCAATGAGGCTACTGAAGTTCCTGCTGGTCTTTCTGTTGCCGAGAAAGACGGCAAACTCCACTTCAAGCGCATTACTCCCTTTGGGGCCTACGAATGGACCAAAGACAAGAACGACCTCACCGCTGTGGAAAAGAGCCTCTGGCTTCAGACGCAGGCTTCTTTGACCAAGGGAGAAGTAAAACAATAATGCGTTTGCAAATCGCTTTCCTTCTTGCTCTTACTCTTCATGCGCAGCAGCCAGCGCCACAGCAACCGGCTCCTCCCCAGGTAACTCCTCCTCCTGCTGCTGCCACCGAGACTGCAGCGCAGACGGCCGCTCCTGCGGCAGGGTCTGGCAATATGACGCTGAATCTGCCATCGGCCTCACTTACCGAGGTAATCGATACCCTGGCACGTGTTCTCAAGATCAACTACATTCTGGACCCTCGCGTCCGCGGCAACATCACCATCCACACCTACGGTGAAATCAAGTCAACGGATGTTCGCTCCCTGCTTGACACGATTCTTCGCATCAATGGCGCCGCCATGATCCAGGTGGGAGACATCTTCCGCATTGTGCCGATCAACGAAGTAGCTCGTCTGCCTATGACTCCGCGCACCAACGCTGAGTCGAAAGATCTCGCAAATGACGAGCAGATGATTCTCAATCTGATTTTTCTGAAGTATACGGCCGCAGCTGAGATGAAAGTGATTCTTGCTCCTTTCCTCGGTGACGGTGGCACACTGTCAACCTACGATCCTGCCAACATGTTGCTGCTGCTGGACAACTCCCGCAACATGAAGCGCACGATGGATTTGGTTGCGCTTTTCGATTCTGATGTTCTGGCCAACCAGCGTATTCGTCTTTTTGAACTTGAACATGGCCGCCCTTCTGAAGTTTCATCAGAACTGCAAACGATCTTTAAAGGCCTGTCGCTGGCGGGGAAAGCCGGTGGTGTTCAATTTCTTCCGATTGACCGTCTCAACATTCTGATTGCTGTCGCCCCCAATCCAGGGGCTTTCAAAGAAGTTGAAAACTGGATTGCCAAACTCGACATACCGGTGAAGGCTCCCGTTGGCGGTACGGACAACTATGTTTTCCGAGTGAAGTACGGCAGGGCGGACTCGCTGGCCCTTGCAGTTACGATGCTTTATGCCACGCAGCAAGACAATCCATACGCCATGATGAGCACCATGATGACGATGATGATGATGATTCAAATGACCAGTCAGCTTTCGCAGTACACCAACAACGCCACTGGCGGCAGTGGTGGTGGTGGAGGCGGGGTTACCGGCATGGGCGGTGGCGTCACAGGTATGGGAATGGGTATGGGCATGGGCGGCATGGGAATGGGCATGGGAGGCATGGGCATGTTCCCAGGGATGGGCATGGGAATGGGCATGGGTGGCTTTGGTATGGGTGGTATGGGCATGGGCGGTTATGGCATGGGCATGGGTGGGTACGGCATGGGTGGCCAACAGCAAGGTGCCACCCTCGGCGGAACCCCCGGTTCTGGCCGGCCTGGTGATTCTACCGGCAGCTTCGTCGGCCAACAAGGTGCCGCTATGGCTGCTTTCCCGCGAGTTCCCAAAATTGTCCCGAATCCTTTCGATAACTCGCTTCTCATCCAGTGCACGACCCAGGAGTATGAGCAGATCTCCAGGCTCCTAAGCCGGCTTGATATACCTCCAAGGCAGGTTTTGATTGAAGCGCGAATTTACGAAGTTAGCCTCACCGGCGCATTTTCCGCTGGTGTTCAGGCCTTCCTGGCTCAGCGCCGCGCTGGGACCGCTAGCTCCGCCACCCGCCAACTCCTCGCAGAATCCACCGGCTCAGGGCTCAACCTTACGGCTGGCCTTCTGGTGGGCAAGTCGCGCGAACTGCTCGGCTATCTTTCCACTCAGGAAGACGAGCGGCGTGTAAAGGTGATCAACGCTCCGCAGATTATTGCAACGGATAACGTTGCCGCTAGTATTAACGTTGGGCAGCAGGTGCCTACGCTCACTTCTCAAGCTGTTGCCCCGGGAGTGCAGCAAGGCGGAAATTCACTGTTTACGAACCAGGTATCGAGTCGAAATGCGGGCGTCAACTTGAGCATCACAGCACGAGTACTCCCCAGCGGCATCGTTACCCTCGTCATCAATCAGGAAATCAGCTCACCTGTCCCACCGGCCGCCAGCGCGGCCATCCAGTCGCCGTCGTTCTCACAACGTTCGGTTCAGACACAGGTCACGGTTCAGGATGGCGACACGATTGCTATCGGCGGCATCATGACCGAATCCGACACCTTCTCTACCTCTGGCATTCCAACATTGCACAAACTGCCAGTGGTCGGAAACCTCTTTGGTAGCCGTTCAAAGTCCAAAGAGCGCACAGAACTCGTGATCTTTATGACTCCCCGGGTCATCTACGACATTCCGGAGATTATCGAGGCCAGCGACGAAATCCGCGGTCGCTTCAAGCGCCTGAACAAGATACTGAAGGATCAATAATCCTTTGGTCGAAACTCGAATGATCTGGCGCGTGTTAGTCTACTTTTCGACTTCAATGCGCCAGATTTTTGTTTTCACCTTGTGGACTCTCTCAGCCTGTTTTGCTCAAACCGCCATTCAAGTGGGGGACGGCGCTACAACTCCAACAATCCGTGAGGAATTCCTTGCGGCCTTTCAGCGAGATGGCTTCGTCAATCTGGTTGCCTTGCCCCCAATCACAGAAGTGGTGAGCTACGGGGCGGGCGGCTTCCGGCAGGAATTCAACGATGCCGGGCGCACGGGCCTGCGGTACGCGCTCATTCGACCGGCCGTCCCAGATCTCACCCTTGGGGTCAACAACGCAGTCCGCCAGGTTCGTCCCCCTATCTACGCAATCCTCAATCAATCGAGTATCGGCGTATCGGGAGCGGGTTTTCCTCGCATGGATACGCTCCGTTTCAGCGCATTGCTGAGCGCGCAGGCAGTCAATTTCTCGAGCGGTTTCTATCAGACTTTCGACAAAGGCTTTGGGATCTTTGTTTGGGATGCACCGCCACTCGATGGAGGTTCTGACACCAGTTTCACCCTCGCCGAGCCACTGTTCACACGATGGAATACGATCGGAATCGACCAGATCGGTCCTCCGGTGGTTTCACTGATTTCAGCTACTTCGCGCTTTGGCACCAAAGCGAATTATCAGGTTTTCACCAATGGAGCTATCTACAACATCACCTCCGGCTCACTGACTGGAAGGGTGATTTTTGTTCGTAAATCCGTGCAGACTCTCTATGAACAGAATCAGGGGCCGGCTGGCTTCCTCGGGCTGCCAATTGGGGAGGAAACCATCATTGCCGACGGCAGGCGCCGCCAGACTTTTGAAGGCGGCACGATGGAATACGCAGTCAACGGGATTCCGATTCTCAAAAACTCGATCATCTCGGTTACGGTTGCGGCTGAAGATCCGATCCGCCTCACCGCCGGGCAAACACGCGGGCTTACTGCTGTGCTTCAAACCAATGCTGCCGAATTTGTTACGGATCGAGAGGTGTTTTGGTCTACCTCGAATGGCCGTGTGGTGACCATTACCGGGAGCGGCCCCAATGTCACCATTCGCGGTGTGGCTGGCGGGTCTGCGATTCTGACCGCCACCAGCGAGGGCAAAACCAGCAACCGGGTTACGGTGCTGGTCGCTTCCCAGTGTTGCGCTATTGGTGAAGGAGCTCCATCGCAGGTGATCTCCCAGACTTTTCTCGATGCGATTCAGCGCAATCGGATTACGGTTCGAAGCCCTGTGGCTAGTCCAGTTCGTAGAGCTGGCGTGGGCTATCAGCAGGAAGCTATCGCCCTGCCCTCGGGTAACCGCATCCTGATTCTTAAAGCTGATGCAAGCCCTGTCGCCTACCTTCTCTCGGGCCCACAACTCAATGCTTACGAGGCACTGGGGGGCGTTTCCGGTGTTTTGGGTTTTCCGGTTTCTGATGCCAATACAAATGGAACCCAGCGCTTTGAAAATGGGGCATTTGCTGGCTCGCCACTACGTCTTGTTTCTGGTGCCATCCTTGCCCGGTGGCTTGCCCTCGGCGCCGATTCTGGCGCTCTGGGGGCACCGGTTTCAGACCGGTCCACCTCGATCACGTTTACAGGTACTCAAGTTTCAACCCAAACTTTCCGGTCTGGTGTTTTCTTTGAGTACAGTGCTGGGCCGCTGGCCGGCCGGGCATTCCTGACCACCGGCGTGATTGCTGCAAAGCATCTGGAGCTTGGAGCTGCGGCCGGTGCCATAGGAGCGCCGCTTACTGATGAGTTTTTGACCTCCGGCGCTTTTCGTCAGGAATTTGAAGGTGCATTCCTTGAGTACAATCCCGGTGGGCCGGTGCGTGTAATCGAAAAAGAACGGCGGCCGACACTTACGATCACACCCTCATCGTTGCTGCCTGGGGGACGCTATCGTGTGGCCGTTGGCGGATTTCCCGCGAGTGCCCGCCTGCGCGTTACGCAGGGTTCCGGCACCGCCGCCGATAGCTTTGATCTGACTACAGTTAATGGATCCTTTATCTGGGAAAGTATCGTTCCAACAGGAGCCAGAGCTGGCGTGGTGATTCTTCGGGCAACCAATACCAATTCGCCACAGAGCTTTGCCGAGGCAAGCTACACTGTGCGCAGCCTTGCCGAATTACGCCCCGCTCTGGTAAAGGTCTCGGGGGATTCTCAGGCAGCTGCTCCTGCGACAGTTCTTCCTTTGCCGATCCGTGTTTTGCTTCGTGATTCCTCTGGCGGTCCGCTTGCCGGGATTCCGCTTCGCTTTGAAGCCTCTCCGGGCGGCGTTGTTCTTGACGCAAGTCCCATTACGAACGCGGAAGGAATTGGCGAGGCCCGGGTGCGCCTGCCAGCTCAAAGCGGTATTTCTCTGTTCTCTGTCGAAGCTGGTGGCCAGATTGCCACCTTCTCGGCGCGCGCTTCAGAACAGGTTCCCTCGGATTACCCCAGAATCACTCAGGCTGTTGAGGGCAATCTTGGCAGCTCCACCTTGCCTCTAGCCCAGAAGGGGTCTCTGGTTGCCGCCCTTGCCGGAGTGGTCCGTTTCTACCAGCAGCGCGGTGTCGTGCCTGCCGACAACGGGCTCGCCGATACCGCCACCCTCAATAATTACCTGCGCACATTTTGCACCGTCGACGCAGCTGGCGCCCAGATCTGTGACGGTTTCCTCAATCCCGGCTCAGGGGCAGATCCTCAGGCGAATCCGTTCCGGACGGCTGATTTCGCCAGCGGTACACTCAGCCTCGCCTTCCCTGAACCCACGCTTGCCGCCATTCGTGAAGCCATTGCTTCTTCCGGGCCTGTTGTTGTTGGTCTCAATCTCTTGCGCAATGGACAATCCGTTGGTGTTCACTTTGTTAGCGCCTACGGCATCCTGGGAGATGCTGATCTGGCCATCAGCGACCCCAATCCGCAGTTCGCTCTTGCCCGCCTCAGTCAGTACATGGTTGGTTTTACCGCTGCTGGGGCAAACTGGCAGGCTAGTCCCATCGCTGCGATACAAGTCCTGCCGCGGACCTCAACCAGTGCTGCATTCTATGCCTTCTCGGCCTCCCCTTTTGAATTGCTCAGCCCAACGGTTGGCTGTTCGAGGGCCGTGTCCTGGCCAGCTAGTTTCGCCAACCTCAGCTCCACGACTTCATCGCTGAACGTGCGGCTACAGAGCTGTGATGGCACAGCTGTTTCCTACCAGGCCGCCCTACCCACGCCTCCCTTTCTTTTCTCGCTGGTGAGCCTCACGAACCCACCCGCCCAGTCTGTAGTCAGTTCAGCCGATGCTACGGCCTATCGCGTATCAAGATCCAGCTCTGATGCCTGGACTCTGGCCCCGGAACAACTCTCGGTCAACTCCTCGGCCATTGTGAATGCAGCAAGCTTCGGTTCGCGCATCGGCGCGGGAACTATCATCAGTCTCTTTGGTAACGGTCTCCCTCTTCGGGCAAACGCGGGGTCATCGGTTGAAATCGACGGGCAGGCCTTGCCCATCTTCTTTTCAAACGGATTCCAACTGAATACCGCGATCCCTCAGGGCATACCTGCCGGGACAACTAATCTGAATATCCGGTCGCCGTATGGGGAGGCTTCGACTCGAATCGAAATCAGCGACCAGGCTCCAGCCATATTCCTGGTAAACGCTCGCGGGTCTGCGGCGCTTCTCAATCAGGATTCCAGCCTCAACTCACCGTCCAACCCGGCAGTGCGTGGCCAGGCGGGAGTTCTTTTTGCTACTGGCCTAGGTGCTGTGAGTGCGCAGCCTAACGGATTGAGTACAACCAACGCACCAGTGCTGGTTGTGGTTAACGCTCGAGAGCTAACCCCGTTTTTCGCAGGCCTCGCGCCGGGCTTTATCGGGCTCTATCAGGTGAACTTCACTCTCCCGACGAATCTTCCACCGGGATTGGATCAACAAGTACTACTCCGTTCGGCCGGAGTGGATTCAAACCCGGGGTTGATTTCGATTCGTTAATGTTTATGCGCAGGGAAGACCATATCTGTGTCGCAAATCGCTGTCAGGTGTGTCAAATTGACTCATTTTTGCACCCGAAACGGGCCTAACTCAAGCGCTTTCAAACAGTTGCTGAGATTTTTGCTTGACTAGGGGCTTGGCATTCTGATAATAGTGGTATGTCTGCAAAGAGACAGGCGGCTTTCATCACAGCGACGTGGATCCCGCGAGCACAGAATTTATAGTTTCAAAGAAGTCGCTTCGGCTTGGAGTCGTAGTTTAGTTTGAGTCGTAGTACAAAAGCTGTAACAAGAGGCTCAGGTTGAAAAAGAACTTCCATCAATTCAAAAATAAGACAACACTTCACAAGGAGAAGGATTAATGTCGCATTTCCGTAAAATGCTTTTCGCCGCTGCGGCCGTTGCTTCCTTTATTGGATCCAGCAACACTGCTAGCGCGCAACCTTTCGTCTGCAATACCAGCTTTTCGCCCCTCGTCGTTCGCGTCGAAGGTCTCCGTGAGCTCGTAGGCGATATCGTAATCACCTGCACCGGTGGTACCTCAATCGGTACCCCGACCACCCCTGCTGGCCCCGTCACCAACCCGATCAACCAGGCACCTTACAACGGTATCGTTGCTGCACCGATCGTTGGCGGCACCGCCATCACCAACCCCACTGTTCCCGCGATCAACATCTCGGTAACGGTAACCGGCACCCGCATCACCAACCGCATCTTCGGTTCCAGCAATCTCACCGATGCACTTTTGTTCATCGATGAGCCTGTGAACCCGACCAGCGGCCCCAGCACTGTACAGCAGAACCCCTGCCTCCGTACTGGCAGCACTGTTGGCACGGCCGGTGTTTGCACGGGTCAGAGCTACTTCTTCGTAAACGGCATTGCTGTTGGATCTGGTTATCCTTCAACGATCGTGAACGAAACAGAAACTGAAGCTCGTCCGATCAATGTTTACCAGGCTCAGTATGGCGTCGGCGGCGGCTTTGCTCCTAACGAGCAGACAATCACCTTCGTCGGTGTGCCCGTGGTGCAGCCCGGAACTTTTGCCACTGCCGGTTCGCGCGTTTACCGCATCAAGAACATCCGTGTTCAGGTTGCCAACGCCTTCCAGGTCAATGGTCAGATCCAGGCCTTCATCTCGATCCAGAATCCTCCTGCAAACCTCGTGCTCAACAATGCTCAGGGTGTAGTTGGCTTCGTACAGCGTGGTCTCTTCTTTGACACCATCTCTGGCGGACCCTACGCTCAGTGCCTTGGTTGGAACGCAACCGGCAGCGGCGGCTACCCCACGGAAGCTGCTTCCACCTTCGGTCGCCTCGCAGCAACCGGCGCTCTCCGTTTCACGGAAGCCTACGGTGTTTCGTTCAAGCGTCGCGGATTCGGTGCCAACATCGACGTGTATGACTCCCAGTTCAACCAGTTCGTAGCCACGGATGGCCTCTCCGGTCAGTCCGATCCTACCCGTAACTACAACAATGAATCTGGCTTCTACAACCGCCGCTTCCCCACCACCAACAGCCTGCAGAGCGCAGGTATCGCTTCAAACGGTACCCGCCTCCGCGCCCGCTTCTCTGGTATCCCTGCTCAGGTTCGTCTTTACGTATCTGCACAGCCCGTTACCACAGCGACCGGCTGCAGCACTTCAACCGGTGCTAACGCAATCCCCACCCAAGGCACCTCATCGCTCTGCCTCGGCCAGGGTGTTGACGTTGGAAACGCAGCATTTGCAGTCTCTGGCGTCAACGCTGACGGCGCAGTTGAAGGCTTCACGGCTAACACCTCCTACGTCTTCAATGCCAACACTGCTGCCCTTGTACAGGGCTCCACCGCAACAGGTTGGGGTGGTGGCGGCGCAGCTTATGGCTCGCTGACCAAGACCGTACAGTTGATCCGTGTTGCAACTGCTGCTGATGGCACTGGTACCTTCTTCTGGGAAGTTCTCCGCGCTGATGACAACGTCATCGACCGCTTCGACTTCCTCGTTGCAATCGCCTTCCCGCCAACCACCAGCATCGTAACCGATGCCAACACCTCCGTTGTGGCCAACGTTTCGGGCAACTATGCTCCGATCGCCGCCACCGGTGGCAACGGCTATCCTTCGATCCCGAGCTTCGTGCTGACCCAGCCCGAAGAACTGAAGCCCATCTTCACCATCACCAACTGCGCCACGAACCTCCTCTATCCGTTCGTTAGCAGCGTGACTGGCTTCAACACCGGTATCGCAGTAGCCAACGCTTCGAAGGACCCCTTCGGCACCGTGAACGAAACCGGCATCTGCCGCGTGTTCTTCTACGGCACCACCGCTGGCGGTGGTATCGACCCGACTCCCCAGTCGTTCAGCAAGTCTGTTCCCTCGGGCCAGGTCGCTACCTTCAACCTGCTCTTCGGTGGTCCTGAGTACGGCATCCAACCGGTTGTCGGCTTCCAGGGCTATGTAATCATCTCGTGCAACTTCCGCTGGGCACACGGCTTCGCCTTCGTAAGCGATCCGTCCAACCTGCAGACTGCACACGGTTACCTCGCGCTGATCCTCGATCCGCCGAGCATCCGTCGTAACACCGGCGCTTCACAGGCCGAACAGCTCGACAACTAAGCCTTGTTTAGCTTGTAAACACTTCGGGGCGGACTTCGGTCCGCCCCGATTTTATTTTTGTGAGACAAGGCCTTTCTCTGTTAAAATCAGAGAGCTGCGTCCTTCCATCTCTTTAGCCCTGAAGAGGAACCCCATGTATAGGCTATCTCTGTATTTGCTGGCCACGATGACTGTCATCGCCCCAGTTTTTGCTTCCAATATTGTTGTGCTCCCCCAAGAAAACTCGGGCAACACAACCGGCTATATTTATAGCCCAGAACCATTCACCCAGATCGGCACCATTGCCGTCGACCCACTCGCCTTTGAAGCCATTTGGCACCCCAATGGCCAAAAGCTTTACGTGCTGTCGAAAAGCGTGACGAAGTCGATCGCCATCTATTCCGGCACTTCACCATACGCTGAGACTACGACCAGATCTTTGGCGAATATTTCTACAGCCAAGATTTCTCCAGATGGACGCCGCCTGGTAGTCCTTTCTCAAGCCGTCCGCATTTATGACACGGCTACCGACCAGGAGATCACGGGCCTCAACACCTGCGGCGATACCAGTTGCGTACCAGTAGATGTTGATTTCTCAATCGATTCCAATCGAGCATACATTTTGAACAGCAACGGTTCACTGGTAGCCATCAATCTTGGCAACAACACCATTGGCAGCCGGCTGAGCATCGCCAACGGGCCTACAACCATGATGGTTGGCCCAACCGGATTGATCTATGTAACGGCACAGAATCGCCTTCTCGAAATCGATGGCCGCGAAGCGCTTGTGCAGATCGGCGCTGAGATCCCAATTACCGGGTCCAATTGCCTCAGGCCTCAATTCACCCCAGACGGCAGCCGCATTGTCGTTGCTTGCAACGTTAACGGTTCTACCCAGATTTATGTGACCGATACGATCACTCGCACTGTTTCTCAGGCGTCGATTCCGAGTGCCGTAGCAGAGCGCTTTAAAGTGACCTCCAATACCACGGCACTCTATTACATCGGTGTAAGCAACACCGTCTTCCGTGGTGGCCTGGTTTCGCCTTTGGTGAATCCGGTGCAACTGGAACTTCAGGGCACTGGTGTTCTCACCGGAGGCCGCTATCTCGTCACTTCTGACGAGCAACCCTCCAATCGATATTTCTTCTCGAACGTGTCGAATACCCTGTCGAGGATTAATCTTGAGACGAACAGCCTGAACAGCTCTATTTCGCAGCCTACCTTTGTCGGCCCCAGCTTCTTTACGGGCAGAGCCCCGACAGGAATCCCGTTCAGCCTGATTACGATTACTCCTTCTCAGTCTGCAGTGCAAGGTCAACGCGGGCGGCCACTCGTGGTTCGTGCTCTGGATAGCACCACTCGTCCTTTGAGCGGCGTTACCGTCAACTTTGCCTCCAGCACTTCAAATTTCCCCTTTGATACCACTGCCGCAATTACCAACAAAGACGGCTACGCTACGATCGGCTACACGGCTCCTTCTACTACCGGCACCTACACGGTTACGGCCTCAACCAGCGGCTCACAGGGCCAGTCCTTCACAATCAACGTAACTGGAACCAGCACTCCTGGTGGCGGTGGTGGCGGAGGGACTCCTGGCGCTCCTCAGCCAATCGAGATTGTTTCAGGTAATGGCCAAATTGTACTTGCGCAATTCCTTGCACCGCAGGCGCTTACAGTTCGTGTTCGCGACGGTGCGGGCAACCCGCAAAGTGGAGTCACTGTTTCCTGGCAGGTTCAGTCTGGCGACGGCAACGTCACCCTGACCACCACCACCACTGACTCGCGCGGTCTAGCTCAAACGCAATACGGCTCAGTCCTCTTCTATAACGATGCGTTCAATGGGCCTCGCACCAGCGTCGTTCGTGCCAGCTCGCCCAATGGAAACGTGGACTTTACGCTGATCTCGTATCCTCAGTCTGGTCCTCCACCACTCCTCCTGCCAGCCAGCCCACCCAATGTGACGCTCACCACCCCGGCAGAAGGCTCAACCATTCGGGTACAGGCGGGAACCACAACTGCGGGCGCAATCAAGGCGAGCATTTTCAGTGGAACCCTTGCGGGCTTTGGCTCTCCCATTCAGGGTGTCGGTTTCTCGGGCTCCACCGGTAACGACCCTGAGCAGGGAGCAAGCGCCAACTGCCTGCAGACTAACCTTTCTAATGGTCAAGGCGATGTGTCTTGCGATATCGTCGCTGGCTCCAAGCTCGGAAGCTCCAACTTCCAGGCGTGCGTAGGTAACTGCGCCAATCCTGGCCGTAGCTTCAATTTCATTCTGGAAGTTGTTCCCGGTCCTCCTGGTGCTATCACCAAGACTCAGGGCGACAACCAGTCTGGTGGCCCTGGAACACTTACTCCGCTGGCACTTCGTGGTCGTGTCACCGACGCATTCGGAAACCGGCTCGCTGGTGTTACCGTTCGTGTCGAGGTGATCTCGGGCGACGCAACCATCGAGTCGCTCTTCAATAACTCGAATTCTGATGGAGACTTCTCCTTCCTGGTCCGCTTTGGCTCCACCCCTGGTGAAGTCAAGATCCGCACCAGCGCTGGCAATGCCGTCACCACCTGGACTGTCGTCAACAATGTAACGATTGGCAACTTCGTCAAGGTGTCTGGCGACAATCAGTCTGCCGTCATCGGCCGTCCCTTCACGACGCCGCTCTCGGTACAACTTTTTGATGCTCAGGGTCGCGCTATTTCGGGAGCTAACGTCAGCTTCGCCGTCCAGAGTGGTCAGGTAGTTCTCTCGGCTTCCTCTGCGCTAACCAACAGCCAGGGCGTCGCCACGGTAAACGCAACAGCCGGCACAAACCCTGGTGTAGTTTCGGTTTCGGCGAGCGCTGTGAGCCGTGTCGTAACCTTCAGCCTCACGGTACTGCCTCCTGGCCCGACGATCACTCGGGTTGCGAACGCAGCTGGATTCCAGGCTGGGCTCGTACCTTGCGGCCTTGCCACTGTCTTTGGCTCCAACATTGCCCCCAACGTAAACGGTGTTGTTCTTGGTAACAGCTTCGTCGGCCCCTACTCACTTCGCCTGAACAATGTCTCAATCGAAGTTGGTGGCCGCACGGCACCGATCGTTTCACTCGCCAACCTGAATGGTCAGGAACAGGCCACCTTCCAGACTCCTTGCGATGTCGCTCCGGGTAACTCCACGCTTCGCATGACAGTGAATGAAGGTTCCAGTTCTCTTGCCGTAACTGTCTTCGCTGTCCAGCCCGGTATCTTTGAAACTACCGATTCCGCTGGCAAGCGTGTTGGCGTCATCGTCAAAGCTGATGGCACCTACATGACGCGCGAAAATCCCGTCCTCCGCGGCGAAAACCTCATCGGCTTCTTCACCGGTCTTGGCCAGACGGTCACCCCGTCTTCCACCAACAACCCGGGTGCATTCAACAACTCCACTCAAGTTGCTGCCCAAATGATTATCGGCATCAACAATGAGGGAGCGCCGGTGCTCTCTGCCACTATGGCTCCTGGTCTGGTTGGCATCTATGTCGTCCAGTTCACCGTGCCGGAAGGCGCAGTGACTGGTGTGGATCGTCCCTACGGTGTAGGAGCCATCGGCCTCGATGGTGCCTATGTCCCAGGCAATCCTTCATTGATCCATATCCGCTAAGCCCGGATATCACTTACAATGCGAAGGCCGTCCCTCCGGGGCGGCCTTTCGCTGTTCTATGAAGTCCTTCCTGCGCAAACCGGTCATGCTTACCGCCACACTCGCGGCGATGTGGGTTGCGCTTTTGCTTCTCGTTGTTCTTCAGTTCCGCTGGACGAACGAGCTTTCTGAAGCTCACCAGCAACGCCTAGAGGCCACCCTTACCGCTTCGTCGGAAAGCTTTCGAGCAGACTTTCAGGGAGACCTGTCTGCCGTCTGTCGCTCGGTGCAAAACCTGAGCCCCGAAAACCCGCCCACATTGCCGCTATCTCCGATCCCTTTCCGCCTCTACTATCTCGATCTGCAAACCGACGCTCTTACCCTGTGGAATCGCAACTCTGCCCGTTTTGAATCGCAGCCCTGGCCTGATGCGTGGTCTCAACTGAGGC
>JBIPMY010000065.1:0-18998 GCA_044376335.1 Bryobacter sp.
GAATGCTCCTGGCAATACACAGACGGCAGATCAGGTGCTGGCTAATGTGCAGAAGCTGAAGGGTGTTGGCCCTGGCAAGAGCTGGTTTGACCCGAACGCGTTTGCCCCGGTAACAGATGTTCGTTACGGCAACACCGGCCGTAACATCCTGCGCGGACCCGGATCCTTCCAGCTCGATGCCAGTGTCTTCCGCAACTTCCAGGTAACCGAAAAGGTTCGCCTGCAGTTCCGGGCAGAGTCTTTTGGCATCACCAATACACCGCGATTCAACAATCCGGGAGCAACCGCTTCCAGCTTGACTCGCAACGCAGATGGTTCGATTCGTGCGCTGAATGGTTTCTCGGAAGTTCTGGGAGCTACCGGCGAACGTGAGATCCGGCTTGCACTGAAGATGTTCTTCTAAAGCAAAGCCAGTCCAGAAATAAGGCCTACCCGAGAGGGTGGGCCTTTTCTTATTTGGGGGCTTTGGAATCGAGGAAACGACTGGCCAGTTCTGGCGTTGGAATGCGACAGGTCTCAGAGCGGCCAAACCAGGAGTAGCGATTGCGGGCGATCCATTTGTAGATAGCGTCACGCAAGAAGGCTGGGAGTGGAGTGGCAAGGACGGCCAGGGACCAGGGGAAGCCGAGGCGGCGGGCGATGCGCAGGGCGGCGGTGGAGCGGGTGTGGATGCCCTCTTCGTCGATCAGGATCACGCTGTCGGGGAGAGAATCGATCGAGGGAAGCAATTGACGCGCAGCCTCGGATTGAAGTGAGGCGAAGCGGAAGATCTGCTTCGGATCCCGATCAATGATCCAGTTGATCGAGGCATTGCAAAGGTTGCAGACACCGTCGAAGAGGATGATGGGGGCTTGCGGCATCTCTTGTCCCAAGTTTACTCGGCTTAGTTGGCGTTGTAATGTTGGGGTATGCGTTTGTTTGCGGTTCTTTTGATTTCGATGCTGGTTGCCTTTGGACAGGACAATAAAACACTCAATATTGCGGCGGAAGCAAAGTGGGTGGATACGGGCCTGAAACTCGCGCGAGGGGACAAGTATTCAATTGAGGCGAGTGGCGAGATTGTGTTGCGGGGGTCGAAAGGCGAAGAACAGCCCGCCAAGCCAGGTGGATTGGCGCGCGGCTTTCGGGATCTGTTGAAGGCGCTGCCGCTCAACACGGCGGGGCGCGGGGCATTGATCGGCAGGATCGGGGATCGAGAGACATCGCAGGCATTTATGGTGGGTGCAGGAAGAGATGGAGAAACAGCATTGGGTGGCAACCTGTTTCTGAGTGTGAACCTGAGTGGGAATGAGAAGGGGGCCGGTAGCTTTGTCGTGAAGATCAAAGTGACGCGGGCGCCAGTTGAGCTATCCAGGGCTGCAGCCGGGCCGATTGTCGAGCTGACGCAGGCGCAGTTGGACAGCCTGCCAACCCGAGTGGTGGATGCCGAGGGCAACGAAGGGGATCGTCAGAACTTCATCATCGTAGGAAGCGAGGCCGCGGTGACGGGAGCGCTGAAGAGTGTGGGCTGGGTACAGGTGGACAAGAATGTGAAGTCGTCTGTTCTGAACGCGATTCTGGTGAGTATGTCCAAGCAAGCGTATCTGACGATTCCGATGAGTGAGCTGATGATGTTTGGGCGGAGCCAGGATTACGGATTTGCTCATGCGGTTCCGTTTGTGGTGGTGGCACAGAGGCATCACTTCAGGATCTGGCGGGCACCGTTTCAAGTAAACGGGACCGATGCCTGGATTGGGGCAGGTACGCACGATATCGGCTTCGAGAAAGACCAGCGCAATGGGAGCATTACGCACAAAATTGACCCGGAGACGGATAAGGAACGGGACTATATTGGCCAGACGCTGGAGGAGAGTGGCCTGGTTGTCAAGAAGACCTACATGACGCACAAGAATCCGGTGCGGGAGGCGAAAACGGCGCATGGTGCGGAGTTCCGGTCTGACGGGCGGACGCTAATCATCTATCTCGAGCAGAAGCGGAATGAGGATGCAGTGCGATTTTCGAACCTGTTTTGCAGTGTGCTCAAGACGAATCCGGATGGCGGTGAGTGGGGGCCGTGCAGCGAATACATGGAGACCGAGAGCGAGAAGGAAGTTGAGTTGAAGCCGATGTCGCGGGACTTCCGGGTGGTGGTGGTGCCGGGGATTTTTTCGAGTTGCGCATCCGATGCGCCGGCCTTTGATCGCGGAAGAGCTTATTTGAAGGACAAGCAGGGTGTGGATGCGGCCTTGCTCAATATTCCGAACAACTCCAGTGAAGACAATGCCAAGGCGATTGCCAAGTACTTGCGGGAGCAATTTACCAAGGACAAGCGAAAGTTCATTCTGGTGGGTTATTCGAAGGGCACTCCGGATATCCAGATGGCGCTGGCTACCGAGCCCGACTTGCGCAATATGGTGGCGGCCTTTGTGAGTATTGCCGGGGCAAGCGGCGGGTCGCCTGTTGCGGATGCGCTGCCAGATCGCCTGAGTGGCATGCTGGGCAAGATTAACGGCAAGGGTGGTTGCGAGGGGGATCTCAGTGACGGCTTCAAGAGTTTGTCTGTAGAGCGGCGGCGGCAGTTTTTGGCTCAGTATCCGCGGCCCTTTGTGCCCACCTTCTCGATTCCGGCTGTAGCGGATCAGGACAAGGTGTCGAAAGCCATGCTGCAGAGCTGGACGATCATGAACGGCTTCTCATCGCGCAACGATGCCCAGCTTACCGAACAGGACGCGATTGTGCCGGGATCGATGTTTTTGGGGGCTGCGCGGAGTGATCACTTTGCGCTGGCATTGCCGCTGGAAAACATGAAGGGCGGGATGCTGAAGAGTTTTTTGGACAAAAACAACTTCCCCCGGGCGGCGTTGCTCGAGAGTGTTGTCCGATTTGCGCTGGATGAATTAAAAGCGCCTGCTCCGAAGGCCGTTGAGCCAGCGAAACAGGCGCCAGTTAAGAACAAGTCGATCTTTCAACCCTAGGCTGTGATCAGGGAAGCGGCACCGATGCCGGATTGATGCCGTGACATGCGGGTACGTAACTCGAGGCGGGCTCGTAGGAGGCGGCTCTTGGCAGCGGCGACACTGATTCCGAGTTGCTCTGCTACTTCTTCCATCGGGAGCTCCTGGACATCGCGCAGGAGGAAAACGTTGCGGAGGAGTGGGGGAATGCGATCAATTTCCTGCTTCATCGCTTCAGCGATTTCGAGCTTGCCCAACGCTTCCTCAGGATTGAGGTTGTCGTCGCGGAACTCGAGCGTTACTGAATCTTCGCCTACCTGGGTGTCATCCATGTAGAAAAGTTTGGCGCGCTTGGTTTGACGCAGGCGCATGAGACATTGATTTACGACGATACGAGTAAGCCAGGTTGAAAACTTTGCTTCACGGTTAAATTGAGCCAGATGCTCAAATGCCTTCCAGCAAGCGTTCTGGACTTCATCCTCGGCATCGGATTTGTCTCTCAGGATAGACAGTGCCAGTTTGAGGCAGGAGTTTTGATGCCTCTCAATCAATTCAGCGAAGGCCTGGTCGTTTTGAGACTGGGCCATATCTACCAGGGCTTCATCAGTGACCCCTTGGAAAACTTGCCGACGATTTTGAATCATGTTAAAATCCTTACCAATCTAGAAGCTATACTTCATGGACGACTATAACAGCATTTCCGCAGAATTAATAGATGATACTGAAAGTCATTTCAGTGAGCCGCAAACTGGCCCTAAAGTGGTGAGCGACAGTAAAGAAGGCTTGAAATCAGCTGAAAACTCGGAAGCAACGATCCGTCGAATCCTATCTTCGTACGATCTGGGAAACAAGCTTCGTCAATTGAGACTGAAAAAGAAGATCGCTTTGGTGGACCTTGGAAAGCACACCGGTCTCTCTGCTTCGATGATCTCCCAGCTTGAAAACGGCAAGTTGGTACCGACGCTGCCGACCCTGGCGAGGATCGCTATGGTGTTTGACGTTGGGCTGGATCATTTCTTTACAGACAAAAGAAGAAAAAGACTGTTTAGTGTGGTGAAGGCTGGAGAGCGGATGAAATTCCCAGAGCGGAGCGATTCTCCTGCCCCCGGGTATTATTTCGAATGTCTCGCTTTCAGTGCGCAAGACAAGAGCTTACAGGCCTACCTGGCAGAGTTTCCGGTGCGTACTCCAAACGAGGCAGTAGAACACATGCATGAAGGAGCGGAGTTCTTCCATGTGATCGAAGGCGTTGTGGGAATTCGCTACCAGGATGAAGAGTACGTGATGGAAACCGGGGATAGCGTTTATTTTGACTCCTCGGCCCCACACGCCTACCGCGGCATCGGCACCATCACGGCGAAAGCGATTGTAATCACAACGCCGCCTCGCGTATAGCGGGGTTGCAATAATCGGGAGATGCAATCTCCCTGGCTGACTCCGATCCTGCTGCTGGCAAGCAATGTGTTTATGACATTTGCCTGGTATGGGCATTTGAAGTTTAAGGGTCAACCGCTTTGGCTGGTGATCCTTGCCAGTTGGGGAATCGCGTTTTTTGAGTACTGCCTGATGGTGCCCGCTAACCGTCTTGGGTCGGCCACTATGACTGCATACCAGCTCAAGATCCTGCAGGAAGCCATTACGCTAGTGGTGTTTGTGGGATTTGCCTGGCTGTATCTGGGCGAGGGCTTGCGCTGGAATTATCTGTTGGCCATGGCGCTGGTAATGGGGGCGGTTGCCCTTGTGTTTAAGGCTTAAGCTTCCGGCTCATGGCTCAAATCTCGCCGATCACAAGCTTTGATTGGACAGATGGTGCGGCACGCCCTAACCTACTTTAAATGCTTCGTTTATTTTTCGTTCTTTTGGGGCTAACATGCGCCACCGGGTTTGGACAGACGACCAAGGCGACGATTGAGGGCTTTGTGATGGATAGCCAGAGTCTGGGCATCGCTCAGGCCACCGTTGTGCTGGAGACAGGCCAGGGTGCTGTCCTGCGCAAATCGGTGAGTGATTCTGCGGGACGATACCAGTTCAGCGGCCTCGAGGCTGGCAGCTACAAGCTGCGCTTTTCGGCTTCCGGTTTTGAGACCTATACAGAAGGGCCTCTCACTCTGAATGCAGGGCAAAAACTAGCCTTCGACTCACTGCTGAAACCAGCGAACATGACCGAGAACGTCACGGTCGTCGCCGATAACGATCGCCTGGTCGCCTCCCGAACTGAGATACCCTTACGCGAATTACCCGTAACCGTGCAGACGGTAGGGAGCGAGTTGATTGCGCAACAAGGTGTCACCGATCTGGTGAAGGCGCTTTACAACATTCCGAACACGAATTCCTTTGTGCTTTACGGCATGTATGAATACTATGTGTTTCGTGGTTTTGGCTTTGACAACATCGTTGGGTCGTCGGTATTGCTGGATGGGCTGAGACTTGAGGGGAACCGGTTGAATTCACAACTGAATTCCATTCAGACGGTAGAAGTTCTGAAAGGGCCGGGGTCGATGTTGTACGGAACAGAAGCAACCGGCGGTACGGTGAACCTGGTGCGCAAGAAGCCGGTTTCGACGCCGAACTACGAGGGTGTTTTCCGAGGTGGCCGCTTTGGCCGCGTAGGGGCGGAATTTGGGGCGACAAGTTACTCTATCGCACCGATGTCGCAATCGACCGTGCCGACGGCTGGCGTGACGCCGGCTGGAGACGATTCAATCTGACTCCCAGTGTGAACTGGCGCATTTCCAATCGCGATCAGTTGAACTTCACCGTTGGCTATTCACAGGACCGCTATGACGGGGATGCCGGCATTCCGCTGCTGCGCCCGGCCACTGAGCCCAACCCGTTTAAGGCTTCAATTTTCCCGGATGTGCCGATGAGTACGCGATATACGCCGAGCGCCGATTTCCAGAAAACTCGCGATATCCTGCCGCAGGCCTTCTACACGCACTCGTTCTCCGATACCGTGCGTTTTCGCAACGCGTTTACTTATCGTTTCTTTGATGACCAGTATCTGGTGACGGAGACGCTGACCGTGAATCCGGCCCGGCAACCGTTTAAGGTGGATCGCGAGTTCTTCTACTTCTTCCATCATCGGCGTCCGCTGTAGAACCAGTCTGACGTTGTGGCTACGGTGAAGACCGGCAAGATTGAGCATCAACTGCTGGGTGGTTATGACTTCCTGCGCTACCAGAATCAGACGGAGCGAAGCTCGTCGGTATTTGGTATTGCCCTGCCCTCGCTCGATCTTCTGAACCCGGTAGATACCTTCAACACTAAGGTGAACAACTTTCCTCCAAGCCGGCTGGACTACTTCACCAACAATGTAAACTCGACATATTTCCAGGATTTCATTCGCCTGAACCCGAAGCTGACTGCGCTCGTTAGTGGCCGCTTTGATGGTTTTCGACGGGTGTCGTTCCGGAACCCGGTTGTCAATGGCGTCGAAGGGAGAGGCGCTGTCACGAACATCGAACAGAACCCCTTCACTTACCGCGTTGCGATGAATGGTCAGGTGCTGCCGGTGATGGGCGTTTATGCCAGCTACGGCACAAGCTTTCGTGCGCAGACTTCGCTGTCCAATGACGGCCGCCAGTTGAAACCCGAGACCGGCAGCCAGTTTGAAGTGGGACAGCGCTTTGACTTGCTGGGTGGCAAGATGTCGCTCAACACGGCTTTGTTCTGGATCGAGAAAGAAAACGTCACCGTCTCGCGTGCGAACGGCAATTTCGACCAGGCGGGTAAAGTTCGCTCGAAGGGTTTTGAGGCCGACATGAGAGGCAGAGTCAGCCGCAAGATGTCGATTCGGGCATCGTATGGGTTTACGCAGGCTCAATTTCAGGACTTCGAACTGGAAGATGGCGATGGGGTAGTGCGCAATCTGCGTGGCCGCGCTCCGGCCTTTGTGCCACGTCACACGACAAGCTTCTGGGGTGTCTATGACGTCAGTTCCAGCCTGCAGGTGGCGATCGGCCAGCGCTACATCGCACGTGCGCCGGTGAACAACTTCAACTACTTCTTTATGGGTGGCTATACGCTTTGGGATGCTGCGGTGTTCTATCGCAAGAGCAAGTGGGAGTATTCTGTGAATCTGAATAACGCATTGAACAAAGAGCGTTATCTGGTGGCCTCGATCAACGACTTTCTGGTGTACGCGGGCAAGCCGTTTGATGCGACGGGGACGATTCGCTTCCGCTTCTAATGTTTGGGCGGAGAATTGCCGATTCTCCGCCTGTGAAAATCTTTTCTTCTTTGCTCGTCTTCGCCCTGATGGCTGTTGTTGCGCCAGAACCACTGGAAGCTCGCAAGAAGAAGGAGGGCGTCATTACCAGGCCGCCAAGCAAACCTCCTGTTTACAAGAAGTTCGACAATCGGAAGAAAAAATCGACTTTGAGAATAGGGCCGAAGAGCCGGTAAGAGGCTTGGGAAGCCGTTTACAAAGCGAAAAATAATACTGAGAATATGTCCTCTTTCTACTCCCGTTTACGCTAACGGAAATAGGAGTAGACCATATGCCCGCCTCATCGGCTGCAAAAACCATTGTTGAGCTGTTGCGTTTCTTCCACGGATCGTCTGACCGTGGGATTGCTATCAACCCCAATCAAAAAGGCCGCTTTGGCCGCATGTTTCCAACTTTGCCTGCACGTCCGGCGGGCACACCAACGGCAGATGATATTGGCAAAGCGACCGGGCCAATGGATGTCGGAGCAGTACATCAGGATAACCCGCGTATTCCTGCTGCCATGACGTATCTTGGTCAATTCCTCGACCACGACATTACACTGGACGCCACCTCGAGCCTGGAACAGCAAAATGATCCGCTGGCTTTAGAGAACTTCCGTACCCCTGCATTTGAGCTGGACAGTTTGTACGGTGGCGGACCGGCTACGATGCCGTTTCTTTACGATGTGACGAAGCCGGGCAAATTCCTTTTGGGCCCGGATCCAGCCAATGGAGAAGATTTCGATCTGCCGCGCAACGCACAGGGCACGGCGATAATCGGCGATCCTCGCAATGATGAGAATCTGATCGTGGCGCAAACGCATGTGGCATTTCTCAAGTTCCACAATGCAATGGTGGATCAGGCGTCTACGATCGACGATGGGGTGAAAGATTCGGGATTCGAAAAAGCGCAGCGCCTCACCCGCTGGCATTATCAATGGATGATCTTGCACGAGTTTCTTCCATTGACGGTGGGGCAAGCAACAGTGGACGATGTATTGAAGAAGGGTCGAAAGTTTTACAAGTGGAAAAAGTATCCCTACATCCCGGTTGAGTTTAGCGTTGCCGCTTATCGATTCGGTCATAGCCAGGTGCAGCCAGGCTACCTCGTGAACCCGACCTTCGGTGCGGCACTCTTTCCGGCCAATCCTGGAGCAGGTGGGCCTCGGACCGATCTTCGCGGGGGGCCTGTTTTGGCGGCTCATAAAGTGAACTGGAAGTTCTTTATTGACACAAACGTCCCGTTTCCGCCTCTTCCGCCGCCGGCCACGAGGCAGAGCAGTCTAATCGATGCAAAAATGGCTGGGCCACTGCTAAATCTTCCATTTAGTGTCATTCCGAACATCCCGGGGATTCCTCGTTCGCTCGCAACAAGGAACTTGCTACGAGGCGAGAAAATGGGGCTTCCGTCCGGTCAGGATGTTGCCAAAAAGATGAAGATGACTGCGCTGACGCCAGAACAAATCTGGCCTGAAGAACTCAAGCAGCACCGAGGAAAGCCTGCTCCGCTTTGGTACTACATCTTGCGCGAAGCCGAAATTCAGAATGGGGGCACTCACCTTGGTGCTGTCGGTGGAAGGATTGTCGCTGAGGTATTTATCGGGCTCTTGCAGGGCGACGTAAAAAGCTATATCAATGTAAAGCCGAAGTGGAAACCAGTTGCTCAAGGCGTGCGAACACCGAACCAGTTTGGTCTCGCCGACCTCTTCCGCATTGCAGGAACTGACGTCGACTAACTGAGGTTCACGATTCACAAAAAAACGAGGCTTCCGAAAGGAAGCCTCGTTTTGTTGGAAATTCGTTTAAGTTATGGGGTGCCCAACGGGACTTGAACCCGTGACATCCGGAATCACAATCCGGCGCTCTACCAACTGAGCTATGGGCACCGTAAGGTACTTTTCCAGTCTACCAAAAAGGTACCCCCAACATCCATTAACCCTTCGCCATTCCTGCCTGTTTCCACAATTGATCGACGCGAGTCTTGATTTCCTGGTCCATGGTGATCACGGGAGGCCAGGGACGGGTGAAGCCTTCACTCACCCATTTCTTTGTTCCATCAATGCCCATTTTGGAACCAAAATTGGCGAGACGGCTCGCATGATCGAGCGAATCGATGGGCCCCAGGACGAATTCGATGTCGCGTTGCGGGTCGATGTTGTTGAGCACCTTCCAGGCGACTTCTGAGTGGTTGCGGACGTCGACGTCTTCGTCCACCACCACAATGCACTTGGTAAACATCGCCTGGCCCAGGCCCCAGATCGCGTGCATCACTTTGCGGGCGTGGCCCGGATAGGCCTTGCGGATGCTGACGAGCATCAGGTTGTGGAAGACACCTTCCGCCGGCATCGACATCTCACGGATCTCGGGGATCTGCATGCGCAGCAAGGGCAGGAAGATGCGTTCGATCGCCTTCCCCATCCAGTAGTCTTCCATCGGCGGAGGGCCGACAATTGTGGCCGTGTAGATGGGCTTCTTGCGTCTGGTGATCGCGGTGAGGTGGAAGACCGGGTAATCGTCTTCGAGCGAATAGTAGCCCGTGTGGTCGCCAAAGGGACCCTCTGTGCGAAGCTCGCCGAGTTCGACGTAGCCTTCGAGGATGATTTCAGCTTGAGCGGGGACTTCCAGGTCCACCGTTTCGCACTTCACCATCTCGACCGGTTTGTTGCGAAGGAAGCCGGCGATCATCATCTCGTCGAGTTCTGGCGGGAGCGGCAGGATGGCTGAGTAGAGTGTAGCCGGGTCTGCGCCAATCGCGACAGCAATGGGCATGCGCTGCTGCTTGCCTTCCTTGAGGAGCTGGCGGTAATGGTCTGCCCCCTGCTTGTGGAGCTGCCAGTGCATGCCGGTGGTCTTGGAATCGTAGACCTGCATGCGGTACATGCCGCAGTTGCGTTTGCCCGTGGTGGGGTTCTTGCTGAAGACGAGCGGCAAGGTGATGTAGCGGCCGCCGTCCTGAGGCCAGCAATGGAGAATGGGGAAATCGTCGAGCGAGAAGTTGTCCTTCTGAATGACTTCTTTGCAGGGGCCGCTTGAAACTTCCTTGGGGAAGAAATTGCCCATCTCGGCGAGCTTGGGCAACATCTTCAGTTTGCCCATCAGGCCGGTTGGCATCTTCATGACGAGGTATTCGGTGATGCGGTCGGCGATTTCGTCGAGCGAGTTTACGCCGAGGGCGATCTCCATTCTCCGGTCACTGGAGAAGAGATTGATGGCGAGAGGGATCGATGATCCCTTCGGTTTTTCAAAGAGCAGCGCAGGGCCGCCGCTTTTTACAGCGCGGTCGGCGAACTCCGTGATCTCAAGATGAGGGTCGACTTCAAAGGGGATACGTTTTAGCTCGCCCGCTTTGTCGAGAGCGGAGAGGAACTCGGACAGATCCAGATAAGACATCTACTCTTATTATGGAAGGGTGACGATGAGAACAGCATTCATAACCGGCGCAAGCCGCGGAATTGGTTTGGCCTGCGCCAAGGCGCTGGCAGCAGCGGGGCACAAAGTAGTGCTTGCCGCACGCAATCTGGACAAGCTTGAAGAGGCGGCGGCTGAGATCCGCGCCAGTGGGGGAGAGGCCCTAGTGGTGACGATTGATCTGTCGAGCCCCGAATCGATTCAGGAATCAATCAAGAAGGCAATCGCCGAAGCGGGGCCGATTCATATTCTGGTGAACAATGCCGGGGTTACCAAAGACGGGCTTTCGATGCGCATGAAGCTCGAAGACTTCACGAGCGTGATTCAGACGAATCTTACTGGGGCATTTCTTTGCGCCCAGGGTGTGATGCCCGGGATGATGAAGGAGCGCTGGGGCCGGATCATCAATATCGCAAGTGTTGTAGGTGAGATGGGGAATGCGGGCCAGGCGAATTATGTTTCGTCCAAGGCTGGTTTGATTGGGCTTACGAAGTCTCTGGCGCAGGAATTGGCTTCACGCAACATCACTGTGAATGCGGTGACGCCTGGCTTTATCGAGACCGACATGACTGCGGTATTGAGCGATGAAGTGAAAGAGAAGATGCTGAATGTGATTCCGCTGAAGCGCTTTGGCAAGCCGGAAGATATCGCGGCTGCGGTGGCGTTTTTAGCGGGAGAGACTTCGAGCTATATCACCGGGAATGTGTTGAAAGTGAATGGCGGGATGTATATGTAGGAAGAGGCAAGCGTGGCACAATAGAGGCATGTTGGATTTTGCAACAACATCAGCTCTGCTTGGCTTGCTATTGACCGCGTATTCACTCGCCACAATATCGAGTTGGGTGAAGCGTGACCGCCAGGCTAGAAAAAACAGGCCCTGGATCAAAAACGTTTAGTCCTTTAGATCTGGCAGTTCGGCTCGAATTGGTACATCCAGGCGAACATCCAACACCTCTGTTGCTGCAATTTGAATCGCTGTTGCACCCATTCCCAGCTCTTTAAGGCGAATTGAAGTGATAAACATCAATACTCCTTCAAAGACATAAAAAATGACCTTGATGGGAAGGTCGGGTTCCTTCAAAGCGAACGGGATCAGGAAAAAAGATACATTGAGCGCGACATAGCTTATGGCGTGGACAAGTTGGCAATTCTGAACACGAATTGCAAAGTAGTGAATCTGCTTCTGAAGAATTTCTAAATGGTGCGAAGCGAGCCTTCTGTCTTCCTCACGAGCTAAATTGTATTTGTGGAACTCGGCGATAAGTAATCGGAGTTGATTGGCAACGTTGGTGTGAGTGGTCCCAGAAGTCGATGCTAGAGATCCGAATAGAGCTGCAATGGCAAGCAGCGGTGCAAGAACGGAAGAGATTTCAGGCATCTAAATGGGTATTAGCCTTTGGGCTTGCCACCCCAAAGTTCGGGGATCATCGTCTCGCCACCGACAATAGTGGGCCGCTCGGCCCGGCCGTTGCGCAGGTAGGTGAGGCGCATGTGGTCGAGGCCCATCAGCCAGAGGATCGATGCGTGGATGTCGTGGACGTGTGAGGGGCGCTCGACAGCGCGGAGGCCGATCTCGTCGGTGGATCCGATTACCTGGCCACCTTTGACGCCGCCACCGGCAAACCACATCGTGAAGCCCCAAGGGTTGTGATCGCGGCCGTTGCCTTTTTCGTTGAATGGGGTGCGGCCGAATTCCCCGCCCCAGACGATCAGCGTCGATTCGAGTAGGCCGCGGCGCTTGAGATCTGTCAGGAGGCCGGCGATTGGCTTGTCTGATACCTTGCACCACTTGCCGTGGTTGCCTTCCATGTCCGTGTGGGCGTCCCAGCCGCTGCCAGAGCCGCAGTAGAGTTCTACGAAGCGCACGCCGCGTTCGACCAGACGACGAGCGAGAAGGCAGTTGCGGCCGAAGGTTTCAGTAACCGGCTCGTCCATGCCGTAGAGAGCTTTGGTTTCGGCGGTTTCGTTTGAGATGTCAACGGCTTCCGGGCCTGCGGCCTGCATCTTATAGGCGAGTTCGTAGCTCTTCAGGCGAGCATCGAGTTCGCTATCTTCAGGCTTGTCTGCGCTCCAGCTTCGGTTGAGTTGTGCGAGAAAATCCATCTTGCTGAGCTGGCGCTGATTGGTTTGCCCCGGGGCCAGACGCGTGTTGAGAATTGGAGTTTCGCCCTGGCGAAAGAGCGTGCCTTGATGGACGGCGGGGAGGAAGCCGGCGCTCCAATTCTTGGTATTTCCAAGAGGGTCTTTATCGTCGATCAGGACGGTGAAGGAAGGCAGATCTTTGTTCGCGCTGCCAAGGCCATAGTTCACCCAGGCGCCCATGCTGGGGCGGCCCGCGAGGATGTCGCCGGTGTTCATCTGGCAGACGCTGCCAACGTGGTTAAGCCCATCGGCGACGCAACTGCGCACCACTGCCATATCGTCGACGTGCTGAGCGATATGTGGATACCAGTCGCTCACCCAGGTGCCGCTCTGGCCGTGCTGCTTCCACTTGCGGGGTGAGCCCATCAGGGAGTTATTGCCGGTGCCCATTGCGGTGATCAGCTTGCCGAAGCTCTTGGGCATCGGCTGGCCGTGGAGTTCGTTGATCTTGGGCTTGGGGTCAAAAAGATCGATGTGGCTGGGGCCGCCTTCCATGAAGAGGAAGATGACCGACTTGGCCTTGGGCGTGTGGTGTGGCTGGGTGCTGCGTTCTGCGGCGAGCATCGAAGAGAAAGCGAGCGCACCGAGACCGCTCCCACCCTGGGTCAAGAATTGGCGGCGGTTGCGTAGGTTCATCGTGGACTTCCTCTAGTTGATGTACAAGAATTCGTTGGAGCTGAGAAGCGTGTGGCAGAGATCTTCGAGCGCACCTTCGGGGCTGCCGGCGATCTTTTCCTGCTTCACGAGAAAAGCTGCGGCGCTGGCAATCTCTTCGGGTTTGGGCGCACGGGTGTAGGCCATGCGCAGGGCGCGTTCGGCCTTGGTTTTGGTGTCGATGCCACGATCGTTGTCGACGCGGCGGGCAAATGCGCGAGCCCATTCGTGAACGAGTTTGCCGTTCATGAGTTCAAGGGCCTGGTCGGGCGTGACGGTAGCCTGACGGCGGGCGCAGCTTTCGTGCGTGTCGGGCATGTCGAAGCTTTGGAACATTGGGTAGCGCAGATTGCGACGCACAAAGATGTAGACGCTACGGCGGAGGTTATCGTCCGAATCTGGTGTGGCCTTCCACAGTTGGTAACCCTTGGGCAGAACGCCATCGGGGAGCGGCGGGAAGACCCCAGGGCCACCCATCTTGGTGTTCAACATGCCACTGGTGGCGAGCATCGAATCGCGAATCGATTCGCCTTCAAGACGGCGGCGAGTGAACTTCCAGAGCAGCTTGTTTTCGGGGTCGATCTTTTCGGCTTCGGCCCTGGTGTTGGAGCTTTGCTGGTAGGTGGCGCTCATGAGGATGCGCTTGTGGAGCTTCTTCATGCTCCACTGGTCTTCACCGACAAACTTGGCGGTGAGCCAATCGAGGAGTTCTTTGTGTGAAGGACGCTCGCCCATCACGCCCATATCGCTGGGGGTGCCGACGATGCCACGGCCAAAGTGATAGTGCCAGACACGGTTGACGATCACGCGCGTCGAGAGCGGATTGGTGGGGCTGGCCAGCCAGTTGGCGAGGGCGCTGCGGCGGCCGGTGGACTCTATTGCCGCTGGAGCGATCTTGATATCGCTGGGATCGAGGATGCTCAAGAAGCCGGGTTGCACTTCTTCCATCTGCCCGTCCCAGGCCCCGCCACGCAGCACGTGCGTCTTGGGGGCGGTGCGGGAGCCATCGGCGATGCTTTGAGCCACATTGAGTGGCGCGGGCTTGAGGGCATCAAAGGCCTTGAGTTCGACTTCGAGAGCTTTGTAGCGCGTTGAAGCATCCCCACGCAATTTGCCGCGCAGCTCGTTGTCGGTGAAGACGACCTGCGGAAGGGCTTTGTGATAGAGCATCCATTGTTCGGGGCTGCGTGCCTCGGCCTTCATCGTTAGCACTTCCTGAATGTCTTCCGGATAGCGGCTGAGGCGCTCCTGATAGAAGGCATCGCGGGCCGGCTTGAGCAGGGCCTGCATTTCGGTGCGGATTTTTTCTGTGGCAGCTTCCCACTTGGCTAGTTGCTCGTTGTAAGCCTTCTGCTGCTCTGGCCCATCAAGCACTACGCCATCATCGATGCGGACGTTGGAGAAGAAGCTTTGCAGGCGGTAATAGTCCTTATGCAGGAGAGGATCGAATTTGTGGTCGTGGCAACGGGCGCACGCGAGGGTGACGCCGAGGAAGGCGTAACCCACGGCATCGGTGATGTCGTTGAGCATTTCCTGACGGCGCAGCTTGATGTGAGCGGCATTGTATTCGTCCGGGAAGTGACGATTGAAAGAGACGCCAATTTTGGCATCGTTGTTGCCGGGGTAGAGCTCGTCACCGGCAATCTGTTCTTTGACGAAGCGATCGTAGGGCTTGTCGTCGTTGAAGCTCTTGATGACATAGTCGCGATAACGCCAGACGTGAGCGCGAGTGTCATCGGCCTTGAAGCCATCGCTGTCGGCATAACGGGCAACATCAAGCCAGTGGCGTGCCCAGCGTTCGCCGTAGTGAGACGAGGCAAGCAGACGATCCACCACGCGCTCCCAGGCCTTGGGTGAGGAATCTTCGAGGAAGCTTTGCATCTCCTCTACAGTTGGAGGAAGGCCAGTGAGGTCCAGCGTGATGCGGCGCAGGAGAGTAGCTTTGTCTGCAGCGGGATTCGGGCTAAGGCCTTTAGCTTCGAGCTTTTCAAGTACGAAAGTGTCGATTTCGTTCTTGGCCCAATGGGTCTGCTTCACAGTGGGGATGCTGACGCGGGCGAGAGGCTGGACGGCCCACCAACGCTTTTGCATCGCGGTGAAGGTCTTGGATTCTTCGGCTGCCAACAGGGACAGAAGTCCGGTCAGCGCAATCAGGACACGAGCTTGCACGCCATTATCTTATTTCACTTTTGAATTTTCGGATACGGTGTGCCTCGCTGTCGGCGACGTAGACGATGCCCTTCTTGTCGACGAAGACGCCGTGCGGGCGATTCATCTTGCACTGCAAAGGATCACCGTCCGGGCCATCGCCGATTTGTCCACTGCCTGCCACCTTCGTAATCTTGCCTGTCTTGATGTCAAAGCGCTGAATGGCGTGTGCTTCGGTGTCGGCAATGTAGAGGGTATCTTTAGGGCCGGCAGCGATGCCCTTAGGGCCGTTGAAACCTTTGGCGGCGAGCAGATGATAGGTGCCACGTTTGGGGTCTACTTCGTACAATGCGTTGCCCTGCCGCTTGACGATGAAGAGCTTGCCGTCTTTGCCGATCTCGATCGCGCGTGGTGCCAATAAAGGAGTGTCGAGGAGCTTTGCGCCTTCCACCGGATCTTTCTTTTCGCCGTTGCCGAGATAGGTTTCGATTGTGCCGCTGTTGAGGTCGAGACGGCGCACACGGTCGTTGCCGATATCGCAAATCAGCAGACGCCCCTGCGGGTCGAAGACGATACTGTGCGGCTGGCGGAGCATTGCCTTTGTCGCGTAGCCGCCATCGCCGCTGAAGCCGGGTTTGCCGGTACCGGCAACGGTGGTGATGGTTTTGCGTTTCTTGTCGACACGACGAATGATGTGGTTCTTCATATCGGCAAAGAAGAGATTGCCCTTTCTGTCAAAGCGCACCTCATAGGGCTCGTCGAGGTCAGCTGAGGTTGCGAGAACACCTTCGCCCGTGTTGCCCTTCTGGCCGGTGCCGGCAACCACAGTGGTCTTTTTGGTTTTGAGATCCATACGGCGAACTACATGGCTGTTGATGTCGCACCAGTAGAGGGCGCCATCAGGGCCAATCACCAATCCATAGGGGTTGTTGACTTGAGTCTCGCTGAGGCCCGGCTTACCGTCGCCAATCAGGGTCTCAATCTGTTGGGCCTGCATCGTGGCAGCCAGAGCAAGTAGCAATCTAAGAGTCTTCATGTGGAGCGCTTTCCATTTTTGCATTCACTCGAAACCTGTGCAGGGGGCTTGCGTCCAATCGGGCAGGAGAGACAGTTATGACAGCCAAGCTTCTTAGTCTCGCGTTGCTCACCAGTGGAGCAATTTTTGCTCAATATGGCGGATACCGTTCCGCAGATCCTTACGGTCGCAGTTATGGCCGCAGCAATCCTTATGAGATGGGTCAACGGCGAATCGATTCGATCCAACAAGATCTGGCACAGATTGGCCAACGGGCCGCCTGGGATGGTTGGGCGCGCCGTCGCTTTTCTGATGCGATAGAAAACCTCGAGCGCTTTCAACGAAACGCCTCCCGGGGCAAATTCGATCGTGGCCGTCTCGACAAAGCTATCGATAATCTCAACCGGCTCCTGACAGCCCCTGAGCTTTACCCGCGCGACCGGCAGCGCATCGCCTATCATCGCGACCAACTGCAGACCTTCCTCGCCCGCAACGGATAGAATCAAGGGCATGCGTGCGCTTGCCTTTGTGATGCTTTCTTCGTTTGCCCTGAGCGCCCAGCCGACAGTAGTGCGGCCGGGCGCTCAATCGTCTCTGCCTCCTTCTGATGCCATCGTGCTTTTTGATGGCTCTGGTGTCGACCAATGGACCAAGCCCGATGGCTCACCTACGGGCTGCAAGGTGGACAGCGACAAGTCCATGCTCTGCGCCACTGGTGCCAAGGATGCCCTCTCGAAAGTGAAGTATCGTAATGCGCAGATCCATGTGGAATACAAGCTGCCTTCGATGCCTGAGCAGAAGGGACAGCTGCGCGGAAACTCTGGAGTCTTTCTTCTGGATTGCTTTGAGTTGCAAGTGCTCGATTCCTTGAACAACCCAACCTATGCAGACGGGATTGCCGGTGCGCTCTACGGCTTTGCTGCGCCTCAGGTGAATGCCTCAAGGCCGGCCGGTGAGTGGCAGACCTACGATGTACTTTTTACCGCCCCAGCCTGCAGCGCCGAAGGTGTCGTTGAAAAGCCTGGCATGGCGACCGTGATTCACAACGGAGTGATGGTGCAGTTGAATACGCTGCTGCCGAAGAAGGGTGCGGGTTGCCAGCAGACGAGTCTTTGCGAGCCGGGTCCATTGCGGCTGCAGGATCATTCAGGGTTTAAGGGTGCACCTCACACAGAGATGCGCTTTCGCAACATCTGGCTCAGGAAGTTGAACTAATGCGGGCACTGCTCTTTTTCCTCGCCCTCGCAGCATGCGCACAAGATCTGCGGGTATTAACCTACAACGTGAGATATCCAGCCAAGGGCGATGGGCCCGATCTTTGGGACTTGCGCAAAGACATTCTGGTGCGCTCGATTGAGGCGGCAAAGCCAGACCTGATGGGCACGCAGGAACTATTTGAGCTGCAAGGAAATTACATTGTCGAGAAGCTGCCAGACTACGCGTGGTTTGGTTTGTCCCGTCGCGGCAATCATGAAGATGAACACATGGGTGTTTTCTACCTGAAGAAAAAGCTGAAGCTGCTTGAGTCTGGCAACTTCTGGCTGTCGCCCACTCCTGATGTTGTGATGTCTTCAGCCTGGGGGATGAGCTTGCCTCGCATGGTGACCTGGGGCTTGTTTGAAATCACGGCGAGCAAGAAAAAGATTTACTTCGTCAATACCCACTTTCCGCATAGAGCCGAAGACGATGGGGCTAGGCTGGAGTGCGCCAAAGTGCTGGCGGCCTTTCTTGCCAAGCTGCCAAAGAACTTTCCGCTCATTCTCACCGGAGACTTCAACACCGATGCGTCAGGAGCAGCCTTTGAGTTGCTCACCAAAGAACTACGCGATGCAAAGCCCACCAACGCAGGCGGCACCTTCCATGGATTCAAGGGTGTGCCTGGCAAGACACGCATCGACTGGATTCTCTACCGTGGCGCTCTAAGCCTGAAAGCGGCAGAAGTCATCACCGCGAACGAAAACGGGCGTTACCCTTCGGACCACTTTCCGGTCTCGGCGGCATTTTCGGTGCGTTGATTTTTTTGAACTGGCCCGGTGTCAGGCCTTCGAGCCCAAGGTCTCCCATCTTCACACGCAAAAGACGCAGTGTGGGTAAACCGACGGCGGCAGTCATGCGGCGCACCTGCCGGTTGCGGCCTTCCTTGAGTTGCAGTTCGATCCACGATGTCGGGATCGAAGCCCGGAAGCGTATCGGTACTGTCCGCTCTGGCAGGCTAGCCACCTCATCTGCTGATACCAGACGCGCCTTTACCGGCTTGGTTGTATAGTCTTGAATCTTGACGCCCGCACGAAGCTTGTCGAGCGCCTCTTCAGTTGCTTCGCCCTCCACCTGCACCCAATAAGCGCGCGGGTGTTCAAAGCGAGGGTCAGTATAACGATGCTGCAATTCGCCGTCATCGGTAAGCATCATCAAGCCTTCGCTATCCCAATCGAGACGGCCAACAGGATAGACACCAGGCTCTTTGATGAACCCGGCGAGCGTCTGATGCT
>JBIPMY010000366.1:0-6244 GCA_044376335.1 Bryobacter sp.
ATCTATATTTTTGTAGGTCTCTTCGTCTTTTATCTTGTGAGTCAGATCGACTATCACACGCTGGTTGGTCAGGCTCCTTTGATGTACGTCGTTTTTGCGGGAATCCTGGTTTTTCTACTGATACTGAGTCGCGTCGTACTGGGCGCGAAGCGATGGATCAGCCTCGGGGCTGGCTTCAAGCTGCAACCCAGCGAATTCATGAAGCTGATCCTGATCCTTTTTGTGGCTCGATACATATCCGAGCTCAAGACCGATTCCTTGAGCCTTCGCGATCTGTTAAAGCTCTGCGGGCTCGTCCTTGTCCCATTCATCCTCGTCGGATTACAGCCCGACTTGGGTACTGCTCTTTGCTACCTGCCAATTCTTGGCGTTGGTGTCTTGCTTGCAGGCCTTACCAGGCAGCAGGCTATGGCCATCATGATCATTCTGCTTCTCATTGTTCCCACCGGCTGGTTCGCACTGAAGGATTACCAGAAGGCGCGCATCACCAGCTTTATGGACCCCGCGTCAGATCCTCAAGGCTCTGGATACCAGGTAATGCAGTCTAAAATTGCCGTAGGTTCTGGAGGCATGTGGGGGCTTGGCGTCACCCGGGGAATGCAGATCCAACTTCGCTTTTTACCCTTTGCCCATACGGACTTTATCTTCGCTGCATTTGCTGAAGAGCATGGCTTCGTCGGCGTAGTCACCGTACTTGGGTTATATTTCCTACTATTGATGCAAATTTTGCAAAACGCACAAACTGCCCCAGACCGGGCAGGCACCGCCATTTGTATGGGCGTTGGTGCGTTGATGCTTTTCCACGTTCTGGAGAATGCTGGGATGGTTGCCGGGCTAATGCCAGTGGCGGGAATTCCCCTGCCATTGATGAGCTATGGCGGCTCGAGTATTCTCTCGTTTTTCCTCATGCTGGGGCTCGTTAACAACGTACGACTCCGGCGATTCTTGCAGTAAGATGACCTGGGCCAAACTATGACCGCCTTGGGCTACAACAATTTGGAACTATTTTGCCGAGACGCTTTTGCTGGACTTCTCCCCGCTTCAAGGATGACGCCTTGCGGCTCTGCCGCCGCACGCGATTTCTCCGCGGGCCAGTTTCCGGCCACCAAACGCTTCTATACGCACTCAGTGCATTTCGCGTCTTGTTTCGAGTCGAGTTGATTTCCAGAGTTGTATTCCAGGCCGACGGTTCTCCCGGGATCCTTAAGGAGATGCCTGATGGCAAAAGAGTTAGTAATTTCCACTGGGCGGCACGAAACCCGTGTCGCCATCATGGAAGAAGACCAACTGGTCGAAATTTATTTCCAGCGCGCTAACGAATATTCGCTCGCCGGATCGATCCACAAGGGACGTGTAACACGCGTCCTTCCCGGAATGCAGTCTGCTTTCGTTGACCTTGGTCTCGAACGCGACACCTTCCTATACGTCTCTGACTTCTTCGAAGAGAACGAAGAATTCGAAAAGATGCCCGAAGGCCGTGAGCGTACCGAACGTACCGAGCGCCCGGATCGTGACCAGAACCGCGGACGCGGTCGGGATGGCCGGGATGGTGGGCGAGGCAGAGGTCGTGATCGACGCGAACCTCTAGTGGCTCAGGCCGCCGGAGCCGATGCCCCCGTGATCGATGCTCCTGCTGCTGCGCCTGCCGATGCCGACACTCCGCGCGTTGTGGTTGAGCGTCAACCTTCCGGAGAAGGCGAAGATTTGCGTCGCGGCAACCGTCGTCGCCGTCGCGGCCGTTCCCCTCAGGGTGGCAATTTTCCGGAATCGAAGTTCGCAGATACAACTGAAGCTGAAGAAGCTGTAACGGAGGAAATCGAAGCAGTCATTGAGGCGCATGAAGATGTAGATGCTCCTTCGATGCCGATTCTGCTTCCCGGTGAGACCCTCTCAAAGTACAGAGGACGCCCTGCTGAAGCTGTAGCTGCCTATGAGGATGAGGTCGAAGTCGAGTCTGACGAAGCGGATGAGCCTGAGCTGGTCTTTGAGGCTCAAGCCGAAATTCACGAAGCCCCGGTAACGCCGTTAAAAGCGATTACTCCTGAGTCCATCGCAGAGCGGCGAGAAGCCGAAGTGCTCGAAGAAGTAAAAGAGCATCTCGCTGAGATGGCCAAAGAGAACGAAGAGCAGCGAGACTTTGAAGAAGCCGAACGTCTGGTCTACGAAGACAAAGAGAATGCCGAGGCCGAAGCAGCCCTTGCCGCATCCGCTCAAGTTGACAGTCTGGATCTAGAGGACTCCGAAGTGCAGGACTCTGGCGATGAAAACGAAGACGATGGAGAGCCGACAGTCTCATTGGAATCAGAATCAGCTGCAGGTGAACTGGACGAAGCCCAGGCATTAGCCGAAGGCGAATCTGAAGATGCAGACGGGGTTCTTCCCTCACTTGGTTATTCAGCTCATTTGCGGCAGACAGATCAGCGCTTCCTTCAGCAGAGACCTCCACAAGAAGGCAGCGAAGGCCAGGATCGCGGCGGAAGACGCCGCCGCAGGGGTGGCAGAGGGCGCGATCGTGAGCGTGCTCCTGAGGCCGCAGCAGGCGCAGCAGCTGCGCCAGTGCCGGCCGAAGGCGAAGCCGCTGCCGCACCCGCTCTAGAAGCTCAAAGAGAAGCTAGCCCTCGTCGTGACGACGGGCGCCGTGATGGACGCAACCGTCGTGATCGTGGGGATCGATCTGAGCCCCGCGGCGAACGTACTGCAACCGATCGGCCGGAGCGTTCTGCAGATCGCAATGACCGGCCAGATCGTGAGCGCCGTCCTCAGCCCTCGATTACTGAACTCCTCAAAGAGGGTCAGGAAATCCTGGTGCAGATCGCCAAGGAGCCCCTTGGACAAAAAGGTGCTCGCATTACCTCGCACATCGCGCTGCCAGGCCGCTATTGCGTCTACATGCCCACGGTGGATCACACCGGCGTGTCGCGCAAAATTGCTTCTGACGAAGAACGCCTGCGGCTGAAACGTATTCTTCAGAGCCGCAAAGAAGGCATACCCGGCGGCTTCATCATCCGCACTGCTGGTGAGGGCCGGACAGAGGAAGAAATTCTGGCCGATATCGACTTCCTGAGCAACCTCTGGGTGGATATCCGAAAGAAGGCCGAAAGCAAACCAGCGCCTGCCTTGATCTACCACGATCTTGAAATTGTGGAGCGCGTTCTTCGCGATCAGCTCGGCCCCGACTTCAAGTCGATCTGGGTCGACAACGAAGAGATCTACGAGAGCATCTTGCGCTTCCTCGAGCGCTTCCAGCCGATGATGGTTTCTCGCGTAAAGATGTATACGCGTCAGGCCTCCATTTTCGACAACTTCGGGATTTCACAGGAACTCGAAAAGGCGCTGCGCCCGAAGGTGTGGTTGAAATCAGGTGGTTACATCGTAATCAACCAGACCGAAGCACTTGTTGCCATTGACATCAACACAGGTAAGTTTGTTGGTAAGTCCAATCGGCTTGAAGATACGATCGTTAAGACAAACATCGAAGCTATCCGCGAAATTGTCCGGCAGGTTCGCCTGCGCGATCTTGGCGGCATTATCGTCATCGACTTCATCGACATGGACGAGCGCAAGAATCGCATGAAGGTGATGCAAGCTCTTGAAGAGGCAATGCGCGCCGATCGTGCGCCCTACAAGATTCTCCAGTTCAATGACTTTGGCCTGGTTGCAATTACTCGCAAGCGTGTCAAACAGTCGCTGGAGCGCACGCTCTGCGCCCCGTGCCCCTATTGCGAAGGCTCTGCATACGTCAAGAGTGTCCAGACTGTCGTTGGTGAGATTCTCAACGAAGCCAAGAAATTGGCGAGGGCCCTTGAAGATTCCAAGGACGTTCTGCTCCGTGTGAATCCTGAAGTGGCTAAGGTCTTCAAGTCTTCTGACAACCAGTACCTGGAAGAACTGGAAGAAATCGTTGGCCGTCCCGTAATGGTGGTCTCCGATGGCTTGATTCATCAGGAAAAGTTCGATCTCGCCTGATCCTGAACCAATTTAATACCATGCGATATCAACTTATCCTGGTACTTAGTCTGATTCTCAACACGAAAAGCTCCGCACAGGAGCTTTTCGTGTTTTCAGACCTATCGATTCTCGCTCAGAAACAGATTGAAAAAGTGGATTGCGAGTCTCTGCTCGCCACAAGAGGGCATGAAGTCTTGTCTCCTGCCCTTGAGCGAGGTGACTTTCTGACTCTGGTGATCGTTGTCAAACACAAAGCCGGGGCTGCCTTTGCGTTAGATACGGGGCAATATCCTGCTGGGGCCCTGCCTCTGCGTAGTTTCCGGCTTTTCCCAGGAATGGACGCCCCGCTTGAACTGAACCGCGTGCCAAATCCGTCGCGAGGCCGTATTGGGGAAAGCCAGTCCTGCGCCATTTTTGTCCTCGACCTCGAGGTGCCCAAGCAAATGCCAGAAGGGCGCCTGAAGTTAGAGCCAGCTCTGTGGGTATCCGATACAACGGCTCAATCTGGCTGGTTGCGCTATCCCATGGAAATACGAATCTTGCCAAAAGAAGCGGAACAATTCGAGATTCCACCGCATTGCAAGGCTCCAGCGCTATCGTTGAAGTCTCTTCTGATTCGAAACCTCAGTCGCGAAGGTGTTGATTGTCTCAAGCTGGACGAACAAGGAGTCGACACTCAATTCATAGTTCAACAACGCCGTTTGAGAGGAAAAAACAAGTAGCACGAGACTGATTTGCTACAATAGAACAAACAGGCTGGAGAGGTGGCCGAGCGGTTTAAGGCGCACGCTTGGAAAGCGTGTGTACAGGAAACTGTACCGAGGGTTCGAATCCCTCCTTCTCCGCCATTTTTAAATCTAAGCCCCGATCTTTACTTCTCTTCTTCCCACAATCTCAATCCCAAAGCCTTCCAGCCCAACTGCCTTAAGCGGAGAGTTTGTTAGCAGTTCAATCCTCTTCAACTTCAAATCCCTCAAGATCTGAGCGCCAATTCCAACCTGATGCTGCATCTTGGGCTCGCCCTCCGGGCGCTGAAGGTTTCTGGCATGCACCTGCAAACGGCTTGTTGAGTCGTCGATACACCGTAACCGCTCCTGGTTTCCATGGTGAAGATAGACAAGCACCCCACGTCCGGCCTCTGAGATCAATTTCATGGATGCATCCAACATCGAGCGGCAATCACAGGCCCTGCTTCCAAATAGATCGCCAAAGGGGCAATGCGAGTGCATCCTGACGAGGACAGGGGAGTCCCCTTCCAAATCGCCACACACGAGTGCGGAATGCATTTCGCTATCGAGCTTATTTTCATAGACGATCATCATCATCTGTCCATGTGCCGTATCGATAGGCCCACTGCTGTGCCGGAGCACATGGCTCTCATTTCGCAGGCGGTAGCGAATCAAGTCGGCCACGGAGATGAGCTTCATCTCGTGCTTCTTGCAGTACTCAATCAACTCGGGCACCCGCGACATTGAGCCGTCTTCGTTCATGATTTCGCAGATAACACCCGCTGGTTTTCTGCCGGCCAGCCTTGCCAGGTCGACGGCCGCCTCTGTCTGGCCGGCTCGAACAAGAACACCACCACTCTGCGCCCTAAGTGGAAAAACATGGCCAGGGCGAGCCAGATCATCCGGGCCTGTTCCATCTTCAACGCATACGCGTATCGTATGTGACCGGTCCGCAGCGCTAATCCCGGTTGTGACTCCCAGCTTGGCATCGATAGATTCAGTAAACGCCGTTCCAAAGTTGGAGGTGTTGATCCGTGACATCAGGGGCAGATTCAAGCGGTCGCAAAGCTCAGGCGCCATCGCCAGGCATACCAGGCCCCGGCCATGCACGGCCATAAAGTTGATCAAGTCTGGGGTTACGGCGTCTGCCGCAAGCGTGAGGTCTCCCTCATTCTCGCGGTCTTCGTCGTCGACAATTACAACCATTTTCCCGGCACGAAAATCCGCAATTGCGGATTCAATTGAATCGAATGGCATACTCTCCTCTATTGTCGCCGACAATAGCCCACGAGGCCCAAAAAAACGCCCCCCCTGCCTTTCGCTGAGCTCAAGAGAGAAGACTTCAACTTAGCTGCTGCTTTTTGCCTGCAGACGGCGGGCGCCAGCCCCGGTTTCATTGGGTGAAGTCGATTCTCAACAAGTGGCTCAAGGCCGTTCACAAGAGGCACTTGCAAAAAGCGCCTACAGCAAAGTTCTGAAAACATTAGGAAAATCGGAGAAAAGAGTTGAAGGGTGAGGCCAGATGCGTCTATGATTTAGTCGCGAAACAAAACTCAAGCAGCAAGGTG
>JBIPMY010000365.1:0-6244 GCA_044376335.1 Bryobacter sp.
CGGTTGCGGCGGAGGGTGCACGAGTTTTTCGGCGGAAGCTGTTTAATTGCCAAGCCAGAACCAGGCGCTGGTGGCGGCGAGGGCGGTGGGTGGGAACCAGAAGGGCCAGGTGATGCGGAGGGTGAAGAGGGGGGAGCCGGGGAAGGCGAGGGCGGCGTAGCGGGGGAGGGCTTTCCATTTGCCGGGGCTTGTTTTGCTTTCGAGGGCGCGGGTGAGGAGGTAGGTGTAGAACGAGGCGTTGGCCTGGGCTTCGAGTGGGCGGAGGTGGGGCGGGGCGGCGGCGAAAATCTTGCGGCTGGCGGCGCGGTAGTTGCGCTCCATCAGGAGGAAATTGCTGCTGAGGGAAAACGGGGAACGGCGGTATAGGACTACGACTTCAGGGACCGCTACGAAGGGGTGACGCGCGGCGATGCGGGTGTGGAGTTCCCAATCTTCGGCGGCCTGGAGGCTTTCGTCAAAGCCGCCGGCGGCGAGGACGGCTGTGCGGCGCATGAGTGTGTTTGAGCCGCAGCAGATGAAGTTTTTGCGGAGCAATTCTTCGAGGAGATGGCCTTCGGCGGTGGCGCGATCGTCGGGGTAGAGGTGCTTGAGTTTCGGGTCGACAAAGTTGGTCCAGCCGTAGGCGAGGGCGGCGTCGGGGCGGCGGGTGAGGGCTTGCTGTTGCCACTCGAGTTTGGCCGGGAGCCAGATGTCGTCGGCGTCGATGGGGGCGATGTATTCGCCGCGGGCGTGGGAGAGGGCGAGGTTGCGGGCGGAGGAGGGGCCGGTGTGGGACTGGTGGAAGACGCGGATGCGTGGGTCTGTGAGGGCGGCGAGGATTTGGGGTGTCGAGTCGGTGGAGCCATCGTCGACGATGATGAGCTCGAGATTGGCATGAGTCTGGCTCAAGACCGAATCGATGGAGGCGGTGATGGTGGGGGCGGCGTTGCGGGCAGCCATGAGGCAACTGATCAATTGAGCTCTCTCACTTTGCTTTGCAGGCGGTAGCGGAGGTTGCTCTTCCAGCGGGAGAAGCGGTACCAGAGGGGCAGGCTTGCGACTTGAGTTGAGACGGTGTTGGCTGGCGCGGTGGTGAAGTAGCAGGTGGGCTCGGTGGAGAAATGCTGGAGGTGGTAATCGAGCATGAGGGGGATGCGGGGGGCTGAGGCGTGCTGGTAGTGGAGGAAAAGAACGACGCGGTTGTGGGAGAAGTTGGGGTCGCCTTTGTGCCAGAGGCGGGCATTAAAGAGGTAGAAGCGGGCATCGCCGAAGCCGGTGATTTGTTGGGCGTTCTCAGGGTTGGGTGGGGGTGGCTGTTGCAGGTGATGGGTGCCGGGGATGACCCAGGTGGCTGATTCGGGGGTGCAGCCGGAGAGGCCGATGGCAACGGTGAGGGTGGGCCAGAGGAGGCTTTCGAGGTCGACATGCCAGTTGTGGGCCTGGTTGGGGGTGGCGCGGCGGATGTTGGGTCCCCACATAACCCAGTGGGGGGTGCCGAGGAGAGATTCGACTTGATGGATGAGGGCGGGGTCCTGGGCGACGCGGCAGATGGCATCGGTGAGGAGGTAGGGGACGCTTTGAGTGCCGCTGGCGGCGGATTGTGCGAGGGCTTCGGTGAAGCGGGCTTCGTCGGCGAGGAGGGCGGGGAGGATTGAGGGGTCAGAGAGGGGGAAGGATTGCGGGAGGAAGCCCTGGGTGCGGTAGAGACTGGCTTCGCTCATGGTTATCAGGATAGCTTGCGGGGTTGGTTTGGATATACTCGGGTATCGGGGTTCGGGCAGCCTTTGCGCAACACACCCATGTAACGAAGTAAACTGCAAACCGAGATTCTCCAGATTGTGGGGTTTCCAGATGGAATTGTTTGTCAAGATATGCCAGCTCGTGATTGGGTTGGGTTTGCTGAATGTGTGGCTGCTGCGCACGAATCAGATGACGGCCTGGCGGGGCGGGGATGCCAGGAATATGCGGGAGGAGTTTGCCGTTTATGGGCTCTCGCCTGTGTTTATGAAGGTGATCGGGTTTCTGAAGATTACGCTGGGGCTTTGTCTGATTGCGGGGCTTTGGGTATCAGGGATTACGCGGCCGGCAGCGATTGGGGTTGCTGTGCTGATGATTGGGGCGGTGGCGATGCATGTGAAGGTGAAGGACCCGTTGCGTAGTTCGTTGCCGGCGATGACGCTGCTGGTGCTGGCGCTGGTGGTGGCACTAGTTTAGGGAGCGGGTGAGGATGTAGGTGTTGAGGAGGAAGTAAGCGAAGGCTGGAAGGCACAAGAGCCAGCTATCGCCGACTTTGAAGCGGACGATGAGGCCGGCGATCATGAGGAGTACGATACCGGCGGCGGAGAAGCGCAGGGCGAAGGGGAGCTTTAAGCCGACGAGGAGGCCGATGCCACCGAGGAGTTGGACGATTCCGGTGAAGGTTCTGAGTTGTTCGAGGCCGAAGCGTTTGAATTCCTCCTGCATGGATGTGGTGGTTAGGCTGAGGATGCCGTAGGTGATGAAGGAGAGGGCGGAGATGAGGATGGCCAGAGTGAGGGGACTCATTGGGCGGGACTCTGGAGTGGGCGGGGTTTAGAAGGACGAGAACGCGGGGTACACGCTTTATAGGATTTCGCAGACGGGGAAAAGGTTCATTTTCCGCTACTGTGCACTATCCGAGCAGGACTCTCTATGTGAAGGCATTGCTTTCGCACGCAGAATATGACCGAAAGGAGTGGATGAAATGGGCCTGACCATCAACACGGAACGATACCTCGAATTGCTTCAAAAGCACATGCCTCGACCGATTGAATCAGACGAGGATTACGATTATTGGGCTGGCATATTAGAGTCGATCGATTTCTCTCCAGACTCGACTGCGGAGGAGCGGGCTCTGGCGGAATTGATGAAGTCCGCTATGGTCGATTACGATCAAAAGCAGAACCCGGAATCGTATGAATCGGACCCGTTGGGGAGCCTGAAGTTTCTGATGGACGCCAACGGGATGAGCCAGGCGGATTTGGGACGGTTGCTGGAGGTAAGCAGGACGACGGCATCGCAGATCTGCGGGGGAACTCGAGGGATTTCGAAGGCGAATGCGCTCAAGCTGGCGGAGAGGTTTGGATTGCCGGTTGGGGTGTTTGTCGGCTGATTCGCTTATAGAAGGGGTAGCTGGCCGGGGCCGTGGATGCTGGGGCGGGTTCCGTTGGGGTAGAGCGTTGTCATGCGCCAGGTGGCCATGGCCAGGGCCATGACGAGGTCTGCGTGGGCGATTGAGGCTGGGTCGCCCTGGCGGTTGATTTTGATCTGGGGTTGGGCGTTTTCTTTGTGGTGGATCTCGAGGGATTGCAGCTGGGCTAGTAGTGTTGCGGCGTGGGGGAGTTTGACTGGAACTTGCAGGAGGTTGTTTTCGATTGCCGTTGCGAGTGAGTTCAGGAGGGTCAGTTTGGGGACGTGGAAGAGGTCTATGGGCAGGGTGTTGTGGTGGGTGGTTGTGACGGCTGTGCCACCGGTGAAGAGGATGCCTTCGAGACGGCCGACGCCCTGACGGTTGGTGCTTTGGTAGTGGACGATTTCTTTCTGGATGAGTTCGAGGACGGGGGCGCCGAGGCCGGTCGAGTCGGCTACGGTGCGGATCTGCAGGTTCGGGTGGAGGCGGCGGAGGTTGGCGAGTTTGGTTACGATGTTTTGGGCGATTTGGGTGTAGCTGGTGCCTAGCGGGAGGATTTCGGCGTAGGCGAGGAGCCAGTGTTTGGTGGTGGATTCAGTACCGTCGCGCCAAGAGTGGCGGCTGAGGGTTTGTTCGATGTTGAGGAGGAGGGCGAGGGCGGTGGGGTGTTGGGACTGGCCGAGGTCTACGCCGAGGATGGCTTCGCGGTGGTGGTTGTGAGTGTGCATGTTTAGAGGGGGAGGGGATCGAAGTTAGTGGTGTGGATGCGCTCGAGTAAGTTAGCGGCGAGGAAGCTGGACTGTGAGCCGAGGAAGTCGCACATGTATTCCTGACGGAAGTAACGGTCTGTGGATTGGGCGCGTTCTGCGTCGAGGAATTCTTTGCTGATGCGGGGGCATTCTGTGGCGGGGACGGCGATGCGGAGCCAGTTGTGACGGCTGACCCAGGCGTTGTAGAAATAGCCGTGCTGGCCGCGAGGGGTGGACATGATGAGGAGGGTTCCGTTAGTGGTGGCGAGGAAGGGAAGGGCGGAGCGGAAGAGGGGGTCTGGGACGCGGGCGGCTTCGTCGATGATGACTAGCGAGGCAGCGGAGAAGCCGCGAATCGTGGATTCGTTGCCGGGCAGGGCGACGATGCGGGAGCGATTGGGGAATTCGAGGCTGAGCTGGTTGCGGGCGTCAGTTTTGCGGGGGAGGTTGAGGGTGTGGAGGAGGTTGAGGATTTTGCCGTAGAGCTCGCCGGACTGGCGGAGGGAAGGCGAGAGGATGAGGGTGAGGGTGTTGGGGGAGTGCAGGGCCTGGTAGAGGGCGCGGATGGCGGCAGTTGTGGACTTGCCCCACTGGCGGGTGCAGTTGACGATGATGCGGTTTTGCGGGGTGTCGAGGATTTGGGCCTGTGCGGGATCCGGGGTGAAGTTGAGGCAGAGTTTGGCCCATTCTGAGGGTGTGTTGTAAGTTGCCTTAGTTTGTGATGGCAGGTTATCGATTCTGAACTTACCGATTGCAGGGTGGTAAGCGTAGACTGGTTTTTGTTTTGCTGGCATGGTTGTACCTCGGTTCTGGATTTTGCCGGATGGAGTTTTAAGGTTTGCTCGAGCGGGGATGGTGGATGCTGGGGAAGTGATTTGTTGTGATGGGGTTAGCGGCGGGTGAGATTTTTTGAAATTGTTGTGAACGCAGGAAGTGGTTTTTGTGGGACAGTCGGATTTTGACTGATTGAAGACAGCGCAACGGGTGGGGACATTAGAGTACGGCTTTGCGGGGCGCGGGCTGGTCTTATAGTAAGGTCAAGATGAGATGTCAGAAATCGCGAGACTTAATCTGAGATGGAATCAGAAGGCGACCGAGGAGTATCTACCGGGGCCGATTGAACGGGTTCAGGTTTCGTGGTGGTACCGGTTGGGGCTGGCCGGAGTGGCCGTGACATTGCTTGCATTGCAGGCGACTTATCTTGCGCTGGTGGGGTTGATGGGTTGGGCGACATTCAAGTATCTATTGGTGATTCCTGGAATATTGGGTGTAGTGAAGGTGCACTTCATTACGATTCTGCTGGTGGCTGCGCCGCTGGTGGCTGGGGTGATTGCTACTTTCTTTCTGCTTAAGCCGTTGCTGGTTTGGCCGCCAGCACCGAAGGGCTTAGTGGAGTTGCGGCGGGAGGAGGAGCCGGAGTTATTCGCCTATGTGGAGCGGCTATGCGAGGTGGTGGGGGCTCCTGTGCCGGGGAAGATCATGCTCGATTTGCAGGTGAATGCTTCGGCACAATTGCGCAGGGGGTGGCTGAGTTTGTTGACGGGAGATTTGTCGTTGACGCTGGGTTTGCCGCTGGTGGCCGGCTTGAATCTGCCGCAGTTCTCAGGGGTGCTGGCGCATGAGTTTGGACACTTCAGCCAGAAGGCGGGGATGCGGTTACATTTTCTGATTGGGTCGAGCCGGATGTGGTTTTCGAGGGTGGCGTATGAGCGGGATAGCTGGGATGAGCGGCTGGACAGTTGGGGGCAAAATGCGGGTTGGCGTGGGAAAATCCTTGCCGGGGTAGCGTGGGCCGCTGTGTGGATGAGCAGGGCTGTGCTGCGGGGATTGTTGTATGTGGGGGGCGTGGTGAGTGCATGGTTCAGCCGGCAGATGGAGTTTGATGCCGACCGTCATGAGGCGTCTCTGGTGGGGGCTGAGGTGTTTGCCGAGACGACGGTGCGGCTGGCGGAGTTATCGTATGCCGGGAGCCGGGCGTGGAGTGTGATCCGGCAGAGTTGGGTGTTGCGTAAGTTGCCGGATAACTTCCCGGTGTTGGTAGAGAGGATTGAAGGGATGGCCTCGCTGGAGGAGCGGGCGAATCTGCATGCAAGCGCTTTCTCTGAGGTGACAGACCGTTGGGCGACGCATCCGAGCGCGACTGAGCGCGTTGCGAATGTTAAGGGGTTAAGCGGGCTGGTGCCGAAGACGGGGCGCTGGCGTGAGGCTCCTCCAGCGACGGTGTTGTTTCGCAATTTTGGCGGCTTGTGTCAGCGTGTGACAGGTTGGCATTATGAGCAGGAATTGGGCGAGGCCATGGGGGAAGGGGAACTGGTGGCAGGGCAGAAGTTTGCCGAGGAGAAGGCCGAGGAGTTGAGGCGCGGAGAGG
>JBIPMY010000368.1:0-6243 GCA_044376335.1 Bryobacter sp.
GCCCACCACACAATGATGCGGCCAACTCTGGAACTCCACGTCGTTTTCACTATGGGCATCCATTGTTGCGATCAACAAGTGGCCCGCCGCTATGGCTTCGCGGTTCAATTCCCCAACTCGCGCCAGGATGCGCTCTGCCCCGGGCACGTAGAGGGCACCAGCGGGCACAACAAAGTCCAGTTGTGTATCGACATCGATGTAGGCGGTTTTCATCCCTACCTAATGAGACGCCGCAAGTGCACTCAGCGATGCGCTAAGTTCGACTTGGCGTCCGGGTCTGCCGTAATCGGCAATCTGCTGGCGAGCGTATTCCTGAATTCTGCGGATATTCTTCTCATCAACAATCGCCTCCCCGCCCACGATTACCTGCTTGAGTAAACGCTCTGCGCCGGCTGGCAGCACTTCGGTTTGCAACCCAACGACATCGCGGTCAGCGAAGCGAAACACCTGCTTAGCTCCGGGTAGAGTCCGCTTGCCCTCGCTGTGCTTTGAAGCATAACGAGTTTGCCCGCCTGCTTCGAGTTCCACCAACTTATAGACAGCAGACAGGGCTGGCGCATCAAAGCTGGTAGCCAGACTTGTTCCTACTCCAAATACATCAATCGGAGCGCCCTGCTCGACGAGCGCGGCAATTGTAGTTTCGTCCAGATCATTCGTCGCCATGATCTTCACCGCAGTCATTCCGGACTCGTCGAGAATTCTGCGCACTTCACGCGACAATCCCAGCAAGTCGCCACTATCGAGTCGCACTCCCCACAAAGGCTGCCCCATCGCTGCTGCCTGCCGCGCACCCTCAACCGTGTCATAGGTGTCAATGAGTTGCACCGTCCGCTCTCCCAGTAAATCCTGCAAGCGTCGAAACGCCTCGGCCTCATTCTCAAAGCTCAAAACCCAACTATGCGCTGCGGTACCAAAGACCGGCACGGCAAACTGCATCCCGGCCGCGACATTGCTGGTGCCTACACAACCCGCCAAAAAAGCAGCCCGGCCAGCAAGACAGCCGGCCTCCGGGGCATGCGCCCTGCGGCACCCAAATTCCACTACGTCACGCCCGGCTGCAGCCTTCAAAATGCGGGCCGCTTTGCTGGCAATTACCGTCTGAAAGCCAATCGTTGCCAGCAGATAAGTCTCAGGGATCTGGGCTTCAATCAACGGCGCACGCAGGGTAAGCAGGGGCTCGCCGGCAAACATAACCGTACCCTCAGGAACCGCACTCACATCACCGGTAAATCGAAACGCGGCCAGATAGTCCCAAAACCCGGACGGTGCCTTCTCAAATTGAGGCAAGCCCTTTAGATAGGCAATCTCGCGATCAACGAATTTCAATCCGGTGAGATATTCAATGGCCTGAGATAGCCCGCAAACCACCAGAAAATCGCGATTGGGCGGCAGCCTGCGAACAAAGAGTTCAAAGGTCGCTGTCTCACTCGTCTTGCCCGCCATCCAGTAGCCGGCCGACATGGTGAGTTGGTAAAGGTCTGTGTAGAGAGCTCGCAATGATCCCTATTTCTTAACTGCGCCCGGTTCCTTCACCTTGCCGAGAGCATCCTCAAGATCGGCCAGCGTCTTGGGGTCAATCTCGTACTCCCCGGCTTCACCCTCACGCTTGGCATAGAGGAAATTGCCCACCTTGGCCAGTAGCAGCTTCTCTACCGTCTTGCCGTCCTTCTGCGTAACACTCACGCTTGAAGCAGCGGTAGTGAACCCACTCGGCACAAACTTCAAGGCCGAAAACGCCCGCAGCGCATCGAGGAAGGGCATCAAGGTTGCCGCTTCTACCTTCTTGCCGTTCAGAATCCAGTCCTTGTCTTTGCGTTCTACAACAGACTTCTTGCCTACAAAATTAAGATCAATCCGCACCGGGTCTTCATAGCCAAAGTCCATGAGCCTTTTGCTGCGATAGTCGTCGAGAGACTTGTCAAAGCTCTTTCCAAAATCATCCGCAATCTTAAAAACGCCATCGACCACACTCGATTTCCCGAGAAAAGCCTCTTCCTTGGTCTTGCGGATTTCCAATTGCTTTGCCGCCCCGCCATCGACTACTTTCAGAGTCGCAACCAAAGCTGCCGAGGCGAAATCGGCGGTGTTCTTTTTCAACTCCTCAGCACTCAGTGTGGGATCAAAATTGGCTTCCTTTGCCTTGTTGATCAACTCATCGAGCACTGTGGATTCCGTACGGTAGGCCTGCGGCTTCACCATCTGCCACAAACCTCGTGCTGTCCGTGTAAAGTCCAGGCTTTCGCTCTTCTTCACGATCTCAATCCTGGAGAGCTTGGCCTCGTTCACAGCCATCAGGCGCTTGTCACGAAGATCATTCACGCCACGGTCCACTCCAATCTTGAAATCCTGACCGATCGCAAATACCTTCTTTTCTCCGGCCCTGCGCGCATAAAACATATTTCCGACCGGTGTCTGATCGCCGATCAAAATCTGCGCCGTCTTGCCATCTTTGGCTTTGAGGTCCAGCGTGATCTGTGCGGGCTCCAGGCCATATTGAATCAGGTCGGTAGCGTTTTCTTCCACCACCCGGTTGCTGTTCATGGTCACTGCGTTGGTAACCACTTCCATGGCTTCCTGGCTGCTGGTAGGGAGTGGTGGGTCCAGCACCATCGCCCAATCATTGTTGGCAACAGTGTTTCGCAAAACCAAAGGAGCCTCGCCCTTGCGGGTCACCTTCACTTCCACAAGATCCGCCTGCAAAAGGTTCACCAGGTTCTCGCGCTTGCCCTCGCCTGGTTCTTTCTTGGTCGTATCCTGCGGATTCTTGTTCGACCACCAGACGCCAGCCGACAGCAGCGCCAGCACTCCAACCGCAATCAATAAACCTCGAACTTGCATCAGCCTCAAATCTCCTTAGCGGCGCTTGCGCCAGATCCAGACAGCACCGCCCAGCGCAATCAGGGGCAATATAAACTGGCTCACCGTGATCAGCGTATTCATCTGGCCTTGCTCGAGCTGAATCCGGCGGTCTTCCGGATCCTTCGGGCGAATCGAGATCAGATCTTCATCTGCACTCAACCAGGCGAGCATGTTCAAGAACAGATCCGAGTTGCCATAAAGCTGGATGTTGCCGTTATCGATAAAGCTCGAATTCCCGACCACCACAAAGCGGCCATCCTTGTTTTCGACACCGGTTTTATAAGACCCGGCCACGCTCATCGTAAATGGCCCACGCTTGTCCTTGTCCGGGTTCGGATCGATTTCGGCCTTGGTCAGATCGGTCAGCGCAAAGCTCGAATTCATCGATGAGAAGAGCTTCTCGACGGTCGTCTTGTCGCCAGACTTGCCTTCCATCGATCGCGGGAATGCCATCACAACTGGCCGGCCCGACATCTCGCGCACAATCGGATGGCTCTCAAACTTGTTAGCCAGCACAGCGCCACCCATCATCTGGCCGACGCGGCTTAAATCCACCACCAGGTCTTTGTTCAGCGTGACGCCCCAGCCTGCGAGCACATCTACCAGCACCTTGTTTTCAGCCACTTTCAGCTTGTCTACGTTGAAGGGAGGGTCAAGCATAAACAACACCTTGCCGCCACCTTCGACATGCTTCTTCAGGCTTTCAACCGCACTAGCCGGATAGTCAAACTTCGGCCCTGGCACCACCAGCACTGTGCATTTGGCGGGAATCTCTGCTGTCTCGAGCAAGTTCAGCGTATCGAGCTTGTAGTTGTCGCGAGTCACAATCTCTTTGACAGCCGTATAGCCGTCGCGAGCACTCTTGTCGAGTTCTTTCTCGCCACCACCCTGGGCAAAACAAACCGTCCGCTCTGTGCCCTTAAGTACACGCACCAGAGCGCTGGTAATTTGTTCTTCGCTAAGCCCCTTGGCTTCTTCGCGCTTCGGCCCGGATTCGACAATGATCGTGCCGAGATTGGTAATCCCGGCGGCGCGCGCCAAGGCCGGCTTCTTGATTGCATCTACATATTCCACCTTCAGCTTCGAAGAAAGAATCGTGTATTGCCCCAGCAAATCCTTGGCTTGGGTAAAGCCTTCCTGGTTATCCCAGTAAGTGATCTGAACATCTTTCGACAGGCCTTTCACGATCTTCACGGTCTGATCGGAGAGGCTGTAGCGCTTGTTCGAAGTCGTATCGTAGGTCTTGTTGTTCTTGTTCGCCAGATAGTTGGCGACGCCGAGTACGGCGACAATTACCAGAATGTATGCGGTCGAATAGAGGCTGTATTTTTGTTGACGTGTGTTCATACTATCCCCGGTACCTCAGTGACTCGAGTGATCTTGCTGTCAAAAACAGACCCAGAAAACTCACACTCGCGTAGTAAAGGACGTCCTTCAGATCCAGCACCCCCTTGATAAACGACTCGTTGTGACGCAGCAGCGACACATAGGTCAAGACCTCGGTGACTACGTTTTGATCCATGTTGGACATCCACTCAAAGACCCACAACATCAGCAGCAACACAAAGGTGCTGAAGGCGGCCGCGATCTGGTTCTGCGTCACCGAGGACAAAAACATCCCCAGGGCCAGCATCGCCGCGCCCTGCAACAAGAGGCCGAGATAGCCAACAGCCAGCGGCTTCCAGTCCGGCTTGCCATAGGCAAACAGGAAAATCAGATTCAGCCCTGAAAAGGCCAGCAAACTTGCATACATCCCCACTGCGCCCGCCCACTTGCCGAGCAAAATTTCCCAGTCTTTCAGGGGCGAGGTGAGAAGCAATTCCATCGTGCCGCGGCTCTTTTCTTCGGCAAACAAACGCATCGTCAGCATCGGAATCATAAACAGGCAAAGCACACCGCAATTTCCCAGCAGATTGCGGATCACCAGTTCGTTCAGGTTCATCGGCATCGTACGGCCGGTCATCTGCGCCTGCATGCTTGCCCGCACAAAGAAGTAAACGAGCGACCAGAAGAAGTATCCAAACATCGCCGCATAAGCGCCAATTAGCACATAGGCGATGGGCGACTGAAAGTACGCGCTTAATTCTTTACGCGCAATCGTCAATACGTTTCTCATTGCTTCACTTCCTCCGCGGCCAATGTGGTCAGGCTCAAAAACAACTCATCCAGGCTCACCGCCGCTGAATCCAGGCGATACAGATTCCAGCCCTTGCCCAGCACGATCTGGGCCAGCTTCGGCCTCAAATCCTCGCTGGTCAGCGTATCCACGTCAATGCGCCAAAGCCCGCCATCATTAGTTGCCGTCACACCGTTAACACCCTCAAGGGACGAAAACGGTGCACTCAGATCTTCTGCGCTCAGCGCCCCTTCGGGTGCAGATACTTCCATCACCGCCCCATTGCGCCGCGTGAGGTCTTCCATCGTGCCGGAGGTGGCGATCTTGCCCTTGTTGATGATCACCAGGCTCTCGCACATTGCCTTTACTTCTTGCAAGATGTGCGTGCTTAGAACGATCGTATGTGCCCCGGCCAGGCTCTTGATGAGATCGCGAGTCTCCAAAATTTGCTTCGGGTCAAAACCGCTGGTGGGCTCGTCCAGAATCAGCACTTCGGGATTGTGAATGATCGCCTGCGCCAGGCCCACACGCTGCCGGTAGCCTTTCGATAGCTTGCCGATCAGCTTGGCCCACACATCCTTAACAAAACACTTGGCCGCCGCCTCCTGACTCCGCTGCAGCACTTCCTTCTCAGGGACGCCCTTGATACGGGCCACAAACTGCAGATATTCGCCCACTTCCATGTCTGGATAAACAGGAGGTGTTTCAGGCAAATAACCAATCCTTTTTTTGACTTCAAGCGGCTGCTTGACCACATCAAAACCTGCGATTGAAGCCGTGCCTTCAGAAGGCGGCATAAAGCAGGTCAGCATGCGCATCGTGGTAGTTTTCCCGGCGCCATTGGGCCCGAGAAACCCGACGATCTGCCCCTTCTCAACCGAGAAGGAAACATGATCAACCGCGACGGTGTGCGCATAGCGCTTCGTCAATCCATCAACCTGGATCATAAGATGATTTTGCTTTCTATCTTTGGGGTGAACTTACATCATACCCATAGAGGGCCAAATTTGAGTGCCGGTTTCCGGCATCCGCGAAAACGGCGGATACATCCCCGGAAACCACTCTTCCACTACGTCAATCGGAAAATTCAGCCGCAACGGTCCGCGCGGCAGCTCAGATTTTAAGACGCGCAACTCAAGCAAACGTGAGACGATTTCCCGTCCCTGGCGTTCCCTAACCGTCGCAATTGCCGGCACCTGGCCTCGCTCAATCGAACCCTGATACCAGACCTCGCGCAGCACCTGATAGCTGCCCCTTTCCAATTTCTT
>JBIPMY010000369.1:0-6226 GCA_044376335.1 Bryobacter sp.
GCTCCGGGCGCTTGCACTGTTTTTGCGGGTTGGACTGGCGCAACCGTCACGGCTGGCCAGATCAATTTGACGGGGCCAGTCACCCTGACGGCGGTCTTTCGAGCTCCCATCGCAAGCCCTGTAATCGTGGGGCCGCTACAAGTGATAGCGGCATTTCCTCCGGTTCACCGGCAAACCATCAGCGTGCGAAACACAACCAGTGCTGCTGCCGATGTAACAATCATCATGCAACTGTTGGGGAAGGGAGTACGTATCGTTTCCCCGGCCAGCCCTACCGGCCTCAGCACAGCCTGCTCCGGTACGTCGGGCCTACCGCTTTATACGATCCCAAACGTTGCCCCGAATGCGCTCGCCTCCGTCACTTTTGACTTCACCGGCGTCAGCGGAACTTCACTGATCTACAACGCCAACGGACTGGTGGGCCCCGGGCCGCGATAAATTACAGCGAAGCCCCTCGGTTTTGACCCGTGCCAGCGCATTTCTAAACTTGCCCGGAATTTGGAAGCTGGGGATTGGCCAGGCAGCATTTTCCGGGATGGGTATGACGGCGCAGGCATGAGCCACAATCTTTCATCTTGCTAGACTATCCGTCGAGGCCCCATGCCAAAGCAATCCGTCATTTTTAGCGATCCAGAGATCCTCGGCGGCACTCCGTGCTTCAGCGGTACTCGTGTTCCGGTCGATTCTCTGATCGATTACCTTGAGGCAGGCGATAGCCTGGACGAGTTTCTGGACAATTTCCCCTCAGTGAGTCGCGATGCCGCCATCGCGGCACTCGAAGAAGCCAGAATACTTTTGAACAGCCCGAGATGAGGATTCTCCTCGACGAGAATTTACCGCGAAAGTTGGCCTCACATTTGCTCGGCCACGAATGCCAAACAGTTCTCGCCTGTGGCTGGGCTGGAAAAAAGAACGGGGTTTTGCTAGCCTTGGCCGATCCGCTTTTCGATGTCTTTTTGACGCTGGACAAGAACCTGCCCTACCAGCAAAATCTGCAAACCAAACGAATTGCTGTGATCATCATTCGTGCGCGGTCAAACCGGATTCAAGATCTGCTCCCGGTCCTTCCTGATTGTCTAGCCGCCCTCGCAAACATGTCTCCAGGACAGGTCCTTCGCATCCCTCCGGCAATCTAAGAAACCGGCGCGACTTCGCCTAACGAGGAAGCACTCGCACTTTTTGCCGCTTGCTGCTAACCTTTGCCGCGTGCCAGAAGTCCCACTTGGCCTGCAACCGCATCCAGATTTCCGCATCCCACCGGGTCAGTTCCCCAAGCAGTAAAGCCGTGTCAGCGCTCACGGCCCGGCGCCCCTTCACAATGGCGTTCAGGCGCTGATATGGGATTCTCATGCGTGCTGCGGCGTCTACCTGCGATACCCCGAGCGGCTCAAGGAATTCCTTCAGCAGCATCTCTCCGGGATGCGTCGGTGGGCGATTGGTCGGCTGCATAAATCTTCCTCAGTTCTCCTCAGTGATAATCCCTACAACTCACATCATAGGCATCAGTGCCTTCGAATCGAAACACCACCCGGTATTGGTCATTGACGCGAATGGCGTGATACCGAACAAGATCGCGAACGAGAGCGTGAAGCCGGTTTCCGGGGGGCCACCTAAGTGAACGCAAAGCTAAATAACGAAAAATCCCTGATCTGAATTTGGGAAGCAGGATGCAATGAGTCTTGGCTTCAAGATTCACGCACACCAGTGTGATCGCGTCTTGTGCTCAATTGTTCAAGTCGATTTTAAACAGTTTTGAAAAATTGGAAGAGATCATCTTCAGTGGCTCACAGCTTTGCAGAGCAGACGTTAGCTCGACCGAGTACTCCAATTTCATCGGCGGTTTGGGACTCCTCCCGGTAGACCATCGAATTCGAACATCTTGGTGATGGTGCTCAATTGAGACGAGGTTTGGGTCATACCCGATTTCCCTGCAGATTGCCATCGTTGCCAATCTAAACGCAAGCCTACTGTCGAGTTCTGGGTGGGTCAATAGCTTACACAGTAACCGAATGCACGTGCGCATTTCCAAATCAAAAAGCTCTCTGCTCCAGCCAGGAGTACACCCAATTCCACTAGCAATTTCACCCATCAAGTGAGTTGACACACATTTCCAATCGCCTAGACCAGCTATGAGAGCCGAAACCCATTTTGTGGCCGCTCGTTGTTGATCCCTTACCTCGAAACTGGTATTGGCAATATCTTCAGCAGAGCAAGACCTCTGCCCAAATTGTGAGCGTAAGACACACAGAAGCCATTCAGCGCTTTCTAGATCATCCCCTTGAGACAAGACATCTGTTTCAGCTAGCGTTCGCACAAGAAGCGACTGGTGTTTGCGTCGCAACGATGACGACAATGTCACAATTGTGAAAAGGGATCCTAACGTTTCTGTATCATCTTCACTGCAATCATCTACCCAATCCTCAAAGGTTCCAACATGTTTTTCAAGTACAAGCTGAACCAGTTTTTCAATTTCTCCATTTGAGGTCGATCGATACGCATCTAGGCTGATAACGCTAAAAAAATGTGCAAGCTCGGGAGTGCGGAGCATTTTTCCATCTGTGATGGCACTTGCAAGCATCCATGTTGCATAAACAGCCGGAGAACATAAACACTCTTCTGAGCTTATCCTCGTAAGCAATTCCCTGAAGGGTTCGGCATGAAGCCCGATTTCAGCAATTAACCCACTAACCAATTCCGGGACTATGGTTCGATCACCTTCTCTGTCCTCTTGAAGGGGATCTCTTGCCATTTTCTCCATTCGTTTGTGAAGAGTGCGCACATTCATTTTCATGCCCTCAAGGAACTATTCTTGGAGTATATTTCAAGGCGGGTCCAAGCGATCGAGGCACTGTGAGGCGACCCCCTAAAGTTTGGCACTGGCGCAGGTGCCATTGCGCACAATTGAGAAGCTTGGCATTAAAGTCACAGTCGTTTCATCGGATCCAGCCGAATGCAGTCTGACGATAGTTGAACTCTAGGCCATTGTTCTCGGCGGTTAACAGAAATGTTTCAATTGATTGTTCTTCAGGAGTTCGTTCCAGGAAGTTGTCAACTACTTTCGCCATAGGACTTTGCGGGAACCGTGTTGTCATTTCCAGAAATACTTGATCCGGACTTTTGCCGATCAATAAGCAAGAGTGGCTAAGCACAGCTAATGTCATCATGGCATCCCTCGAATCGATACTGGCTCCAATTACAAATAGAGACAATAGACCATTCTTGAGAATGATCGATTGATTGAGCCTAACACCTACTATCGAGCAAATGAAGGCATATGCGTTGAGCAGATTCGAGGATGTTTCAGTAAGCTCTTCACCTGAACGACGCGAAACCTCAAGATAGTTGTTTTCGTACTCCCTCAGAAGTGCAAGCACTGAAAGTTCAATGTCGTTTGAAACCTGCCTCGTGCCATCAATCAGTAAAATGTCTAAAGTGGCTGGGTATTGTCTCAACCATTCTTTTTCTGCTATTTCATTGAGCTTGCGGATAACCATATGTTGTTTCAATATTGCCCTGGCCCTAGCCGATCCAGGAATGCGTACATGTCCCTGTGCACTATTCCTTGCCCTTTGGCGACGTATACATCCCCTTCTTAGCTAACTCCAAATAAAGCCCATAGGTCCGTGTCAACAATCTGCATTCGGCTCTTCACCAACAAGCTTTTGGCTTCCTGAACCACTGAACTGCTGACTTCACTAGGGTGAATAGATCTAACCTCTGGATGGCGAATCTTCAACCTGGGCAGGGAAGATTCCTCGATGATCGTATTCCATCCTTCACGTTGATCGCCTGAAACGACTCTCAAAATGGAGCATGCCAGAAACTCTAGCACTACGGGCTCACTTGCACGCCTGAAGAGTTCTCGCAAATGCACAAGATTGAGAGCCTCAGGTGATCGTAATATTTGAAGCGCACATTCTCGTGTCGGACTAAAGAAAGGGTCGGTTTCTTTGAGCATGTCCGAAAGCAACTTGGTCCCGGCCTCAGCGCCACGAGTTAGCAAGATGCATACGGCAACCCACCCTACCGAGTAAGGCGCATCCTTGTAGCATTGCTCAAGCTCAGAGTTCGAGAGTTGTGGCCATAGATCCAAGGTTTCTACTGCGGGCCACAATCCCCGATGAGTCCAATAATCTCTCCTCAGGATTGTCAATAAGGCTATTCCAATGTCACTGATGCCTAGTAGGATTGAAACATTTACTGCTACTTCATGAATGTCACAATACTCTTCAATGGCTTCAGACTGCATACATTCAGATACTAATGCCATCTCAATCACATCAGCATACTTCAGGCTAGTCTCGATCACTTCCTTCTTTAACTCTTCGTCATAGGAATGAAAGGATTGAAGCACCGACTCAAGCCCCATTAGTGTATGAAATCGCTCATACATTCGGACTTGAGTCCTCAATCGGGACAAGAAGTGCTCAAGAATCACAGGGGCGTCTGGACCTACGTCACCTTGGCTAATGACGAGATCCCAAAGCAATTCGCTAGCTTCAGACAGTTCATGGTCATCGCTATTGTCATATTGAAGCAACAATTCTTGAATGTAATCGTCAGCCATCTTCGTGAACTCCATCGGCCTGCTACAAAGCTTGTGCCAACTGCCTGAAAAAACACCTGGGAAACTGAAACTTCGTCTATTTTAGCTCTCGGAGGTCTAGGGTCTTTAGCGGCTCAAGGGATTAACCAAGCAGTATTTTCCGGGATGGGTATGAGGGCGCATGTTCTGCTGCATAAAGTTTCCTGAGTTCTCCTCATTGATAATCCCTACAACTCACATCTTCCGAATCAGCGGCTTCGAATCGAAACACCAACCGATATTGGTTTTTGACCCGAATAGCGTGATACCCGGCGAGATCTTGAACCAGAGCGTTCAGCCGGTTCCCATGGGCCACATAGGGAAGTGGAAGCGAGTTTAAATTACGAAGAATTCCTGATCTGAATTTGCGAAGCAGGGTGCAATGAGTCTTGTCTTCAAGATTCATGCACAGCAGTGTGATTCCGTCCTGAGCTCAATTCGACAGGCTCACGGGTTGATGCGCTTCTCCGATTCGTATCCCCATTCCCTCGAAGTCAGGGTGAGCGTGTGACGAAGTCTGAACATTCGACTTTGGCGTGCGGATCACCCACCAAGTGCACCGTTATTTGATTCGTACGCAATATCCGGCGTACTAGCGAACTGTCAACGCCAGAAACCAGTTCCCAATCCAGCTTTCCTGGAGATAGTATGAGTGGAAACTCAAATGTGTGCAGGTTCAGCGGCAAGCGAGAATCGGTCAGTTTTGATGGTTCCACTTTCCAGAAAAATAGATGAGACGCGATCCGAAGTCCCTTCGCGTTGTTGTCCAAGGACTGAAGTACAAGGCACTTGTTGGTCAACCAGCCCGCAGCCCAGAGTTGGCGGTTTGAAACTTCAGATAGTGCAATATCACTCACCACTCCTCGCCCTGTTGAAACATCATAGATCTCAAACCCCCCTTCATAGTTGACCATGATGTAGCGTTCATCCGGACTGAATGCCTGCACCATTGCAACACCACGTGGGTAGCCGCTGTCATCTACTGAATCCGCCACGACACGGGACTTGAGATTCAACAGATTAACCAGGAAAACAATCCCAACCTCTTCACCTGCTTCATGAATCTCAGGAAGACGGTGGCAGGGACGAACCACAAATGCGCCCAGAAGTCCAGAATGGCTGATCGTAAGGTCACTAATCGTAGATCGACCCCACTTGGGTAGCGTGCCTTGAGGTAACCGAATTCGATCCAGACGACCTTGTGGAGTTCTTCGCCACAACTCCTGCGTTCCATCGAGACAACTGCCCCGCAGGAGCAACAAAGAACGTGTTCGCGACAAAGCAAAATCGGTGGCTCGCCAAGGGAGAGTCACTGAAGGAGCGTCCTGGTCTAACCGACGCAAGGAGCGCCCAGTCAAGCCCCACGCTTCGCCTGCATAGAGCGAAGACCCAAGGATCAACAGGCAGGAGAGGAGGACTGTCTGCCTGGTCACGGCCTGCTTTTTCATAGATTGTGACTCCCAAAGCGGCAGCCATACGCTGATCATACTCCACGACAAAAAGTGGTGCATTGCGGCGCCGGGAAATATCGCCAGATAGAACTTTCAAGACGCCCTAACTTCGTCCAGCTGTAAGCGTCCGGCGATGGCCGTCTGGACTTCAGCCCGGTAATCCCCAAAGCTGAAGGGATGGCATCAGGCG
>JBIPMY010000003.1:0-54922 GCA_044376335.1 Bryobacter sp.
ATGACTTTCTGCAAGTTGGTGCGGCACCTTTTAAATTCAACGAAGCACCGCCTCAAAGCTTCCCACTCTGGGCAGATGCTCCGTCCTCTATGGAGCGAACGGTTACAATTGACCTGACACCAGAAACTTTTGCAAACGTGATGCGCGCTTATGCGGGCAAGCCAATAGCCATGCTGGATATCTTTGCCGGGGACGATACCGAGTTTGACTACATCAAAGTTACGCTTTTCTATTAGCCTTTTTTGCCTTTCCGCGGGTATTGCGCAAGCCCAACCTTGTTCCCCTGCCATGCCAAAACTGGGGGCTGCTTTTAGTTTTGAAGAAGCCTCTGCGCTCAGGATCAAGGGCAAGGTTGGGAATGGGCTGGGCTTCAATGGCCGAAATCAATTTCTTGAGATGCCTGAAAGGACCAAGGGCATCGACGTGGGGAGCGAAGACTTCAGTATTTCGCTGTGGATTCGAACGAGCGACGGCACGTCGATCAAGAGCATCGTGGACAAGCGCGATGCCTCGCCAAAGGGGTACCTGGTGTTTATTCAGAACGGGCGGGTTGCATTTCAGGTCACCAATGGCGGCGACCGAAGCGATATCTTCGCCAATGGTGTACCGATTGCGGATAACCGCTGGCATCACATTGTAGCGATCGCAAAGCGTCTGCCGCCACAGCCCCCCAAGCTCTTTGTCGACGGCAAGCTGGCTAAAGCTCCAGGCAAGAATCTGACCATTGAGAGCATCGACACCCCGGTTCCCCTTTGGCTGGGCCGTCATCACCGCAATCGCTTCGTAGTCACGGACGACGAGTATTATCGCGGCGACCTGGATGAGCTTTATTTCTTCCGCCGCGCGTTAACGGCGCAAGAAGTTTCGATACTCCATGCGTCGGGTCTTGCTGGCAAATGCCCGCCCCAAAAATAGTTTGACCCCGTTTTTCATCTGAATTCGCCTTTGACTCTGACGCCCGAATGCGGGCGATTTTTCGACATGAAACAAGAGAGGGAATTCATGAAACTTTTAACAACCATCGCATTGGGTGTACTGGCACTCAGTCCATCCTATGCTGCACCTTTGCGCACGGACCCAAATATTGTGAGCTTCACATTCTTTGAGGCAACCACCGTAGTTAGTCAATATACGTTCAACACAAACAGTGCCGAATTAAACAGTCAACGCGGCGGCTTCCTGGGCGTGAATAATCGAGACTTTCAAACGGCAGCGTTTGAATTTTTCGATGTTTTTTACTCAAACGCTTTGGGTCAAGCTGACGCTGATGGTGAATACCTGACGATCGATTGCAGCTATGACGGCAACGGTAGCGGCTGCAATCTGGCCGAAGTGAGGATGAACCTGGCCAACTCGACTACGCGCTTTGCGGATACTTTGACTCGTTTCGTTTCCACGACTGGTTATCTCACTGGGACTGAACTGAATGCGATTGATGGCAACACCGCCACCGCAGCGAGTCTTGGCAGCGAAGAAGGCGTCCGAATGAGCTTCACGGTTGGCTTCAGCGAGCAGAATAATTCTGCGGTTCCAGAACCATCGACCTACGCGTTGACGGCAATGGGGTTGCTTGCGGCATACCTGCGTCGCAAGGGCGGCCGCTAACCACCACCTAAGGCGCGGCCAGATACCGGTGCGAAACGTAACTTGCGTTTCGCACCCGGTTATTTTTTCCTTCCACTTGCACGAGAATCTGAAAGAAGGGTGATTTCCTGCCTCTTGGGCCTTCTGGCGGATCTTCTTCCAGCTTCTTCTGCAGGGCCTTCATTTTCTCCGGATCAATTGAATACTCTGCAAGCCCCTGAGTGGTCCAGGTATTGACACCAGACAGATAAAGGATTCGAGTTGCAGAAGACTTTCCCGGCCACAAACTCAAAACTCCATAATCTACCTGAACACCAAGCCCCGCAGTGGGTTCATAGAAGGCCCGTTCTCCGGGTAGGGGGTTGTCCAGCCGGTATCCTCCCCTCAAGCCTTGCAGGTCGAAGTGGTAATGCTGTTGGAGTTTCATTCGTTGCAAGAGGGTCTGAAAGCGGGCAGAAGCAACTACAATCAGATTCTTGCCCTCGATATCCGAGGGCCCGATGTAGTTGGAGTTGGCTACTCCGACTTTGACCCCATGATTCTCCAGCCAACGGGCTATCAGGTGAGTGCCGATGGCATCGCCGATGCCAGTGTAGACGTCTTCCTGGGGACGAAAGCTTAGGTGCAGCTTTTCGCCAAGCCACGGGATTCGGCCTGAGCCTTCTTCAGAGGTAGAGTTCACCTGGACATCGCGAACATAGAGGCCCGAATCTCCGGCATAAAACAGAGGCACTCCGAAGCTGGCGACAGCCTCGACTCTGGATTGCAAAAAGGCAGCCCAGACAAGTTGACCGTCGACGGCGGGAACGCGCTGATACCAAAGAACACCGGCAAAAACGAGGATTGCCCCGGCGACCAAACCTGAGGCAAAAAGTGGCCAGGACTTTTGCCTCTCTGCTACAGGTGGTTGAAGCGGTTCTACCAGGGCCGCTTCCTTAAATTCAGCGACGTAGCCGCCTCTCGGGATTTCAATCCGAAGTGGCGAATCTTTGCCTTCACCCTCGTAGTATGCAGCGAGCCGCTTTCTTAAGAGGCTGGCTTGCACCCGAACTATGGCGTCGTTGCGAGGGTCATAATCCTGTGGTCGGTGGAAGACCTCGCGACCGAGGGAATATTCCTTCAGCCCCTCGGTGCGCCCGGCCAAGGTTTCGCAAACCACGTAAGAAAGCAGAGACGAAAGCTGATGCGATTCACGCAGGCCTTTGCTCTTGATTAGCCGCTCGAGTTCTGCTTCGACAATGGAAGTGCTTGATTTCAATAGGTCTTAACCGTTAACGCACTAATTTTATCCTATCCATTGGCGGTCTTATAGGACATAATTGGTTCACATCCAAGGAGTTCTTCCATGTCTCGATTTGCTTGCCTCGCTGCAGCCTTTGTTGGTGCTGCCCTTTTGCTGCCTGCCCAGACTTCACTCGGTACCATCACCGGGACAGTCATCGACCAGAATGGGGCCGGTGTGCCCAATGCCAAGATCAACGTCACGCTAAAGGCATCCAACCTGAAGTACTCTGGCGCATCTTCACAAGACGGCACCTATAGCGTGGGCCAATTGCCACCGGGAGGCTATGAGCTGGAAGCAACTGCGCCCGGGTTCAAGACCTTCAAACAGATCAACATCAACATCGAAGTTTCGCAGCGTCTGCGTATCGACATCCGGTTGGATGTTGGTTCGATCTCAGAGAGCATCAACGTCACGGCTGAAGTGCCTCGCATCCAGACCGAAGATTCGATGCTGGGTGCTACTGTGGAGCGCAAGCGCATTGAAGAATTACCGCTCAATGGCCGTCACGTTTTTAACCTGGTGAAGATTGTGGCTGGGGTGCAGCCGCGCTTCAACAATACCGACGGCTTTGCTGAGATTTCAAATCAGAACTTCTCGCAGATTCGCATCAACGGTGGGCCGGCTTATGGCAATCAGTTCTTTCTGGATGGCAGTGTCAACTCGGCACCAGTGCATAACGAGATTGCTGTTGTGCCGATGTCGGATGCGGTGGAGGAATTTCGCGTTGAGACCAACGCGCTCAAAGCCGAGTATGGCCAGACTTCGGGTGGCGTGATCAACGTGGTAAGCAAGATGGGAACCAACGAGATTCATGGGTCACTTTATGAGTTCTTGAGGAATGATTCTCTTGATGCAAGGAACGCCTTTGCCACACAGCCAGACCCGCGCACGGGCCGCATCAAGCAGGTGTTGCGCTACAACCAGTTTGGTGGCACGGTGGGTGGGCCGGTAAGGATACCGGGGCTTTACGATGGACGCAACAAGACGTTTTTCTTTGCTGGCTATGAACAGTGGCGCTGGCGCTCGACTGGGTCGCCTCGGCTTGGCACTGTTGCTTTGCCGGAATGGCGGACGGGAAATTTTTCCAATTTTCGCAATGGCCTGGGTGCGTTGATTCCGCTTTTTGACCCGAGCACAACACGACAGAACCCCGCGGGCGCTGGCTTTGTTCGCGATCCGCTGCCTGGGAATATCGTGCCTTCGAATCGTATCGATACGTTGTCGGCGAAGGTGATGCCTTTGATGCCGCTCCCGAATGCGGTGGCAACCGATCCTTTCACGGGTGCCAATAACTTTGTCGCTCTTGTGCCCTCTTCCTCAGACCAGGGTGTCACAAACATTCGTTTCGATCACCGCCTCTCCACCAGCGACATGTTTTTCTTCCGCTACACAAGCAACCGCAATACGCGTCAGGATCGCGGTTGGGGCCTGAATGAAGCAGACCCTGCTGCCCGCAATGACCAGCGCGACAACCACAATGCAGTGGTCAATTACACTCGCGTCATCGGCCCGAAGCTGGTCAACGATCTCCGCTTTGCCGTTGCCCGCCAGTGGCTTCCCTTTGAGCATCCGAGCTTCGATCAGGGTTGGCCGGCCAAACTCGGCTACCCGTCGATTGTTCCGCAAGACCAGTTGCCCCCAGTAGCGATCGCCGGTTACCTCGGGATTGGCAGTCCAGCGTTTTCGGCGGGTTTGCGTGCGCAACAGTATGTGCAGCTAGTCGATAGCGTTAGCATCAATGCGGGTAAGCATAGCTTTAAGACGGGCTTCGATTTACGCTGGTCGCGATTGAGCTTCATCAATCGTGCCGCACCTTCCGGCCGCTATGACTTCAATGCCGCTCTTACGGGCAATCCGCTGGTACCTGCCAACACAGGTGCCTCCCTGGCGTCGTTCCTTCTCGGAGAAGTGGGAGGCGGCACGCTTGGCTTCAGGCCCTTCATGCAGTATCGATCGCTGCCGCTGGGAATTTACTTTCAAGACGACTGGAAGATCACCCGGACGCTTACGCTGAATCTTGGTGCTCGGTATGACATCAGCTTCGGCCCGACAGAGCTGCACAATCGGCATTCGAGCTTTGACCCGTTTATTACCAATCCGCAGACCAATCGTCCTGGCGTGCTGACCTATGCGGGGGTGAACCGGCCAGAGAGTTTCGTGAATCTCGACAAGAACAACTTCGGCCCGCGCGTTGGCTTTGCCTGGGACCCCAAAGGCAATGGCAAGACGGCGATTCGCGGTGGCTATGGTTTGATCTATACGATCTCAGAGATCGGCCACACCCAAGGCGACAACTCGAACGCGCTGGGCTTCTCGATTGATACGCCATTTGTTGCTTCGGGCAGCACGCCGGTGAAGGCGTTTCAGTTCAGCAGAGGGCCGGAATTCCTGTTGCAGCCTCGCGGCGCAGACGGTGGCCCGGGGGCGTTTCGTGGCTTTAATGGGCAGTATCAGGATCGCGACGCGCGTACGCCTTACATACAGCAATGGAACTTTACGATTCAGCGCGCGTTGTGGGCGGGCTGGACGGCTAGCGCCGTGTATGCGGGTAGCCGGGGTATCAAGCTCTTTGGAGGCAACTACAATCTGAATCAACTCGACCCCAAGTTTTTCTCTGAAGGCCTGGCTTTGCAGCAGACTGTGCCGAATCCTTTCTTTGGCCAGATTGCGTCGGGGGCCTTGTCTGGTACCACGGTGCAAAGACAGCAACTGCTTCGCGCTTTCCCTGATTATCAGACCGTGCAGACCTTTGCTGCCAATAATGCGAGCTCTTCTTATCATTCGCTGCAGGTCTTTGTGGAGAAGCGCTTCTCGGGCGGCATCTCTGCTTTGTTCAGCTATACCAAGAGCAAGCTGATCAGCGATGCGTTGAGCGTTGGCGGTGGAGGTAATGCAACGGGGCTTGGTGACTTCCGCATTGGTGCCTACAACCGCCGGTTGGAGAAGGCGATCGATCAGGACGATGTGTCGCAGCGACTGGTGACCAGCGGAGTGCTGGAGCTGCCGTTTGGCAGAGGCCGGAAGTTTGGTGCGAGTATCCCCAAGCTGGTGGACGCCTTTGTTGGCGGCTGGCAGCTCAACGGCATTGCCACCATGCAGACGGGGCTGCCGCTGCTGGTGCGTGGCAGCAACAATTTTACGGGCATTAATTATCCTGACCTTGTTGCGGACCCATCGATTGCGACCGGGGACCGCTCGGCCAATCGCTGGTTCAATATTGATGCCTTCCGCAACCCGGCCAACTTTGTGATCGGTAATGCACCGCGCACCTTGCCCAGCACGCGTGCTCCAGGGCTGGTGGATGTGAGTTTCTCGATCTTCAAGACCTGGAAGATCAAGGAACGAATTCGGATTGAAAACCGAATCGAGATGTTCAACGCACTGAACAGTGTGAACCTGAACGGGCCGGATACCAACTTTGCACCCAATGCGGCAGGGGTAAACACGAATGCCAACTTTGGACGTGTCTTTGGTGCGCTCGATGCACGGCGCATGCAGCTTGGCTTGCGTGTTACTTTCTAAGGATTCAACGCTATGAGAACCCTTCTTCTATTTGCTTGCGCTGTCTCCGCGATGGCGCAACAGAACTTCGATTTTGTTGTTTATGGTGGGACGGCTGGTGGTGTCGCTACTGCGGTTGCGGCTGCGAGGCATGGACTGAAGACGGCTCTGCTTGAGCCACGCAATCACATTGGCGGGATGGTGTCGGGCGGTTTGTCTGGCACGGATACCGGCAGGAAGGAAGTGATTGGCGGGATGGCTTTGGAGTTTTATTACCGGGCGGGCCGGAAGTACAGCATGGACCGTCACCTGAATGAACTCTCCTGGATGCCAGAGCCCAAGGTGGCCGAGGAGATCTTTCGCGAGATGCTCAAGGAGGCCGGGGTTACGTTGTTTGAGCGGCATCGTCTGAAAGAGAAAACCGGAGTGGTGAAAGACGGGAATCGCGTGACTGAGATTCTCACTGAAAACGGGGCTCGCTTTCGGGCGCGGTTCTTTGCCGATACCAGCTATGAGGGCGACCTTATGGCGCAGGCCAAGGTGAGTTATACGTATGGCCGCGAGGGCATCAAGGATTATGGCGAATCGCTGGCCGGCATTCGTGCTGTGACCGAGAGCCATCAGTTTGCAGTGGATGTGCCGGCTCGGGGTAAAGACGGTAAGGTGTTGCCCGAGATTTCAACGGAGCCGCGCGGCACACCCGGTGAAGGGGACAAGCGGATACAGGCTTATAACTTTCGCGTGATTGCGACCAACGTTGCAGCGAACCGTCTGCCCTGGCCCAAGCCTGTGGGCTATGACCCGAAACGCTACGAATTGCTGGCCAATTATCTGGACGCCATGACGCCCTACATGGGCCGCCCGCTGACCTTCAACGAAGTGAGCCTGCTTCGGATTATTCCGAATGGCAAGGTGGATCTGAATAATCGCAATGGGTTTTCGACGGACTACATCGGCAAGAACTATGGCTACCCGGAAGGGACTTACGCCGAGCGTGAGCGGATCTGGAAGGAGCATATCGATTACCAGCAGGGCTTCTATTACTTCCTTGCCAATGACCCTCGCGTGCCTAAATCGTTGCAGGAAGAGGTGCGCTCTTATGGCCTTGCCAAAGACGAATACCTCGATACGAACCACTGGCCACATCAGCTCTATATTCGTGAGGCAAGGCGCATGGTGAGCGATTTTGTGTCGACCCAGAAGGACTTGCAGACAGACCGCACCAAGCCAGATGTGATTGGCATGGGCAGCTACGCTTCGGATTCACACAACATCCAGCGCTTTATCAACGATCGCGGCTTTGTGGAGAACGAAGGCGATGTACAGGTGCAGGTGCAGCCTTATCAGATCCCTTACCGGGTTGTGATTCCGAAGAAGGCAGAGGCGGTGAATCTGCTGGTGCCGGTGTGCTTCTCATCGAGCCATATCTCATATGCGAGTATGCGCATGGAGCCGCAGTACATGATTATTGGCCATGCGGCTGGGATTGCTGCTGCGCTTGCGGCGAAGGGCAACACGGCTGTGCAGGATATCAATATTGCTGAGCTGCAATCGAAACTGCGTGAAGAGGGCGCAGTGTTTGAGTACAACATGGATGAGTACAACAAGGCGTTTGCTGCGATACGCAAGCGTTTTGCGCCGCCTGCGCGTAAGGGGCCGATTCCGTGGGGACGGCCTAGTGAGAAAAAGTAGCCAGAAGTTTGGCTGCGCTTTCTGCGTGCGGGCTTTCGATCTGTGCCCAGGATGAGGCGAGTAAGCCTGTTGCGTTTGCTACGGCAAAGCTGATGCCCTGGAGGTTCTTTTCGCGGCTGACGCCGGGGATCTCTCGAGGGTAGGGGCTGGCGGCAAAGCGCATGGGGCCGAGGGGGCGAAGCTGGTTTCGCTCGAGGGTTGTATCGAGGTTGATACCAATGACACCGTCGAGCATCCCTGGGTAGGCTGTGGCTGCGCTGAGCCAGATGCTGCCTTTGGCAACCCATTCACTGAGGCGCGCTGCATGGGCTTCGTTTGTGGTGCCGAGGCTGAGATTGATCAGGTCTGCCCCGTGATCGAGCGCCCATTCGATACCTCGCAGGATGATATCGATATTTGTGCGGAGGCCGCCTTCAAAGATCTTGACGGCCAAAAGATCGGCATCGGGGGCGAGGCTTCTGATGGCCCCGGCAACTGCTGTGCCGTGGCCGACTCTGTCGAGCCAATCGCCGTCTGCCCCCATGCCTGTTGCGTTGAATCCCGATAGAACCTCACCCACATGGGGGTGACCGGCGTGAATGCCGCTATCGAGAATCGCTACCTTTGGCATCCCGGCTAGAGAAGCTGCCTTAGCCTGGTAGAACCATCATGTTTGAAGTCATGTCGGTGTTGACGTCGAGGTCCTTCACCAGCTTGAGGGTTGCTGCGTCGTACATCTCAAGCGTGTTGCCAGCGCCGTAGATGTAGAGCAGTTTGCCGTCGGATGAGAGGTTAAACTCGAAGCGGCTGCGACCGTCAAATTCCTGCATCTTCGTGATGCGCTTGGAGGCGATATCGAAGGTCCAGAATTCGCAGCGCTGGTTGGCGCCCATGCCGTTGTAGGCTACGGTGTAGCCGGTTTTGCGGTCTGGGGTGAGACGCAGGCCGGTGGTGCGTGTGGTGGACGGACCGACGGGTGAGAACTCGAAGGTGCGTTTGTTGAGATCGAAGGTGGCAAAGCCGAAGGTGGTTTTGTGCACGATCGGGTCTGTCGAGTTGAAGAAGCCGAAGATCTTGCCGGGCTCTTCATGGGGATCATCGGTGCCAGAAATCGAGACACGTTCGATACCGGGGAAGAGGGGCTTGGACAGTTCGATCTTGCCGACTTCTTTGAAATCTTCTGTCGAGTAGATGTTGACGTTCTCGCGGAACTGATAGAGAAACTTGCCGTCGGGCGATACACGGAGACCACCACCGCGGCCACCGCGTATTTGTTGGTCTTTGGGGAAATCGACAAATTTTTCGATCTTCTCGTTGTCCATGTCGATGATGGCCCACTGCGGCTTGCTGACTTCAAAGCGGTCGATTTTCTTGTCGACGGTGTAGAGGGCGGTGTACATCTTCTTGCCGTCGGGAGAGAGAGCAAAGCCGCTGGGGCGATACTTCTTGCCGGCAGTGTCGAGTTTGAAGCTGCGTTCGAGCTTGCGGGTTGCGACGTCTACAATTTCAAAGCCACATTCCATCGCGGAGTGGATGATCAGCTTTTTCTTGTCTTCGCTGAACATCATCGAGCGTGGCACGTCGAGCTTGAGATTGATCTCGGTGGAGATCTTGCGTGTAGCTTCGTCGATCACGAGAACGCGCTTCTGCCAGGCACCTACGAAGAGGGTGCCGAGCTTGGCGGTTTGGGCCGGAGCGAGGCTAGCTGCGGCTACTGTGGAGAGGAATGTACGGCGCTGCATTTTATGGGAACACCAGATCGATATTGCGCCAGTCTTTGGTGGCAGCGGCACACTTGCTGGTCCACTCGGGGTAGTTGTTGAGATGGTCTGGGACCTGAGCGGGCCAGTAGCAGCTGATATAGCAATCGTAGAGATCGCGTTCGACGGGCTGGCAGAGGCCGGCGGTGCCGCCGGTGGAATCTACTTCCCAGCCGGGGGAAAACACGATCGAACAGCCCATTGGATAATGGGGCCGCTGTGCGGCATTGTTGTTTTGCTGAAGAGCGACGAAGTCGCCTTCGGTAGTAGAAAGCAGGTCGTCAATGCGGCGTGCTTTCTTGTTGACGGCTCTTAAGTGCCTCATGATGCTTTCCTCTGATCAAAATGATTCAAGAAGCTTGGGTTGTGCGTTGCGATCTCACCATAAATTTTAAGGCAGAGATCTGTCCAGCCGCGGATCCAGTCACAGTAATGCAGGTTGGCGTGGCCTGTGTCGCCGTAGCGTACGAAGGCCTCGTGGTAGCAGCCACCTGCGCAGACCGGACGCGCCCAGCAAGATTCACAATCGTACTTGGCATTGACGTGTCCGCGCTTCAGAAAGTCTTGTTGTTTGTCTGAGTCCATGCCTTCTGATACATGGCCCAGTTTGTGTTCATCGCTATCGACAAACCGGTGGCAGGGCGAGATGTCCCCTGAAGGGCCGACGCCCAGCAGGCCCAGGCCCGCGCCACAGGGATGCGATTTTGAAATCCCCTGATGCAACTCACTTAAGGTGTCGCTGACGTTGGAGAAGCCATGATGCTCCCCGCGTAGCGCGAATTCCAGATACTCGTAGGCTAGCTTTTCAAACTGTCCGAGTACGTCGTCGAGACCTTTTTCATCGATGGCATAAAGGCGGGTGGGCGAGGTGGTAACCGGTGCAAACCCGACTTCATGAAAACCGATTTCGTATCTGAGGTGTTGAAAAATTTTGGCAACGTCGCGGACGCCGTTGGTGAGAGTAACGCGAGCGGCGATGGGACGAGTGGTGTGCTGCTTGAGCAGCTCCTTCACCTTGGGAACGATGATGTCGTAGCTGCCTTTGCCGTTGGCAAAGACTCGCAGTTGATCGTTCATTTCCTTGGGGCCATCCATCGATACGGTGACGCCAATTGCATTGGCGCTGAGGTATTCGATGATGTCCGGGCGGAGCAGGGTGGCGTTGGTGGTGAGGGAGTAGTCTATCGTTACGCCCTTGGCTTTGGCTTCGGCTTGTGAATAGTCCACAATCTGCTTGAGCAGTGGGAAGTTCATCAGGGTTTCGCCGCCGAAGAAGGTGATGTGAACTGAGTTGCGGCCGGCGGATTCTTTGAAGAGGAAGTCGACGCTTTGCTTGGCGGTTTCGAGTTCCATGAACTTCGCTTTGCCTTCGGGCGTGGCGACTTTGTCTTCACCGAACTCGTAGCAATACTGACAGCTTAGATTGCACTGGTTGGTGAGATTGATGACGAGGGTTTGCAGAGGGAACTTGGCGGGTGCTTCGTCGATGGGTTCTTTCCAGCCGCCTTCGGGGCCAAGGGCGCGAGCGCCTACCAGTTCTTCGATGCAATCGCGGGCGTCTTCTACTGTTGCTCCGGTGGCGACGAGGGCGTCGAGGAGTTCTTTGGCTTCTCGCGGTTTCTCTTTGGCAATGGCGAGGGCCTTGCGTGAGAGTTCGTCCACGGCAAAAATTCCGCCGCTGGGCACCAGGTAAAGGAAGGGGTTTCCGCCTGCCTCAAACTGGTGAAACTCTGATACTTGTAACTGCATTACTGCGCCACCTCGGGTTGATCCCAGCGCATGTACTGGGGCACGGTGACGAGCAGATAGCATTTTGCGGTGAGCGGCTTGCCATCCTTTGAGACGGCAGCATCGGCACCTTTGTAAGTGGCTACAGCCCAGACGTCGCCGTAGTTGTTGCGGCTGAATTTACGCTTGGGGTTGGGCCCTTCGACGCTGGGTGTGAAGAGGCCGGTTTTGGGGTCGAGGGTGCCGACGAACTGCACGTCGTCGTCGCCGTAGATGGCAAAGAATTCTTCCATCGACCAGTCGGCCTTGACTGGACCGAGCTTGATGTCGTCGACTGTGTTGGGCTTGCCGTCGAGACCGCGGTTGTAGCCGATTGCTTCGAATTGGACGTAGCCTTTGGTGAAGACACCGCTACCGCCGCCGAGGCGGCCGAGGGCGGTATCGGTGGCGGTCTTGATGTAATCGACCGTGTCGTAGACGGCGAGGGATGCCGGAGCTACGGCGCGCTTGACTGCGATATCACGCAGGCCGAGGGCGGTTTTGGCAGCTACTTCTACTTCAATTTCGACCATCGTTCGGGACTGGTTGAGGATGCGCTTTACGGTGATGCCCGCGCCGAGATCGAGGTCGGCGGGAGTGAGGCCAGTAGAGAACTGGTCTCCAAAAATCTTGAAGCTGGAGGTTGAGCCCATGCGCAGGGACGTTATTGAGGTTTTGAGAATGAGCGGGCGCTCTTCGGCTCTGGTGAGTTTTACGTCGAAGCCTGATTCGTCGTAAGCACCCCAGAACCAGCGGCCTTCGATCTGGCTTTGATCGCGGGAGACCAACATGACTTCGCGTACTGCGTTGTCTTTGGTGCCGCTGCGACCGCGCCAGGAATAGCCGGTGTAGAGGACGCTCTTGCCTTCGCGCGTTACGGTTTGGCCGGTTTCGATGCTGGTCATCGAGGAGCGTGTTACCCATTCGTTGGGCGTGGCGCCTGGTTCGATTGAGACTTCACCGATGAAGCCACCTTTGCCGGGTTGGGTTGCGCTGAGTAGCCAGCGGCCGGCGAGTTTTGCCTGGCGGCGGGAGGCTGTCCATTCGGCCCATTCTTTGGTGTCTAGCGGGAAATCCTTCTTCATCTGCTCGATTGCTTTTTCGACGGGAGTGCGGGTGTCGGCGGCGGGTCCTGGAGGGCCAGCTGGAGCGCCGGGGCCGCGCATGGAGCCGGTGAAGCTATTCCACTGCACTACCGGGAAGTAACCGATGTGCATGTTTACGAGGAGGTCCCATTCTTTGGCAGTGCGACGCCAGTTCATGGCCTGACCGTAGGGATGGCAGCTTACGCATGCCTCACGCACGACTTCCGGGTATTTTTCCTGGTCGAGGTGGCGTTTTTCGAAATAGTAGATGCCTTGTTTGGCTTCTTCTGGAGCCAGACCGTGTTGATCGCCCAGGTATTGAACGATCTTGCGTGCTTCGTCGGCAGAGAGTGTGACGCCGTGGAGGCGTACCATTCTTTTGAGGGCTTGCTGCCAACCTTCAGGGGCGGATCGAAGTTCCGAGATCCGGCTGAGGTTCCCTTTTTCGTCTTTGGCGTGGCATCCAGAGCATTTCGCTACGACTAGGGGATCGGTGACAGGGATCTGGGCGAAGAGTCCAGATGCGAAAGCTACAACAGTTAACAACTTTCGCATGGTAAATCAGGTATAACATAAAGTCCGAACGCCATGAAACTGTCACGTCGCAATTTCCTCCAAGGTGCCGCACTTGCCTTTCCGCTTGCTGAAAAAGCGAGCGCCGAATTGAAGCGGATGAAGATTACGCGGATTCGCTACTACGAATCGCCGATTACTCGCCCGATGGTGAACCAGAGTTTTCACGTGGTGACGATCGAAACCGATGCGGGGATTACCGGCATTGGTGAAGGTGGTTCGCCCGATCTGGTGAAGCAGCTCGCTGCCCAGTTGATCGGGCAGAGCCCCAATAAGATTGATTACCTCTGGCAGTTGATGTTCCGCGGGCTTTTTTATCCGGCAGGGCGTGAGAAGACGCACTCGATTGGCGCGCTGGATCTGGCGCTTTGGGATTTGAAGGGTAAGGCGCTGGGGGTGCCGGTGCATGAACTGATTGGCGGGCAGTCGCGCGACCACATCGAATGTTACTGCACGGGCTTTCCGAACCCGAAGAAGGTGAATCTGGTGGAGAACGCGCGCGCTTGTGTGGAGTATGGGTTTCGCGCATTTCGCACGTCGATTGCCGATCCGGGGCAGGGGAATGCATTTCAGAATCGTGCGATGGTGCATAAGACTTTTGAACAGTGCCAGCAGATTCGTGAGGGAGTTGGCAAGGCTGGAGACTGGGCAATCGACTTTCACACCCGTGTTGACTTCCCCGATGCGGTGAAGCTGAGTGCGATGATTGAGCCGCTGGAGCCTTACTTTGTGGAAGATCTGGTGCGTAGTGAAAACAACAGCGTGTACAAGCAATTGCGGCCTATGGTGAAGGTGCCGATTGCTGTTGGTGAACAGCATAGCCACAAGTGGGATATCAACGAATTGATCGAAGGCCGGCTGATTGACTACAACCGGGTGTCGATTCCGAATTGCGGTGGCATAACGGAGTATCTGAAGCTGGCCGCGTTGTGCGAGACGCATTATGTCGGGCAGACTCCTCACTTTACCGGGCCGATTGGCGAGGCGTCGCTGGTGCATTGTAATGCTGCGTTCTCGGGGCCGGTGTTGATGGAGATGACAGGCACTGCGATCGATCTGCCGCACAAGTTTTATTTGCCGGAATGCTTTGACTTCAAGGCCGGTAAACTTTATCCGAATAACCGGCCGGGGCTTGGGGTTACGTTTGATCCCTCGAAGATCAAGATGTTCTGGGAAGTGAATAAACACGACCAGCCGATTCAGCTCTTTCACCGCCCTGACGGCAGCCTCACAAACTGGTAACCTCACCAGTTATGAAGCGTCGCGAATTCGTATCGGCTCTGCCGGTGGCTGCAGTGGCGGCCCAGTCCGGGGCAGCCACCAGTATGATCAAGCCCAAAATGCTGAAGCCCGGCGATACCGTCGGGCTGATCAGCCCGAGCACTTTTGTTGCCGACCCGAACCAGTTGCAAACCATGCAACTGACGGCGCAGATGTTCGGGTGGAAGGTGAAGATTGGCAAACAGGTGGGCAAGCGGGAAGGGCAGTTGGGGGAGAGCATTCCTGGCCGGATTGCAGACATTCATACGATGTTTGCCGACCCGGAAGTGAAGGGGATCATTTGCGTGCGTGGTGGTTATGGCACGCCGCAATTGCTTGATGGCATCGACTACGAACTGATCCGCAAGAATCCGAAGATGCTGCTGGGTTATAGCGACATCACCGGGCTGCATCTGGCCATTCATCAGAAGACCGGACTGATTACCTTTCATGGGCCTACGGGGCTTTCGCCGTTTACGGAGTTTTCGCAGAACTGGTTTAAGCGGGCGATGGATGATAAGCCGATGGGTGTGCTGGGCAATCCGACCGAGCGCAATGTTTACCGCCCGCAGCATCCCTTGCGGATGGTGCGGCCCGGGAAGGCGAAAGGACGCCTGATTGGTGGGAATCTGACGCTGGTGAGTTGCCTGATGGGCACGCCGCATGAGCCGGATGTGAAGGGGAAGATTTTCTTTTTGGAAGATGTTGGGGAAGAGCCGTACCGCATTGACCGTATGCTGCAGCAGTTGGTGCTGGCGGGTAAGTTTGATGAGTGTGCGGGGGTGGTGATTGGAGAGTGTGTGGATTGTGGGCCGCGTGACTTCCAGCCGTCGATTACTTTTAATTACACGCTGGGTGAGGTGCTGGACCGGGTGTTTGCCAAGGTGAAGGTGCCGGTGTTTCACGGCCTGTTGATTGGCCACACGGCTGATCAGATTACGCTGCCGGTGGGTGCGATGGCGTCGATGGATGCGGATGCGAAGCAGTTGATTATTGAAGAGGCGGCAGTTTCCTGAGCGCAGATTCGCATATTCCGTATGAAGCGCTGGCCCGCTATTTGTCGAAGAAGATTGATGCGGACGAGCGGGAGAGTATTGACCGGCATATTCAGGACTGCCCGTATTGCCGTCAGGATCTGAGTGATGCCGAGGCTTGGCGTGCGGAGCATCCGGAGATGGAGCCGGAGGAGAAGAAGAGTTGGTGGAGCTGGCTTTTCCCCTGGCGCTAGACTGTGCGTTTCAGAATTCCCTGGTGCGCTTTCGTCAACACTTTCTGGCGTGCGGGCTGGCTTTGGTACCAGTCTGCTCTACCCTGTGCGACTGATGCGAGATCTCAACTGGTTGGAGCCAACATCGACGACATCTGGCGCGTAGCTGACCTAGAATTCAATAACTTGCATTTCCATACGACTGTCCGCGAATCTACCATGTTCGTAGAAAATGAGATAGAGAGACTCGCTGGCCGCAACCGCTTTCAGCCTGCCTGTGGGTTAGCGCCTGGTTAAACATGACCCAGCCAGGCTCACTTTCAGAAAACCCTGTCCCCACATTGCGAGTCGGGTGCTCGGCGGCAAGCCAATCCTTCACCGGTCCGTTCGTCGGTGTGGCGCGCAAGTCCAATGCGAAAAGGGGGATTCCGCTCGCCGCGAGAGTGGCATCCAGGCTCCCCGCAGATGCCCATCAGTTGAATCGCTAGGAAGCCCGTCGCTGGCCCAGACCTTCTGCGATCATCGCTGTGACAAGCGTGTTCAAGCTAACGCCTTCCTGACGGGCCTTGGCGACCAGTCGCGAGTGCAGGCTTCGGGGAACACGCTGCCGCCATTGGCCGCTAGCCGCGCTCGGCTTTGGAACTACATCACCGTGCTTCATGCAATTCAGGATGTAAGCCTTGACTGCGTCTGAGCCGTGTTTCAACGCTTCTTCCGGGGTTTCCCCGTCTGAGATGCACCCAGGCAGGTCTGGATATTCGATAGCAAATCCGCCCCCATCCGCTTCGGACAGCGGACGAATCGTGAACGGATAGGAGTTAATGAGGGACTTATCAATTTTCATGATTCTTTACCTACGGTGTCGACGAATTCTACAAACAGCCGGACGTAGACTGGTTTGATGGGACGGTGCGCAGGAACGGAGAGACGCCCCGCAGAAGCGTGTTGGAAAATCACGTGGCTCGTTCCGTGCTGATCATGATCGATGCCAAAGTTGCGCGCAATCACCTTCAAATCCTCGATCCGCCAATCGCGCGGATTCCTCCGCATTTTGGCGACCAGCTTCGAGGCGCTTGACACAATCAGAGGGTATCACAGGCGGTACCATTACGGAAACCCGGATGCACCGGATTCAGAATAGACCCACATAAACGGCGAAGGCATTCGATGATTGGTACGCGGCAGGCGACCGTAGCACTAGACTTGCACAAACCGACGATTTTGCAACGGTTGCGAACGCTTCCGTCGCCGGGGCTTTCGGCGTTGCCAAACTGTGTTGCGCCAAGCATTTGCATGGCCACCCTGATATGCCAAATCATTCTGAAAGCGACACGCTAAGCCTCGAATAGATCTGACCGAATGCGGCAATACCTAGCGATTGAGAGCGATTCAAGAACCAGGCCGTAATCCGCAGTTGAACTTTGCTGTGATCCTTTTGCCCGACATTTCGCTGCTCAAGAATTCCAGCGGCGAAAGCACAGTCCGGCTCTTAGGTATGAGCCAGATACTCTTCGACCGTCATCGTATGCGCTTGCCGGACGACTGGCTCTGTGCCTCGATAATCGCCGCGCGAATCAGGTCTTCACCTGGAAGACCGACTCTTCTGTCACCACTTGCATAAGTGCGGAAGCCGAAGCCAATCTGATTCGAATTTCTTGCGGATGGCTCCACGTCCAGGCCATTGACGAGTACTGTGGGTGAGCCGAGGAAGCGGAAGGACTCTGCCATTTTCGGGGTGGTGATGATGACTTCGAGCACTTTCTGCTTGATGCCCAAATCTTTGAGGGTTTGGTTGACCCTGTTGAGCGTGGGCTCGTAGTTGGGGCAGCCTTCGAAATAGAGAACTTCAATCGTCATGGCAGTCCTGTAGGGTTGGTGGCGGAAGCCAGTGGGAGTCGAACCCACCAGAGACGCGGAGCGCCTCTCACTGGTTTTGAAGACCAGGCCCAACACCGGCAAGAATTGGCTTCCAAAGAAATCTTTGCGATCAACAATAGTGTAGCTTTCGATTTTGGCGAAGGTACTGCAAAGATCTCGCGCGTGACAGGCCAGGCTCATTTGGGTTAGGGTAAGGGCATGGGACTTATCCATCTGCATTTACCCGACGAACTGGTAAAAGCAGCCAGTCTTGACCAAGGCAACGTTTCGGAAGAGACAGCCAAGCTGATTGCCCTGCAACTGTTTCGAGAGGACAAAGTGTCCCTTGGCCGTGCCGCAGAATTATGCAGCACGCCCGTTGAGGAGTTTATAGCCTTTGCTTCCGATCATCAAGTACCTCTCCATTACGGCTTTACCGAGGTAGAAGAAGATCGGCTTGCCTTTCAGCGCCTGCAACCGTGACTGCTATCTCTGATGCTTCCCCGCTGATCAGTCTTTCTCGAATCGGTTTGCTGGATCGATTACAATCCGTTTTTGAAAAAGTCAAGATTTCGCTTGAAGTCTACGATGAAGTTGTAGTGACAGGGGTAGGGCTTCCAGGCTCTGCCGCCGTTCAAAAGGCTGATTGGATTGAAGTACTGAAAGTGCAAGACCAAGCTCGATTGGTACGGTTGATGGCCGAGCGAGGTTTGGGTGCCGGCGAGACGAGTACGATAATTCTGGCCAAAGAGTCGGGTGTCGATATCGTGTTGATGGACGAATGGCGCGGCCGGCGCTTGGCTAAAGATTTTGGGTTAACGGCCATTGGATGCGTCGGGATTCTGGAAGAGCTGCATCGGAGATCGATTGGCATCGATTTGGTGGATGCCTATAATCGATTGCTCGAAGCGAAAGTTCGTATCGACGAGCGCATCTTACGCGACAGCCTGAAACGGCTCGGCCTCAGCCACAATAGATAAATGCAACGCCGCACGATGCTCGCTGGCCTCACCAGTTTGGCCCTCTCTTCCAAGGGGCAAAGCTCCCTCCCGATAATGGGTTCGGGGGAACACCGCTATGAAGCCACTCATGATTGGGCTCAAGTTCCTTCTACACTCAAGTTCGGCAATACTCACGGCATCATCATCACCGAAGACCGCCGGGTTATCGTTGCCCATACGGTTCACAAAACGAGTGAGAGCCCTGACGCTATTGCCGTCTTTGATGACAAGGGGAAGTTCATTAAGAGCTGGGGGGCTGACCTGCGGGGCGGGGCTCATGGACTGGTGCTTCACAAAGAAGGCAATACCGAATTCCTCTATCACTGCGACAACGTCAAGGGCTTTATTCGCAAGACGACTCTTGATGGGGAAGTGGTGTGGGTGATGCACGCGCCTCATGTTTGTGGCCTCTACACCAAGGCCAGCGAATTCAAGCCTTCCACCTTGGCTATTGCCCCCAACGGCCACATTTATGTTGCCGATGGTTATGGGAAGTTCTACATCCATCAATTTGATGAAAAGCTTCGCTGGGTGCGCAGCTTTGGGGGATCGCGTGAGTTGATGGACAAGAATAAAGATCTAGAGACGGCTAAAGGCACTACCATCTGGCCACACGCCATTGCTATCGATATGCGGGGGAAGAAGCCGCTGTTGATGGTGGGCGAGCGCGGGGCCAATAGCCGGGTGCAGTACTTCACACTTGACGGCAAACCTCTGCACTCACTCAAAGACGGCGTGCGCTGGCCCAGCACTTTTGACTTTCATAAGGGCACGATGCTGATGCCTGATCTTAAGGCCGTTGTGACTCTTTTTGACCAGAACAACAAACCGATCGTTCAGTTGGGCGATGGCAGGCAGCCGGATGGCAAGACTTATGAGGGGCTGCGGACGCTTGAGCGGAATGCCTTTACGCCGGGCAAGTTTATTGCCCCACATGCTGCCAGCTTTGATGCCGATGGCAACATCTATGTGGCCGAATGGGTTGAGGTGGGCCGCATCACGAAACTGCGCAAGGTCTCCTAGGCTTCGTAGCTGCCCTTGATGCCGAGGGCTTCGGCGTTTGCCTTCATCGCGTCGATGCAGAACTGGATGTGGGTTTCCAGGTCTACGCCCATCTCGGCGGCACCTTTGGTGATGTCGTCTCGATTGACGGCTCGGGCAAAGCCTTTGTCTTTCATCTTCTTGATCACGCCTTTGGCCTCAACTTCGAAGACGCTCTTGGTTGGCTTTACATAGGCAGCGGCGGTGATGAAGCCGGCGAGTTCGTCGCAGGCGAAGAGCGCTTTCTCCATTTGAGAATCGCGGGTGACACCGGTGAAGTCAGCATGCGAGAGGATCGCGCGGCGGATTTCGGCGCTGACTCCACGCTCGATGAGGATGGCCTCGCCGAGGGTGGGGTGATCGGGCAGGTTGGGGTGGATTTCCCAATCGAAGTCATGCAGGATTCCGGTTACGGCCCATAGCTCTGGATCTTCGCCGTAGTGCCGGGCGTAGGCTTCCATACAGGTGCCGACACCCAGCATGTGACGCCGCAAGCCGTCACTCTGGACAAATTCACAAACAATTGCAAAAGCCTGATCTTTGGTCATAAAGAAGCCAGTTTATCTACCCATTCCTGAGGGACGTTTACGTTGTCTTCAAAACCGCGGCCGAGGAAGATTTTCGGTTTGATGTCGCCGTGGTAGTCAGAGCCGCCAGAGCGGGCCAAGCCGTAGCGCTGCACCAATGCTTCATAGCGTGCCCGGGCTACTTCATCGTGATCAGAATGCATCACCTCAAGGCCGAGCAGACCGGCATCTACCTGTTCGCGAATGAAGGATTCTTCGGCGTCCGGATCCCGCATCCCCAAGCGGATCGGATGCGCTAGCACCGGTATGCCGCCGTACTCGCGCACTTTACTGACGGCGTCGGGGGTCTTGGGGTCTTCCATCATGACAAAGCCCGGTGCGTCTTCGCCGATGTAGCGATCAAAAGCTTCTGGAATCGACTGGACATAGCCTTTGGCAATCAGCACCTTGGCGAAGTGGACCCGTCCGGTGATGGTGCGGCCGAGAGCCTCAGCCTCGGACAGCTCAATGCTAAGGCCGAGGCCTTGCAAACGTTCTGCGAGGCGGCGATTGCGCTCGCGCCGGTACTCGAGCATTGCAGTGAGCCAGTTTTCAAATTCTACCGGTGCCGCGCCGCCAAACCAGTAGGCCAGTAGGTGCACGTTGCGATTGCGGGCTCTGGTGCTGATTTCAACTCCGCAGACAAGCCTGATGCCGAGTTGTTGGGCTATGGGTGCTGCTTGCGCGTGGGCGGTAAAGGTGTCGTGGTCTGTGATGGCGATGGTTGTCAGGCCAGCGGCAGCCGCTTTTTCAATCAAGGCGGCAGGAGAATCCGTCCCATCACTTTCAAAGGTGTGTGTGTGTAGATCGACCAATATTCAGGATAGCCGCAAGTCTAGTTCGGGGTTGGAGCTATGGAGTCAAACTCGAAGAGCTCACCGGCCAGCTTTACGGTGAGCTTGCCCGGGCCGAGGCCCTTTTTTTCGACGCTGTAGAAGACGGCACCGTCGGTGGATTCCCCTGCCGTTAGCTTGGTTTTGACGAAGGCAATAGCGCTGGTGGCTGCTGCCGCTTTGAGGCGAGCGCCGCCAAATTCGCCAATCGCGCTCTGCCGGCGCTGTTCATAGCCATTGGTGGATTGCATGCGCTGCAAACCGTAGAGGCCTACTTCGTAGGTGCCCACCAGTTTGATCACGTCGTCGCGATTGGCTTTGTCGAGCATTCTCTTGACGACCTGTCGCGCTGGCAAGGCCTTTTCGGTTGAGCCATCTTCGCGACGGAAGATGAAATCTTCGGGGTCTACCGTTGTGATGTATTTCGAGCCATTGGATACGGCTACCTGCAAGACTGCGAAGTCTTTCAGATTCGAGGGCAAACTGGCAAACATGACAGTAACGCCGCTCTTGGTGAGCGTCTGATACTTCAATCCGTTGGATTCAAATTCGATTACCTGCGCCTGCCCGCAAGCAAGCGCCAAAAGAATCCCGACAATCCACACAACCATCGATCTCACTACCTAATCATATTCCCTAGCTCTTGGGCATCTTTGCCAGTTCAGCGCGAACCACCTGATTATCCGGGTGATCGGCCGCAAAGGCCTCCAGCAGTTGGCGGCTTTCTTTCAAGCGTTTGTCTTTCTGATAGATGCTGGCCAGCATCATTTGAGCAAAGGGCTTGAGGTACTTGCCTTCGCGCGCGCACTTCTCCATCAACTCGAGGCCTTTTTTCTTGTCGCCGGTGGCCTGGTCGATTTTCATGAGCCAGCGAATCACAAAGGGGACGCTGCCGATCAGATATTCGCTGAATCCGCGGGTAAACCAGGCATCCTGCAAGCTTGGGTCAATGGACTGCAAGCGAAGAGCGTATTCCTGGCTTGCTTTGGCCGCGTAGTAACTGTCTTTGTAGCGCTTTTCTACGAGGGCAGAAAAGTCTCGTTCCGCGCCTGTCGCAATCAGCAAAGCGAGCAAAGCGTTTGTATCCTTGTCGTTCTTCTTGAGCGCTTCGGCACCGGTGGACTTGGCCCGATTGAGGGCATCTTCAAAGTTGCGCTTGGCCTCAACGCCAATTTGTTTGGCCCGTTCGCCCTGCACTTTTTCTTCTTTGAACATGTCTTTGTTGAAGACCTGAAGGCGGTTCATCTCACTGAAGAGATAGGCTGCCGACAGGGATGCATAACCCATGGGGTCGCTTGCGTTCTTGGCCGAATAGGCCCGCGCCGTATTCAGGCTGTCTTCAAACTGAAAGCTGTACAAACGGTTGAAGGCACGCTCTACGCTCACCTCTGCTGCGTTGAGCAGGGCGGTGACAAAAAGGAAAAGGGTAATTCTGATCATTTTAGTTTTGGTCTAAGTTTCTCTAGTTCTTTCTTAAAAAGAGGATTCTCGGGGAAGTCCCGGTTCAATTCAGCGAGCCGCATTTCCGCTTGTCGGGGCCGCTTTTCGCGCAAGTCAATTGTGGCGAGCAGGATCTTGGCAAAGGGGCCGAGGTACTTACCTCGCTCCACTACCAGTTTGAGACGTTCTACGGCCAAAGCTTTGTTACCCTCAGCCTCTTCGAAGCGGACAAACCACTTCACAAAGAAGGGAACACTGCCGAGTAGATACTCGGTCATGCCGGTGGTGAGATGTGCATCCACGAAGGCCGGATCGAGCTTGAGGAGTTTCACTGCGTGGGAATGCGATTCTCTGGCATGGCTCAGACTTCCCAGATGCCGTTTCTCGATTAGCCCCAAGTAGTCTGTCAGAAGGCCGGCGCTGAGGCAGAGGGCAAAAATTGCGTTCTTGTCGTTGGCATCGACTAACAATCGCGATCGCGCTTTGGACTTGGACTCATCGAGCGCAGACAGAAATCGCTGCTTTAATTGTTCATCCGGTTTCAATTCCTTCTTGTCTGTTAAGCGCTTGTTGCTTGCAAAAAACTCGCTTTCGAGAATGGATAAGCGATCGAGCTCGCGAAAGAGCAAGGAAGCTGCGCGAAACGAATAGCCAACAGCATCACTCGGTTGGCTGGAAATGTAGCTATCCATTTCCAGGTCTGCGCTCTTGAAATCGAAGTTGTACATGCGGTTGAGCGCACGGTCGATCGTTGCTGCGCTGGCAGCAAGCCCGAAGAGAAGCAAAACAAGAATCCTAGCTGAAAAGGCGCACATAGGTTTCGCGCGTCCTCTCCTGCAAGCCGTCTAAATCGGGTTCTGGATTTTCTTTTGATCGGTGGCCGGGCAACCAGCGGTCTAGCATGGCCCAGAGTGCATCTCTCGCTGCAGGCGCATCTGGCAGCGCATTGCCGCTTTGCCCGGTGTACAGACGCATGCCGTGATCGACTGCGCGGAAGGTTTTCGCCGCTTCGGCGAGAAAGGCGGCGTCTTCCTGTTCGAGATGTCCCATTTGTTCCACTACTTCAATCCGTTCGAGCGTATTGAGAACCTTGAAAAAGATTCCGGCACTCTTTAGGCGCAGGTACAAAAGTAGAAAGTCGATATCGTAGAAGCCGCCCCGGCCAGCTTTGAGCGGATTTGTTTTGCCCTGCTCCTTCTCCAGACGCGCGCGCATGTCGCTAAGTTGCTTTTTCGAGCGGTGGGATTGTCCGTAACGCCGCCAATCTACTTTTTGCAACTCGGTGAGAAAGCGGGTGGCGCGGTCGAGGTTGCCGGCAACGGCGCGTGCTTTCAGATAAGCGATGCCTTCCCAGGCCTCGGCGTGCTGGGCGAAGTAATCGATATAAGTGGATTCCAACTGCACGAGGTCTCCCTCACGGCCAAAGGGCCGCAAGCGTGCATCGACGGTAAAGATTACGCCGTCGCCGGTATAGGCAGTCAGAATCTCTATCATCCGGGCGGCTACGCGCGTCCAGAACTCCATTGCCTCTGCGGATTCATTGGGGAGGATGAAGACGAGGTCTGCGTCGCTGCCGAGGTCAAACTCGCGCAGCCCGAGCCGACCCAAAGCGACTACCATCATCGGGTTAGATAAATCCTGCTCGCCCTTGCCCACTGCCTGGACGGCCACCTGATAGCAGTGCCCAATGATCGAATCGGCCAGATCGCTATTGGCGGCCAGAGTCTCAAATACGGGCCGGGCCAGGAGCAGGCTCTCGCACTGGAGCCGGAACAAGCGCCGGCGGTAAGCTTTGCGCAGGCTTGCCTCTTCGTGCCACTCGCCGGAAATCAAGGCTCCATTGCGCAGTTGGCGTAAATCTTCCAGCCAATCGGGCTGGCGAATCAGCTCGTCGGTTAGAAAGGGGCTCAGCGCCGTCAATTCCCGCAGATCTGCCATCACCTGCTCATCGCGATAAAAATCGCCCCAGCGGCCCTCCAGTTGCTCGTAGAGCCGCTCCCACTGGGCACGGTGCTGATGTGACGGAACGCTTCGCGTTGCTGGTATCTCCATCACCGCATGGCCATAGATCACACGTGAGTAGATGGCCTCGACCGCGCCCAGATGTTCTTTCAGCTTTTCAATGAGGCGCGGCCCGGAGTTTTCTACACCCAATTGCAGTGCAGGCATGCGTTGCGAGAGGCTTTCGATTTCCTCGAAGCTTTCGGGGAGGCAGTGGGTCTGGCGGTCTTCCATCACCTGTAGACGGTGCTCAAGGTGCCGCAGGAACTCATATGCTTCGATCAGGGCAAAATATTCTGATGATGAGATTAGCCCTTTATCGTGCAGCCGGGTGAGAGCGATCATTGTGCTGGTTGTGCGCACCCAGGCTTCACGACCGCCGTGAAGGCGTTGCAAGCACTGTACGAGAAACTCGATATCGCGAATGCCGCCCCGGGTGAGCTTTACGTCGATGGCGCCACCGTTCAATTTGCGGTTGGACAGTTTCTCATTCCAGCGCACGCGGGTTTCACTGACGGCTTCGATTGCCGAGAAGTCTGTGGTGGTGCGGTAGGTGAGGGGCTCAACGAATTCGATCAGTGCCTGGCCTGGCTTGCGCTCGCCGGCGCACACACGCGCCTTGATCATCATCTGTAGTTCCCAATCGCGCGCCCTCGCCCGGTAATACTCTTTTGCGCCATCGAGCGTAACGGCGATCTCTCCAAGGCTGCCTTCGGGCCGAAGCCTGAGATCGACCCGGTAGCAGATGCCTTCTGCGGTGTAGGCACCCAGAAAATGGGTCTGCCGCTGTGCGAGCTTCTCGAAAAACTCTTTATTGCTCAGGCCTTCAGGACGGTCGGTCTGGCCGCGGCCGCCATATACGTACATCAGATCGATGTCGGAGCTGTAGTTTAATTCGTTGCCGCCGAGCTTGCCGAGAGCCAGAATGCTGCAGCCGCAGATGGTGCCGTCTTCGAGGCGAGGTTTGCCGTAGAGGGCTTCGGCTTCGGCGCGGAGCTTTTCGTAGCTCCAACCGAGAATTGCATCGGCGAGAGCCGAAACTTCGGCTGTTGTTTGCGCGAGGGTTGCGTGTCCGAGTACGTCCCGCAAGAGAATCCGGGTGAGGCAGCGGCGGCGAAAGGCAGCCAGGGCCAGATTCTGGAAAGGAAGGAGATCGAGCATTTCCCGGAAGTCGTCTTCGTAGAAATCACGATCAAGGGTTAGCGTCTCCAGCCAATCCGGGTGCTGCCGCACCTCTTCAAAAAGGACGCGGCTGTGCAATTTCAGGATTTCTTCGTGCGGACGGAGCAAGGGTTAGACGACCTGGGCCAAAAGGGTGATTTTATCACCGGGGAAAAGCGGCCCCGCTTTGAGCACGCGGGCATACCAGCCGCCTCGTCCCTCGAGTTTCAAGAGCTTTTGAATTTTCCCAATCCCTTCTTCGTTGTAAACGTCGAGAGTGCGGCAAGGCTCGCGCAGCTTGGTGAGTTCAATTTCGCAAATTGATCCCAGCCGGTACTGTTGCCCGGCCCGCATCTGACGGTAGTCGAGGCCTTGAGTTGTCAGGTTCTCTCCGAGTGCGCCGGGAAAGAGCCGGTAGCCCAGCGTATTCAACTCATCGACCACTTCCTGGCCAATCAGTAGCAGAGCCTGCTTTGGCCCACCATGATATTTGGGATTTCTCCAGGAATCCCCGTCGAGTCCGCGTGGCGTGAGGTTCCCCGAGAGAATCGCACGCTTGGGGATACCCCCGGGGGAGATATTGATCTGGCTTATTTCTCCAAACATAGTAATCTTTCCATTATCCGAATCAATCGCCTCCATAAAAATAAAGGATCGGCAACGAATGATTCGTGGCGCTTGGATTCGAGGGTTTTGAAGTTCTATAATCGAGCATCGGCCTTGTGCCGAGGTTTGTCTATGTTGGGTTTCGAAACCGGTACTTGCGTCTCCGTTGACCGCCCGGATCTCATGTTCGTAATTGATCTGCTCAACAGCCAGCATCCTACCTACTCAATCGAGGGAATGAATGTCTAACGATTTGCGCAATTTTTTATCGCTCTCCTATGGGGAGTTGGAAGACCTGAACCTGGCCGCGAAGGAGCAACGCAAGAATCGCGTGTCCGCCGACGTCATCCGGGAAGAGCGCCTCAAGTATTTGACTGACGAAAAGCGCATTAAAGCCGTCACCGTCATGTTCAGCGACCTCGAGGGCCGCCTCCACACACTCGACTACGACAAGAAGTTCTTGATCGGCAGCTACGATAACCTGACTTTCGACGGTTCTTCGATTCGCGGCTTTACCGCCCAGCGTGAAAGCGATCTCCGTCTTGGAATGGACTGGAGCGCTTTTTATTGGGGTCCGGCCGATGTTTTCGGTTCTGGCAAAGTCCTCCTGTTCAGTGAGGTGATCGACAAGGACGGCTCGCCCTACGGCGCCGACCTGCGTGGCGTGCTGAAGCAGTATGCCAATCAGCAGTTTGAGAAGAACGGCTACTCGCTGCATGCTGCCAATGAAATCGAAGGCTTCCTCTTCCAGGGCGTCGATGCCGAGCGTCATTATCATGAGACCGGCAAGTTTGAATACGTAAACACCGGTGGCTATTACCACTCGCTGCCCGGCGACCAGCTGCGCACCTTTATCGACACCTGCGCCGAAGTACAGCGTGCGATGGGCTTCCAGAACGAGAAGGATCACCCGGAAGTTGCCCCCTCGCAGTTTGAAATCAACTACAGCTACGGTGACGTGGTGACCGCAGCCGACCAGATCCAGATCTACAAGCTGATCGCCCGCCAGGTTGCTACCAAGATGGGCCTGACTGCCAGCTTCCTGCCGAAGCCGGTTGTGGGCGTCAACGGTAGCGGTATGCACACCAACGTTTCGATCACCAAGGGTGGCAAGAATATCTTCTATGACGCCAAGGGCGAAGAGAAGATCAGCAAGACTGCATGGCAGTTTATTGACCGTATTCTGACCCACGGCAACGACATCTGCCTGCCGCTCAATGCCAGCGTGAACGCTTATCGTCGTCTCGATCCCCACTTCGAAGCCCCGAACCAGATCAAGGCTTCTGCTACCGATCGTGGTTCGATGGTTCGTATCCCGATCGGCAACGAAAAGAGCGCTCGTGTTGAAGTTCGCTCGGTTGGCCCCGATGCGAATCCGTATCAGGTTCTCTACACCGTGTTCAAGACCGGGATCGACGGCGAAATCGCCAAGATCAAGAATCTGCGCCAGGCCGATCGTTACCTGCCCGACAACATCTACACCGCGATTGACAACTTCCGCGCCGCATCCTGGACGACGGAACTGTTTGGTGAAGACGTCAAGGCGCGCTTCGCAGACCTCAAGCAGGCTTCCGCTGACCGTTGCGCCCGCCAGTTGGGTACGGTGGTTAAGGCTGCTGAAGTTCAGTTCCACCACGAAGTCTACAACCAGTACCTCTGGAACCAGTTCTAAACTGGCTCTACAACCTAATGCTGAAAGCCCCCGGTCGGAAGACCGGGGGCTTTCTTTTGAGGGCAATGATAAAGGCCGCACTCACCAGGCTGGTGAGTGCGGCCTTTTCTAAAACAAGCCAGTTGGCTGGGTGCTAGATTGCGCTAGAGCCACGATCTCCATTGCGAATGCGGATGGCATCGGCCACGTCGTAGACAAAGATCTTGCCGTCGCCGATCTTGCCGGTGCGGGCTGCCTTGGTGAGCGTGTCGAGCACTTCTTCGAGCCGCTCGGCCGGAATTACCACTTCGATCTTGATCTTGGCGAGCAAGTCGACCTTGTATTCCTGGCCACGGTAGACTTCCGTGTGGCCCTTCTGGCGGCCGTGTCCGCGCACTTCCGTTACGGTCATGCCGTCGACGCCGATGCCTTTGAGGGCTTCTTTCACTTCTTCAAGCTTGAAGGGTTGGATGACTGCTTCGAGTTTTTTCATGTGCTTTTGCCTCTCTATACTCAGCCTTCCAGCGAGTAGCCTTCCTCACCATGCTGGCTCAAATCGAGACCTTCGATTTCTTCCTGCGTGCTGACTCTGACTCCGCCGCAAACAATGTCACAGATCTTGAGGATCAGAAGAGTTCCGACGATTGCGATGCCCCAGGCGATGGCGACGCCAATGGCCTGATTGAGAATCTGACCGCCGTTACCGTCGATCAATCCACCCTTGCCTTCGGCAATTGCGCCGTTGACTGCGCGAGTTGCGAAAACTCCGGTGAGGATTGCCCCCAGCGTACCACCAGCGCCATGGACGCCGAATGCATCGAGGGAGTCGTCATAGCCGAACATGGCCTTGACCTTGACTACCATGAAGTAGCAAACGATACCGCCGACGAAGCCCATGATGAGGGCCGCACCGGGGGTGACGAAGCCGGAGGCCGGGGTGATGACGACGAGGCCAGCTACTGCGCCCGAGATTGCGCCGAGCACGGTTGCCTTGGAGTGGAACCATTCCATCAAGGACCAGCCGAGGGCTGCGGCAGCGGCGCCGAAGTGTGTGGTGACAAAGGCTGCAGAAGCGAGGCTGCCGGCGCTGAGTGCGCTACCGGCGTTGAAGCCAAACCAGCCTACCCAGAGCATGCAGGCGCCGATAAAGCTGAGCACGAGCGAATGGGGCTTCATTGGCTCCGAGCCGTAGCCGTGGCGCTTGCCCATATAGATGGCACAAACAAGGGCCGAGACGCCCGAGGTGATGTGGACTACGGTGCCACCGGCGAAGTCGAAGCAGGGAATCGAGCCGCCGAGGAAGGCGTTGAGCAATCCGCCCTTGCCCCAGACCATGTGGGCCATGGGGAAGTAAACCAGCAGCGACCAGAGGGTCATGAACAGAACCATTGCATTAAATTTCATTCGTTCTGCGAATGCGCCTGTGATGAGTGCGGGGGTAATGATGGCAAACATCAACTGAAACATCATCCAGGTTTGGTGGGGGATGGTGGCGGCGTAATCGGGCATGGGGTCTGCACCGACGCCAGCGAGCATCAGGTAGCGAAGATCGCCAATAAAGGGGCTTCCTTCGCCAAAGCTCAACGAATAACCTAAAATCGCCCACAATACGGTCGATAAGGCCATCAGTGTGAAGCTCTGCATCATCGTTGCCAATACATTTTTCTTGCGAACCAGGCCTCCGTAGAAGAGGGCCAGTCCAGGACCGGTCATCATTAAAACCAGCGCGCAGCTAGTCAGCATCCAGGCGTTATCGCCCGCCGACTGTGCTGCTTTCACGCTGGCCTCTAGGGCGGCCGTCGGGGATGGAGGAGTGGCGGTTTGTGCAAACAAACCGGCAGCACTGCCCAAAGCCAATGGGATTGCAAATGCGGTTTTTTTCATGACTATCCAGTTCAGTGAGATTTCCCCGCTCGGACGTGGGCTGGGATAGGGAGATCCGAATAAAGCTCGGATTGACTAATCATGCTACTTCAGTTTGCGAGAGGGAAGCAGATTATTTTTATTCGTCGAATTGAAATGTTTGATTGGATCTCCTCGGCCCATCAAGCCTACACTCAGTGAAACCGTTCGAGGCCAGCGCATTTCTACCTGACTCAATATAAGAACAACTAATAGGAGCCCCGATGCAGTATTCCATGCTGAAAAGTACATTTCTGATCTCAACTATCTTTTGTGCCCAGTCTTTTGCACAAACAACTGCTCCAGCGCCAGCACCTGCGGCGCCAGCTGCCTGGTCTGTCGGACCAATCAACTTTAGTGGCCTTGTTGACGGCTACTACAACTACGCATCTAACCACCCTGGATCGCGAACCAATCTGTATCGTAACTTCGATGTTCGGGCAAATTCTATGAGCCTCAACATGGCAAAGGTGACGCTTGAGCACGATGCTGACCCGATCGGCTTCAAGCTTGACCTTGGATTTGGCCGCGCTATGGACATCTTCAACTTCCAGGACACCGCCAACGGCTTCGATAACCTTCGTTATGTGCCACAGGCTTATGTCACATTCAAGCCCAAAGACGGCAATGGCTTCCAGATGGACTTTGGCAAGTTTTATACCAGTGCTGGAGCTGAGCCGACTGAAACTCACCTGAACTGGAACTACTCGCGTGCTCTTATGTACGCTAATGGTCCTTACTACCATTTTGGTTTGCGTACCTCGATGCCAGTGAACAAATATCTCACTGCGGGCTTCCAGTTAGTGAATGGCTGGAACAATGTGGAAGACAACAACTCGGGCAAAACGATGGGCTTCACAACTGCCGTGACTTTGGGTAAGCTGACCTGGCTCAACACCTACTACACCGGCCCGGAACAGAACCAGACCAACCAGGGCTGGCGCAACTTCTACGACACGGTGTTTACCTTCAATCCGAACGACAAGGTGAGCACCTATCTGAACATCGACTACGGCACCCAAAAGTTTGCAGTAGGCAAAGGATCGAACGACTGGATTGCTGTCGGTGGAGCCGCTCGCTTCCAGCTCACCAAAACAATTGCTTTCTCCCCACGTGCCGAATACTACTACGACAAAGATGGTTTTATCAGCGGCACTGCGCAGAAGTTGAAGGAAGTGACCCTCACCGGCGAGTACAAACTGGCCGAAGGATTGCTGACCCGTCTTGAATATCGTCGTGACTGGTCTGACCAGCCTGTATTTGAGCGTGGTGATAATCCGGCGGTGAGCAGAAACCAGAGCACGGTTCTGATTGGCCTGGTTGCCTTCTTCGGCCCCAAGCGCTAGTACTAAATCGCCTCAAAAAAGAACGAGTGCAGTGGTCCAGTTTTGCTGGCTACTGCACTTTGTCTTTTGAAAGAGGTGATTTCTTGAATCCCAAACTGTTTTTTCTGGCCCTAGCCAGCCCAATCTTCGCTGCAACGGTCTATACCGACGGCACCTTTAATCCCGCCAACTGGCAATCCACTACTCTCACCCAAACGGGATCTGCTCAGTTGCAGATCAGTCAGTTGAATGCCAATGGCAATCCCGGCGATTTTCAGCAAGTAAGTTTTTCGGTTCTCGGAACTGCCGCTGGAGACACAGCATATGTAAATATTGCCAGATTCCGCAGTGGCTTCACCTGGAATCCTGCTACTGACGGCACCCTCGGATCCATGAGCTTCTCAATGGACCTTCGTAACTTTTCTACCGCCTTTAACCCACCAACAGCGCTTTTCTGGCGCCCGGTACTGCTGCAAGATGGGCTTACATATTCTGTGCTCTCGAGCAGCCTGAGCCCAACTCCGAATGGTGGCTTCGGTACCCTTGCCTGGAATTTCACAAATCAATCGAACTGGGTGAATTTCCAAAATCCGGCGCTGGCACCGAACTTCACCAGCACGGGCTCCCTGATGACTTTCGGCTACCGAGTGGAATCCGGCACCACCTGCCCCAGCTCCGCCATAAACGGATGTAGACCTGTGACCGTTGTAGATGGCCTGGACAACTACCGTGTCGAACTCACCGCAGCGCAAGAGGCCAGCGGCGTCCCCGAACCCTCCACCTGGGCCCTCGGTATCGCGGGTCTTGCCGCTCTGGCAATCCGGCAACGTCATTTGAAAAAGTAATGCTTGTTCGCCACAGCAAGAATTCTTGCTGTGGCGATAGCGGCTTCTGCTGGCATTCAAAGCAAAACGAAGAAAGCGCAAGAAGCTCCAACCCTTCCTTCCAGGCCCCTGGACAATACCGTTTTAGGTATATTTTGAAAGCGTCACCAACAAACAGGATAGGAAGTGGAAAGATGAAATTGATTCTCGCCGTTATGGCATTCGCTGGTATTGTCGCTGCGCAGCCGCCCAAGGCCGCCATGCTCTTGACCCGCGACTTGCCTGAATTTGCAGGTAAAGAAGGAAGCATGCTGACGGTAGAACTGGCGCCCGGCGGAAACGGTGATGTCCACCGACACAATGCTCACGTTTTTGTTTATGTTCTTGAAGGGTCCATTGAGATGCAGGTAAAGGGCGGCAAACTGCTTAGCCTCGGCGTTGGAGAGACCTTCTACGAAACCCCTCAGGATATTCATGTTGTTGGGCGGAACGCCAGCAAGACGAAACCGGCGAAGTTTCTCGTCTTTATGATCAAGGATAAGGGCGCGCCTGTAGCTGTACCCAGCAAGTAGTCTCAGTTGGCGAAGGTCTTCTGAATTACACTGCTATTTGCGTTTCAAGCGCTAGCAAAGAAGCATGCCTGAGCACAGATATCCTGGCGTTTATTTTGAGGAAGTGGAACGAGGCCCTCGTCCTATTGCGGGTGTCCCTACCAGCACTGTGGCCATCCTCGGCGACACCGACCGCGGGCCTCTTCGGCCACAGTTGGTGACTAGCTACGCCGATTACCAGCGTTGGTTCGGCGACGCGCGTGAGGTGGATGATTGGATGGCTTATGCCGTCCGGGGATTTTTCGAGAACGGTGGGCAACGCGCCTTCATTTCGCGCATCGTTGGTGATGCAGCTTCAAAGGCTGAGGCCTCTTTTGGAGACTTCAGTGTTCGTGCTTCCAGCCGTGGATCCTGGGGGAACCGGGTCTTCGTCAAGATTGAGGACGGCACATCGGTGGGTTTCCGTCTGCGAATGGCATATTGGGGGAAGCTGGATGCACCCTTTGACCCCTTTACGGACAGTAGCAGGCTCCCACGTCCTGATCTAGTCGAGGATTTTGACGATATGGTTGCCGATGAGTCCTCCCCGAATTTCTACGGTAAGCATATAGGTGTTGTAGCGCCCAAAACTTCGACCCTCGGGATTCTGGTGCGCGGGGAAAAGGTTGGCGCGGGGCAGCTTCCCGCCAAGGCTGGGCTCTTTCTCTCGGGCGGAGCCGATGACGCCGGTTCTCTGGACGTTGACGATTATGCCGGACTGGCTACAAGTGCTCGACCGGAAGTCCAAGGCTTGGCCGCACTAGAACTTGATGCCTACCGCGACGTCTCGCTGGTTTATGCTCCCAACGTATCCGGAGAGATTGCCGCAAGGATTGTCAAACACTGCGATGGGATGCGTTTCCGTTTCGCCATCATCGACTCTCCGAAGGGTGTGTCGACGGTTTCCGAACTCGTTCCCCGAAGTCAGATCGCAGACTCCTCTCACGCGGCCTTTTACTATCCCTGGATCCAGATCGCAGACCCCCGTAGCGGTGCGCCCAAGCTGGTGCCGCCGGGCGGACACGTCATGGGCCTTTATGCCCGCACAGATACCGAACGCGGAGTATTCAAAGCACCAGCGAACGACATCATCCGTGGCGCTCTTGGCCTTGAATTCGATATCGATAACCAACAACAAGATGTCCTGAATCCCCGGGGTGTGAACGTCATTCGCAAGTTCCCAGGCCGCGGCATACGCGTCTGGGGTTCACGCACCATGAGTTCCAACTCCGAGGGGAGATACGTTAGTGTCAGGCGGTTCCTGATCTACCTGGAGCGCTCCATTTGTGACGGCACGCAGTGGGTGGTGTTTGAGCCCAACGACGAAAGCTTGTGGGCTCGTGTCAGGGACAGCATCCGATCGTTCCTAGCCGCCCAATGGAGAGCGGGTGGTCTTGTTGGCCGCAGTGAACAGGAAGCATTCTTTGTCTCCTGCGACCGAGGAACCATGACCCAGGACGACATCCTGAATGGCCGCCTGATATGCGAAATTGGCCTCGCCATGCTTAAGCCTGCTGAATTCGTTGTGATCCGAATCTTGCAGAAGACCATTGAGGCTGAGCCTTAAATGTCGTAGTAAAGATGAAACTCGTAAGGATGTGGACGGAGGCGAATTGCCTCTGCTTCATTCTTACGCTTGTACTGGATGTAGGTGTCGATCAGCTCGGCTGTGAACACGTCACCCTTGAGCAGGAACTCGTAATCTGATTCGAGACAATCGAGCGCTTCATCGAGCGATGCCGGCATCGACGGTACGGCCTTCAGCTCTTCTGGCGACAAATCGTAGATGTCCTTGTCGAGGGAATCGCCGGGGTCGACCTTGTTCAAGATCCCGTCCAGGCCTGCCATCAGAAGGGCGGAGAAGGCGAGGTAAGGATTCGCGCTTGGGTCTGGGGGCCGGAACTCGATGCGCTTGGATTTCGGGCTGGATGAGTACATTGGGATGCGCACTGCGGCGCTGCGATTGCGGCGGCTGTAGGCGAGATTCACCGGTGCTTCGTAGCCCGGCACCAAACGCTTGTAGCTGTTGGTGGTGGGCGCGATGATTGCGCTGAGTGCGCGTGCGTGCTTGAGCAAGCCACCGATGTACCACAGGGCCATCTGGCTCAAACCTGCGTAAAGTTCGCCGGCAAAGAGCGGCTTGCCGTCACGCCAGAGGCTCTGGTGGCAATGCATGCCGCTGCCGTTGTCGCCGAATAGCGGCTTTGGCATAAAGGTAACTGTCTTGCCATAGCGGTAGGCCACATTGCGCACGATGTACTTGTAGAGCATCATGTTGTCGGCGCTCTTCACCATCGTGTTGTAGCGCTGATCGATTTCGCACTGTCCGGCGGTTGCTACTTCGTGATGGTGGCACTCGATCTCAAGTCCGCACTCGGTCATCACTTGGACCATCTCGGCTCGCAGGTCGTGATAGTGATCGGTGGGCGGGACGGGGAAGTAGCCTTCCTTCACGCGCGGACGGTAGCCAAGGTTGTTTTCTTTGCGGCCGGAGTTCCAGCGGCCCTCTTCGCTATCGATGTGATAGAAACCTTCGTGCATGTTCTGATCGAAGCGCACGTTATCGAAGATGAAGAACTCGGCTTCTGCTCCGAAATAGACGGTGTCGGCCAGGCCCGTCGTCTGTAGATAATTCTCGGCCTTCATGGCGATCCAGCGAGGGTCGCGTTCATAGTGCTGCCGGGTGATCGGGTCAATTACGTTGCCGTTCATCACGAGCGTCTTGATCTCGGTGAAGGGATCGAGAAAGGCGGTGGCAGCGTCGGGGATGAGCAGCATGTCGCTCTCATTGATGGCCGCCCAACCGCGGATCGACGAGCCGTCGATGCCAAAGCCCGACTCAAAACTGTCGAGCGTGATCTCTTTGATCGGATACGTGATGTGGTGCGAAAGACCAGGAATATCCGCAAAGCGGACATCAACTTGCTGGACTTCGTTCAACTTGGCGAATTCCAGGACTTCTTGTGGAGTCATATGGCTCAGACTAACAGACATGCGCTATTGCTGCGTGACACTCTTGCTCACAATTTCACTCCATGCCCAGGATGCATTCTTCTACAACCGTCCGGGCGGCCTCGATCCACTCACCGTTGGTATGAAGAATGATCAGCCCATCGCCATCGACTGGGACGAAGACGGCCGCACTGACATTCTGCAGCGCAACATCTACTCCACTACGTTTGGTGAGCCCTGGTGGGGGCTTTTCTTTTTCAAAAATACAGGCACTAATGCAAAGCCTCGCTATGCTGCGGCCAGGCGTCTTAGCCTTGAGGGTCAACTGATCGATGACAACTACGCGAGCTACCAGATTCTCGACTGGAACCACGATGGCCACCCCGACCTGCTGAGCGGTATCGGCTCCGGGCCGCGCAAAGGCACATTACAGATTTATCTAAACCAGGGCAAGGGCAACTTGAAGCTGGGCCCGACTCTTACCTGGCCCAAGGATGGCGGGGACCTTGGCTACGGCATGAGGCTGATTGATGGCGATCTCTATACGCTCAAGATGCGTGTGCAGTATTTTCCGGTGCAGATCCTCGAACACTCGCTTTTCCGACATCGCGCTACCAGTGATGGTTTCGGAAAAGCTGAGCCTGTTGTGCTCAACGGCAAAACCGTTTACGACGAATGGCCAGCCACTCAGCGTAATGGTAAATGGCTTGGAGCCAGCCGCAACCGCCGCGGACAGCTTAGCAGTTGCATTGTGGAATGGGCAGACCCGACCAAGCCGCCCAGGTGCATCGCCGACACGAGCCCGGACGGCTTCGCGGTTCCCAGTGCCACCAAAGACGGAATCTTCGCCGCCACCATGGGCGGCTGGCTCAGATACATCCCCGACAAAGGCAAGCCGCAGGTTGTGTTGGCTGAGGGGATGCCATGTTCTTTCGGTGGCTACAGCAGTGTGGAGGTAGCAGACTGGGAAGGTGATGGGGACCTCGACTTCATCGGAGGCAATGAAACCGGCTTTGTGCAACTGATCGAGAACATCAGCACGCCCGGCAGAACACAGTTCAAGACGGCGAGACAGATCCCAAACCTTTACGCTGCGCGCTGGATGTTTATCGACGATGAAGACCCCGAGCGGCCCTTTGGCCAGGCCAAGCCTGCGTACGTGGATTGGGATAACGATGGGGATCTTGATTTGCTGGTGGGTAACAACTCAAACCGGGTTGCTTACTTCGAGAATATCGGCACGCGCAAGAAGCCTGTTTTTGCGAAAGCAGTGAAGCTGCTGCATGATCAGGGCGAACACTTTTCGTTTCGCTCCCGGCCCGCCCCTGTCGATTACAACCAGGATGGCCTCATTGATCTGATCGCAGGCTCGGCTGGCCCTCGAGACCGGAATGATTCCAAGGACATCGCGATCTCGCTTTATCTGCGCTACAAGGATACTGGCGGGCAACTTCGTCTTAAAGCGCCTGTGCCGCTGAAAGATACCAAGGGCGAAGACCTGCGCACGCCCATTCCCTACCATCATGGGTTTGAAGTGGCGGACTGGGACAAAGACGGAGATCTCGATCTCTTTACCAATGAGAAGACCTACCTGATCCTGTACCGCAACACCGGCAGCGGCTTTGCTCGCGAGGCAATTCTTTACAAGGGCAAGCCACTGAGTGTGAGCCATCACGAGACCAGCATCAGGGCTGTTGACTGGGACAAGGACGGGCAACTGGACCTCATCACGGGCGGGGAATCCGGTTGGGTTTACTATTTCAAACGCTCGATCAATCTGACCACAGCCGCTGCAAATCCCGCCGGCCGTTGAAGCGGTCCAGCGGCTCGCGCATCCCGAGGTTGCGTGCAATCTGGCGGGCTTCATCGGCAAGCTCTTGCGCTACAGCATGCTTGCCTTGTGCGCGCAGTGCCTTGCGTTGAAGCAGTTTCGCTTGCAATTGAAAGTTAAGCTGGCCGAATTGCTTAAACAAATCTAAAGCTCTAGCGGCTTGCATCTCAGCCTCAATGGCATTGCCTAGCCGCAATGACAGCATCGACGCCGCGTTCCACATGCGGCCAGAGTGGCTCAGGCTGCCCATCCTTGCGGCCTCCTCTGCCAATTTCAATGCTTCACTCTTGAGTTGGTTCAAATCGCTACGAGAATAGTGAGCTGACTGGCAGTCGGCAATTTGTACCAAGTACTCCAGCGTATCGACAGGATTGTCCAGGCCTCCTGGCCGCACTGGCCCACAAGCACCCTCCATATAGTCCACTTGTGCTCTCACCCGGTCTGTCATTGCTTGCGTGCTGCTTCGCGTATAGCTTTGCGGTTGGCGAGAAAGTGCTTTGTCTACTTCCGTCAGCGCTCGATGTGCAGTTGCAAAGTCGCCGAAGTAGGCAAAGGTGCGTGCCATCTGAAGTTGCGCGCTGAGTACGCCAACAGACCGAATGAGCGGAAGGGCCTGAGACCAATAGCGAATCGCCTTGTTGTAGTTGCGATCGCCCTCGTAAACCGCAAGGCGCTGAAGCGCCATTACCTGAGCGGTTTCATCTCGATTGCTGGCCGCTTTTTCCAGCGCCTCAAGGAGAACCTGTTCTCCTTCTTTTTGGCGCTGGGGGTCGTTCATCAAAAGACCACCCCATTTGATGAAGGCTGAAGTCATTGCCTCATCACGTCCAGAGTTGCGATACCAGTCGATGGCTGGTTCAAGTACTTCGATGGCGTCCCGAGGCCGTCTGGGTGGACCGGTAAGGAGTACATCGCTCAGTCGCAAGCGGCCCTCGGCGGCTGCCCCAAAGTCTTTTGCTCTTTCGGCCGCCTGGATACTTTGCTCGAGAAATCGAATTGCTTCGGGCCCCCGTTGCTTGATGTACAACGCATAGCCAATTTCACTCAGAGCGCTTGCAGCAATGCCATGCATTCCCAGGGATCGAGCCTGGTCTACGCCCCATCTTCCACCTTCAATCGCCTCGTCAATTCGATCTGTCTCCACATCGAGTACCACTTCGCGGAACAAAGCCCGCAACTCCTGCGACTGGTTATGACTTTGAACAGCCAGCAAGCGCGCTTCGGCAAGATCTTTGCGGGCTTGCTCGGGTTCGCGACGAAAAACGGTTGCGATCAAGAGAAAGACTTCTGCCAAGCCTTCTTTGTTGCCGCTCGAAGCATAGTGCGATTGGGCTGTCTGAATCAGTCTTTCGCCTCGCTCGTGCTGCCGTCGCAAACAGAGCGATTCGCCAAGGGCAAGCATCGCTGCCGGACATTTGCTCTTGAGAGCCACAACTTTTTCTAATTCCTCAATTGCCTCTTTGGATTGCCCGGCTCTCCCCAGCATTTGAGCCGCTTCGAGGCCGTAAAGCTCGAGGTCGACTTGCGAAGCCTGCTGATAAAGGCTGGCAGCTGTGTGATAGTTTCTGACGACATCTGCCCTGCTGGCTTCGAGCACCAGACGCTCTGTGCGCCCCACCCAGCGCCGCCGGTCTAGAGCGGCCGACGCATGCAGCATCTCCTCGCTGGCCTTATCCATTTGGTCGAGCCGGGCGTACTGCACGGCCAGGAGCGAATGAGCGACCAGGAACTCCGGCTCTTCCTGCACTGCCATCGTGAGCAGTCTGATTGCTTTGTTTGGGGAGTTGTTTAGAATTGCCTGGCGTGCTTGCGTGTAAAGCTGAGCTGCACGAGGCTCAGGCTGATGCTCAAGCCGAAGCATGATCCAACACAAGGCCAAAGCGACAAGACAGGCAGCGGCTACAAAGGCTGCCCGCACTCCGGGGCGCTTCAATCGAAACTGCATAGAGGCTCGACCCGCCTGCAGGGCCGAACGTAGCTCAGCTACTCCGCGATACCGCTCTGCAGGGTCCAGCTTGAGGCATCGTTCTATGACCTCCACCCACACGAGCGGGATGTCCAGCCGTTTCAAGCCCGAAAGGTTTCCAGTGCCTCGCGCTCTCTCGATCAGCAATCGAAGTGGAGAATCGGTGGCGTAGGGCTTCTTGCCGGTGATGACTTCAAAGAGGATGACGCCAAGGGAGTAGAGATCTGATGCCGGTGCTGGCAAGCCGCCTTTTTCCAGCAATTCAGGGGCGATATAGGCCAAAGTGCCAATCACCTCGCCTGTATGAGTCAACCCGGCATCATGTTCGGCTGTAGCCGTTGCCAGGCCGAAGTCAATAATTACGGGCTTTCCGTTGCTGAGCATGACATTCCCAGGTTTGAGATCCCGATGCACAATACCGGCTTTGTGGGCTGCTTCAAGACCGTCACACAAGCCAATGGCAATCTGCAGTGCCTGGTCCACGCTCAGCGCTCCGTCGCGGCTAATTTTGGCGGCAAGCGTCTCTCCCTCTACAAGATCCATCACGCAGTAGGGGGGATCGTGACTGGTATCCACCTCCCGGATGCGACAGATGTTTTCTGATTGAATCCGCATGGCCAGCCGGGCTTCCCGCTCGAGTCTGCCGTGCGCATTGTGCATTCCGCTGCTGTCTGATCGTAGATAGCGTAGAAGCTTGAGCGCCACTGTGTCTCCGGTTTGGGTATCGATAGCGGAATACACTTCGCCCATACCGCCAGAGGCCAGAAATTCGATGATGCGATACCTTTGAGTGGCGCCGAAGAGTTCTCCCGGCCTGGCCGCATGAGGCGCAGCAGAGGAGGCTGATGCGAGGTGTAGAAGCGGTTCGTCCAGTGTCAAGGTCTTGCTCTCATGCAGAGACAGGAGCTCTTCAATCTCGGCGCGAATGGATTCATCATCACCGCAGTTCAGGGCAAGCAAGCGCTGGCGTGCCTCAGGCGACTCACAGTCTACGGCCGCGGCGAATATCTCTCGAATTCGCCGCCAGCGGTCTGGCGATTCAGGGATCACGCTTTCAGCCTTGCCTCCAGCCAGGCTCGGGCGAAGTCCCAGTCCCGTTGCACTGTGCGTTTGGATACGGCCATCAATTCTGCAGTCTGGTCTACGCTAAAGCCGAGAATGAAGCGTAGATGCACCACTTCAGCGCAGCGCGGGTCTGCTTCTCGCAAAGACTCAAGTGCAGCGTCCATGGCAAAGAGACGCTCTGGATTCGATTGCCAGGCTTCAATCCTGTCGTCTAGATCCACTCTCACTAATTTGCCCTCTCTTCTGGCCCGTTGATGCTTTCGTGCCGCATCCAGCAAAATCCTTCGCATGCAAACAGCCGCGACATTGAAGAAGTGCAGACGGCTTTCCCAACTGATGGTGCTTCCCCCCAGCAGCCTCAGATAAGCCTCATTCACCAGAGCTGTTGGTTGCAGTAATTCATCCGGTTTGAGGAAGGACCGAAACACCGCACCCGCAATGCGGCGAAGTTCGCTATGAACCCGGTGAAAGAGTTCCTCATGACTTTCCCGGTCGCCTGCAGAAGCAAGACCCAGGAGTCGGGTGATATCGCTGTGCGGGGCTTTGTCTGCCAAGGGTATCTGCGTAACCTTCCTGTCTTGTACTGCGCATTCAGTGCATAGGCGGGGTCAAAAGAACTTGTCTGTCCTGCTCAAGCTGAAATGTCCACACTTTGCCGTAAAGGGCGAATCTTAGGTATGGGCTTCCTGTTCTTTCGCTTTTTTCTCCTTTTCTCAGTTGCTGGTAGCGCAGCCACGCTCACACTCCATCCATCGCTATCTGCGCCCTGTACTGATGGGTTTGGAACCTTCACCGTTAGCTGGGCGGATGCTACCGGGCCGGTTGATGTGCGCATTGGGGATCCACGCGGCACCTCGATGACCGGGGTTGTGCCTTCTTCTGGCTCTGCCTCGACGGGAGCCTGGGTGAGTGATCAGATGCGATTCTTTCTGGTGAATACGGCGGGCCGGGTGGAAGCTTCGGCGACGGCCAATACGCGTTGCGGCCTGAAAACCTCGCTTCTCCCATCGGAAAGCTATCTCCCTCTTGCGGTTGGCAATCTCTGGGTTTACCGCTACAACGATCGCAGCGTCACTTCGCTCTATGTCACGCGGCAGATTCAGAGAACGGAAGAGCTTGGGAACAAGACATACTTTGTGCTCGAATCGGATCCTCTTCCCGCGCAGCGGCTTCGCGCTGATGCCGATGGCAAAGTTTACCGATTTACTGGCACGGTGCAGGCTCCGCGCGAGGAGGCGTATCTCGATCCGGCATCGATAGCGCCGGCTTCATACTCGGGCCCGCTGGGTGATTTTCCCGAGGCAGTGTCCCAACGTGTCGTCGAAGTTTTGGGCCGTCAGGACAATATATTCGTCCGCGGTCTGGGTTTGGTGCAGAGTGTCTCCACCATGACCACGGGCTCGTCCGGGGGCTTTGTCTCCGGGCTGAGTCTGGTTGAGGCGCGTCTTAACGGCCTGCAGATTGCGATCCCTGCCAATCGACTTTCTTTGAGTCTCGAAAGCAACCTCCTTGATGTTTCGGGCAGAACTGCACCCAGTTGCAATGTGCCTTCCTACTGCATCGCCTGTGTCCCTTCGGTGGCTTATAAGCCCTGCATGCAGGCGCGCCTGGAGGGCTTCTCTAACTCTGGCTACACAGTTGAGCTGGAGCTCACCAATCAGGCGGGGCAAACCGTTTATCGATCCAATCCGATTCCTGGCGAGCCCGGGCTGCTGCTGCGGTATGTTCAGGTTCCGCTTGATTCGGCCTCTAATGTTTTTCTGCCTCCGGGCACTTACTCGCTGACGGCGAAGCTTCGCCGCGCCACTGAGCTTTGGATCATCGCTACGGCCGATCTAAAGGTCCTTTAGATCGGCCGTGGTTATCGACAATCGCTTTCCCTTAACGGGGGGCGCGCTGCAGATCTACAGGCATCTTGATCGGTGTCAACCTTAATGGTCCTTTCGAGCCGAGTCCGGTGTTTGCAAATTCTGGATCGATAACTCCAGGCGCTCCACAAGTTGTTGCTCCGCCGGTGGTTGCACATAATCTATATGGGGCTGTCCCTGGCTTTGCAGGAGCGGGCATTGAAAACTCGAAGGTTGTAGACAATTGCGAAGAACTCAGCTTCACCCCCGTCGCATCGATTATTTGAATGGATGTTCCCGGAGCGGCACCGACTAGCTTGCCCCGAAAGGGCCATTCCGGTTGCGCTGTGCAGGGCGGAAAAAAGCAGTTTGCCTCAGCTTTCGGCTTGCCCAAGCTGAGAGCATTCGCGCTCGGCCCTCTCGCGGCTACTGAGCCGGCAGCTCCGGAGCTTTGACGTATCTGTAGCTCCGTAGCTTTCGTACAGCCTTGCTTACAGAATAATTTGTCGGGATTACCTCCAACCCATTGGCAAGAACAAAATTCCTTCGGATTGTTTGGGTTAGGGTAGTAAACATTCCCATTCTTGTCCTTTACCTCCGCAGTTGCGCTGGGTATGAGCCCAAAAAATGAAATACATACAATCATCGATGCAAATTTAAGTCGTATCATCAGTTTCTCTCTTTTCAATAGCTGTCAAAGGGTGGGTGTGAAATGAATAAGTAATTAGCAAATCCTAGAGAATATCTCAAAGATAAGCTTGGGTGGTCAGCGATTAACTGATCGATCTAGCGTCAGCTGCTTCACGTTTGAAAGTACATAAGATATCTCTATCTGAATTCCATTCTTAGCGACCTTTCCACCGCACTGCACAGGGTCGAAGATCGAGAGACATTGCTGACTGTTTCATGTGATCTGGAACTGTGCATTCCAATACTTGGAGCTTCAAGAGACCCTCTATTCGGTCAAGAATAGCGGTGAATGTATTCAACAGATTTTCGCTTACAACCAGAACTCCGGCAGTTTTGGCCACGATAGGTGAGCCCGATTGAATAGTAAATACTGCACCTGTTCCATAAGCGGTAGCTGCCGCTACAATGGTTCTGTTTCTGCCCGCAGCTGGCTCCAAAAATATTGGCCATAAGCCGAGCTTCGCTCTTCTTACAAAATAGAAGCCTTGCTGAAGTTGGAACAGCGGTTCGCCATTTGCACTGTTAAAGCACCCATTGCTCGCAGATTCGTTTAGCCTGATTGTTGATTGGACACCATCTATTGAATAAGTAAAATTAGCATAGATGGTTTGAGTGCTATGCGACCACTTGATTGTATAATTCATATATACCCTCGTGCAATGAAGACGGGATCAATCCCATCAATATTAAGTTCGATAATTCATAGATGACTAGGGGGCACTGTTGCCCGGCTGGGATAATTCTGCACTCCTACGTTATTTCCGCTCAGAAACACTGCAGGGGCGGAAATCAAGCGGACAGCTCGGCTGCCTTTCTGCCAATCCAGAAGGCTTTTCTTGTTACGTCCTGAAAAGCACTGAGGACGAGCGCGAGCCAGGCAAACATGAAGAAGCTGCTGAGGATCATGCCGGCGCTGGTTAACAAGAAGATCCCGAGGACCACGGGGCCTCCTCCGTCCACGTTGGAAATTCTTGTATTTTGAATCAGCGAAATTAAGAGAAAGAGGCCGAGCCACAAGCCAGCGCTTCCGGCAATGGCTAGTCCGGTAAAGAGGATCGATTGCCAGGCATGCAGCCTCACCCAGCGATTCGAGTTAGAGGCCGGGAGGTTGAGAAAGACAATTCCAGTCAGCGCCCCAAGCAAGTAGCAAGAAGCGCAAACCACCTTGACCCAACCGCCGACTTCTTCGATTTCCTCTTCGACCCCGGCTATCCCAAACATCACTTCGACCCCGAATTTGGCCTGGTTGGCATGGGTCTGGGGAGTTGGTAGGTGCCACCGATTGCCTGGAGCTGGGCTGCGCCAACTGGACCACACTTGACTGGTGTCTGCGGGTGCAATATGCAGATTTTGTAAGGCCCTTTCCCTCGGGAACTCACGTTTTGTTGTGGTGGAGGGATGGACAACGAACCATCCGGTTGGACGACCGAAGAATCTACAGTCGCACCGGTTGCATCGACAACGGTAAGTCTGGAGCCGACCGGCAATCCAGAAGCAGGCCAGTACATTCCCCTTGAGCTTTCAGCGGTGCAGGGAGGGAAGTAGCAGTTTTCGACCGCCCCACCTGCATTTCCAGCGGGTCCCATCGTCATCACGAAGTCTCTTATTGCCTGCTGAGTTTTATTCGCTGTACCTGTCTTCGCGTCTTTTCCAGCGGGAGCAGCCTGCATTGATCCAGAAATCTCCCCCGCCTGCCCAGGGCACTTGTCTCCCTCCCAAGGCTTCGTACACCACAGCTTCGAATTCGGCCTTTCATCCTTGTAAAGCGTCTGCCCGTTCACAACCCTCGTCTCGGCGGCAAAACCGACCGAAACAATCTGACTCGTGAGCACAGCCATCCAGAAAGAAATCTTTGTCATACCCTCACCATCCTTTTCGAGAATTCAAATCGTTTTACCGGCATTGCAGCTTCATTCCTTCACTGCAATTGCCGACTCAATACTCTTCACATCCCCATCCGCCATCCCCAGATTCTTCCCTAGCGTTCCCAGCGCCTGACGCTCCTCCGGGGTGATCTTGCCGTCCTGGGCAAAGGCTGCATACGTATCTCGATAGATCCCGAGCTTGGGCAGCAACTGCGCCCATTGCTGCGCCTCCTGATGCACCACCCGCCGGGATTGCAACGGGCTCAAGCTGAATGCCACAGCCCCGGTAGACTCCAGTTGCTTTCGAATTTCTTCACTGACTTCCACCTGGCTTGCGCGAATCCGCAATCGAATCACCTGACGGAACTGAGCCTCCGGCCCAGTATCTGAACGCGGGTCATTCAAGGCCTTCTGGATCGCCTCTTCCGCCACCGGGTCGACAGCAGGCGCAACCGCGGGCTGCACTGGCGTAAACACAGAAGCAGTGGGCTGCGGTGTCTCGGTAAAGGTAGCTGGTGCAGGGCTGGGGCTTGGGGTGAAGACAACTTGCTGCACGCCCGACGGGCTTGCCTTCGCCGCCAGTGATTGTTGACGTTTCCCCTCAAGGTCGCGGATGGCTTGCACCAAGCCCATGGCCTTCCTTACCCGATCACTCGCCCGCGTGAGGTATTTCTCTTTCGGGTCGAGTTCTGCCGCAGCTGCGTACTGCTTTCCTGCTTTCGCAAAATAGGGTTCTGCGTCCGAAGGGCTGCCCTGTTTCAGCAATACGCCGTAGCCCTGGGCTTCATAAACAGTGCCGATGTTATGCAGCCGGTCGCCCTCATCTGCTGAGTCCTTGAGTGCGGCTTCCTGCCACATCTTTGCCGCCGCTGCGTAATCCCCCGATTGCGCCTGTTTGTTTCCTGCGCGTAAGGCTTCATCCACTGCGAGTGGAATCTCGAGTTCTACTGCGGGAGGACAGTAGCGAGGTACAAATTGCACCACCAGATCTGCAATGAGTTTTGCCTTCACCTGGTCGTTGGTTGGAAGTTGAGTTCGATCGACACGGTCCTGGCCGTCCATCGAGATGACTTGTGTTGCCCGGATGGTTGCCTGGGGTGCAAAGGCGTCAATCAGCACACCGGTTGAATCGACAACTTCGACACGAGCTGAGATCTGCCCCCGGGCCGTCCACTGTTCTACTGCTACGGCCCGCTCGATCACAAGGGCTTGTCCGGTTTGCGGGTCGATCACAGCGGTTCCGTCCGGGTTGGGCGGTGCGGGGACTCGCATTTTCTGAGTCAAGGCGTCAATGCGTGATTCAGCTGGTGTGTAATGCGTGATCACAACACGCAATGAGGCTTCCGCATTGGATTGCAGTAACATGTAACTCTCGCGGAAGACCTGGTCGAGAGCAGCTTGCAATTGGGATAAAGGCACGCTGGGGTCTGCGGTGCTGCCCTGTGCAGGCACTGCGGGGATACCAGAGTCTTTCACTTCAATGGCTAAACTGGCTCTCCCGATGCGTACCCCGGGAGCAGTGGGCACCTTGACCTTTAGTGAATCTCCACGCCCCAGGCCGTAGCGGAATTGTCCAGCAAAGAGTGCTGACGCAACCGTCAGATAGACTCCCAACAAGACTGGTTTGTAAGTGAACAAGATCGGGCGAAGCTCCTCAATTGCTAGCTTCGCGATTTGGCGGAAAAACGTGCCAAAGTTTCCTGACGCTGGTGAGAAGATATCCGTGTGCCTCCCACCAGCCGCTCAGCGACGATCGAGACAGATCTCTTCGAACACCGCACGCCCAAGGACGACTTCATCAATCCCTGTTGTTTTGGCGAAGACTTTGCCGCCTGGCTGCAGGTGCGGCTTTCGGGGTTGACTGAGTTCAAGCTCGGTGCGCCTGTGATGGAGGATTACGGCTGGGGCTTTGGGGCTAGCCATGCCAAGGGCAGCATCTGGGTTGCTTTGTCTTTCGCCCACGAAGGCCCGGTGGAAGGCCCGGCTAGCTGGGGAGTGTCTGTCGAGTGGCGGGATGCGAAGTTGCTGAACCGGTGGCTGGGGAAGCCCGACCTCGCTGCTTTTGATCCATTTGTGGATGCGGTTTGGGCGGCCTTGAAGGCCGAGCCGGCAATCACATTTACGCCCGACTGAGCGGAGTGGGCTACAGATCCAGGCTGGTTCAGCCGATTGTTTCCTAGAAAAAACCGAATTCGAATCCGATGTCTGAAACAGCCGCCCCATTTCCTGTCCACCGTGACGACCTTGGCCCGTTTGAGCAATCCTATGGCTCGAGCGGTGTCTCAGCAGTGAGGGTATTTGCTTATCTGGCCTCAGCCCTTTCGTTTGGGCTGGCGGTTTTTTTCCTGCAGATCGATCAGCAGATCGCAACAGAGTCGGAAATCCAGGGCCTTCCCAAACTGGCCGCGCTGCTGATCTTCTCGCTCAGCTTCGTTTGTCTTCTGGGAGGCATGCTTCACAAGCCGAAGCAAAGCCGGGTTCTGCTTTTCGAAAATGGTGTTGCTGTCGAGAGCAGGCACAAGCCGATAACCGCTAGTTGGGAAGAAATTCAGCATTATCAACCCTGTGCGGCAGGCCAGGCTTTTCGCTTCTCGCTTAGCAATGGCACGGAAATTTCGATTGCCAAGGAAACCAAGGGCTTCCTTGACCTCTGCAACGCGATTCGAATGCGAGCGGGAGAGTTTATCTACCGGCGCGAATATGCGCTGATCCAGAGGGGCGAAAGATCGACGTTTGGGCCGCTGGAATTCACGCTGAACAGTTGCCGAATTGATGGCGTGAAACTGGATTGGGCCGATCTGAACGGGATTCAAACCAACTCTGCAAAGGGGAGCGAAACACTCACCTTTGAAACGAAGGCGCTTGGCGAGTTGAGCCCGAGTGTCGCAGCAAGCAAAATCCCATCGGCACACGTCTGCTATCGGCTCATCGAGCAGCTAGCGCAAATCCGCGTCTTAACTGCGCTCTAGAACGGAACGTCGTCGTCGCTGATGCCGGGATCGAAATCGTCGAAGTTCCCACCAGGCTTCGAAGCCCCGCCACCACTGGGCGAAACTCTTTGAGCAGCGCTGCGCGGAGCACTCTGCATCCCGCCACCACCGCCACCTTCGCCACCCTCACCACGGCCACCCAGCAGCATCACTTCTTCAGCCACAACTTCGGTGATGTACTTCTTCACACCGTCTTTATCTTCATAGCTGCGATTGCTCAGACGGCCCTCAACGTAAACCTGACGGCCCTTGGTGAGATACTGCGCAACCCCTTCGTTCTTCCACAGAACAATGTTGGTCCAGTCGGTTTCATCCTTCCAGTCCCCGGTTGCGTTGTCCTTGAAGCGGCGAGTGGTTGCGACTGAGAACTTGCTCACCGCCGTCCCCGCTGCCGTAAACTTCGTCTCGGCATCTTTGCCCAAATTGCCCACAAGAATTACTTTATTGACGCTGCGTGCCATACAGCATTAAGCTAACACAGCATGATCTGCGTAAACGCCTTTTATCCAGCAGCCGGCGAAGGCCGCTTTGACAGCACCTACTATTACGACAAGCACATTCCGCTTATCATTCGCCTGCTCACCCCCTTCGGCCTGCAAAAGGTGGAAGTGGATGAAGGCCTGTCTGGTGCCGGTGGCTCGCCTGCCAATTACCGCACGATTTGCCGCATGTATTTTGACACTATGGAGAACTTTCAGGCAGCGCTTGGCAGCGTTGGTGGCGAGATTTTCAACGACATCCCGAACTACACTGATATCCCTGTTGAACTCCAAATCAGCAAATTAGTGTCCTTTTAGCGCAACACCAACGATAATGGAGTAGTGGAAGGCCGCCGTTACGAACGCGTCTCCGAGGCAATTCGCCTCGAGATCACCGAAATGATCGCTTACGATCTCGAAGATCCGCGCCTTGCGGGGATCGAGGTGACTGATGTTCAAGTGGCTCCGGACATGAAAAAAGTGGCTGTGAGCGTCCATATTCCGGCACAGGGCGAAGAGGCGGAGAAGATCATTGAGGTCTTGAAATCCACCAAAAGCTACATCCGGAAAGAACTCGCCTCGCGGATCGACCTCTTCTACACACCCGAAATTTACTTCAATTCTTCGCTGAATCTTGGCTCCCGCGAACGGGTACAAAACATCCTCAAACGGATCAAGCGAGGCCGCCCCAAGGACCAATAGCATGGCCCCCTTGCAATTTCGTACGAACAAAAGGCGAAATGGTCCGCAAACTCAACATGCTGTGTTACTTTTAGTCTTAGTTGTTTTGGGTTGGGGCCAGACTGGAGACCGTGAAGTACTCCGGTATGAGGCCAGCGCAGACTGCATGGGTGGTGTCTTTACGGTAACCGCTTATGGCAAAAACCGAACCCAATTAGAGGCAGCCGTAACTGAGTCGCTTGAAGAAGCCAGACGTCTAGACGCCATGATGTCGAATTACAAAATCAACAGCGAATGGTCCCAGGTTAATCGTCAGGCCGGAAAGTCTCCAGTGGCCGTCTCCCAGGAATTATTTCAACTGCTCGAAGCGTGTATGCAGTACAGCCGCCAGAGTGAAGGAACATTCGACATTACTGTCGGGCCGTTGATGCGGCGTTGGGGCTTCTTTAAGGGGTCTGGACGCTTCCCACACCGGTCTGAGATTCGAACCGCAATGGCTGCCGTGGGTTACCAGAACATCATTCTCGATCGCAAAGCACAAACGGTGCGCTTCCAGAATCCTCTCACCGAGATGGATCCCGGGGGCATTGGTAAAGGCTATGCGGTGGATCGTATGGTAGCCATCCTCCGCGAAAGCGGCATCACCAGCGCCTTCATCACTGCCGCGGGCAGCAGCATGTACGGCCTTGGCACTCCCCCCAACGAAGAAGGCTGGCCCGTCACCATCGCCCACCCTTCCCACAAAGATCAGACCGTCGCGACGCTTCGCCTGAGAGACCAGTCTATGGCTACCTCAGGCAGCTCCGAAAAGTTCTTTATGGCCAGCGGCAACATCTATAGCCACATCATGGATCCCCGCACTGGCACTCCAGCGCAAGGCACCCTGTCTGTTTCCCTTGTTGCTCCCCGGGCAATTGATACCGAAGCCTGGGCCAAGCCCATTTATATCCTCGGCCGCGATTGGGCGGTCCGCCACAAACCGAAAGGAATGCGTGTTTTCCACTGTCCTGAAGGCCCAAAGGGCCAGAAGTGGGAAACAACATGCGAATGGCTCCAATGAACTCCCGTTTCCTCGACGCCTGCCGGCGCCGCTCAACCGATGTCCGCCCTGTCTGGTTTATGCGCCAGGCTGGCCGCTATATGAAGCAGTACCGTGACATCCGCAAACACCATGGCATTATCGAGATCTGCAAACGTCCAGACCTCGCTGCCGCTGTCACCCTGCAGCCCATCGAAGTTCTCGATGTCGATGCTGCCATCATCTTTGCCGATCTTCTTCTGCCTGTTGAGCCCATGGGCCTTAAGCTCGAATTCCGCTCGGGCGAGGGTCCGCATATCGATAACCCGATCGAGAACTCGACCGATATCGACGCCCTTTCTACTTCCAACACCGATGATCTGGGCTACGTTGGCGAGAGCATTCAGCTTGTCACCCGCGCTCTGGCTGGCAAGGTTCCTGTTATTGGTTTTGTTGGTGCGCCCTTTACCCTGGCGAGCTACATGATCGAGGGCGGCCCTTCCAAAAACTACATCAAAACCAAGAAGCTGATGTACCACGATGAGACACTCTGGCGCCGTCTGATGGGCAAGATCGTCGATGTGCTCGGTACCTTTGCTCTGATGCAGGTTTCGAGCGGTGCTCGCTGCATCCAGGTTTTTGATTCCTGGGTAGGCGCACTTGCTTCTGACGATTATGTCCGCTACGTGCAGCCCTACTCGCGCGCACTGATTGAACGCATCCGCACCTCCGGCGTGCCTGTTATCCACTTCGGTACTGGCTGCTCTGGCTTCTTCCGTGAGCTTCATGCGGCTGGTGGCGACGTGATGGGTGTGGACTGGCGCATGAACATCGATCAGGCGTGGATGGATATCTCCTATCGCTCGGCTGTTCAGGGCAACCTTGACCCTGTAGCGCTCTTCGCCCCGCTGCCTGAGATCAAAACCAAGGTACATGAAATCCTAAAGCGCACCGGCACCCGTCCGGGCCATATCTTTAACCTGGGTCATGGCATCCTGCCGGAAACCCCGGTGGAAAATGTAAAGGCTGTAGTGCAGTTCGTCCGTGAATTCCGACCCTAGCACCCAACCCTCGATCATCATTGGCGGTGGCATCTCCGGATTGTCTGCCGCCTATTACCTCGCCAAGCGGGGTTTGCCGTCGATCCTCATCGACAAGGGCAAGAAGCTCGGCGGTGTGATTCAGACGGCCACCGTTGCCGATTGCCTGCTGGAAGGTGGCCCCGATAGCTTTCTTGCGGCCAAGCCTGAGGCGATGGCACTGATCACTGAGCTTGGCCTTGCCGGTGACGTGATTGGGTCGAATGATCATCAGCGCTCCACCTGGATTCTCAAGAAGGGCCGCATGATCCCGCTCCCTGAGGGCCTCATGATGATGGTTCCCACGCGAATCTGGCCTACGGTTAAGAGCCCGCTTCTCTCCTGGTCTACCAAAATCAAGATGGGTCTTGAGCTCTTGCGCAGCCCCAAACCGAATGCTCCGGATCGCTCGGTGGGCGACTTTGTTGAAGATCATTACGGCCGTGAAGCAGTGGAGTATCTGGCTGAGCCGCTGCTGTCTGGCGTTTATGGTGGAGACCCCTATAAGCTTTCTGTGGAAAGCGTTCTGCCTCGCTTTGCCGAAATGGAATCCACCTACGGCAGTCTTACCAAAGGCACCCTTGCCGGCCTTGCGAAGGCACCTAAACGAGAGGGGTCCACTCTCTTTAAGACCCTCAAGAACGGACTTGGCTCGCTGGTGGATGCGATCGAAAAAGCGATCGCACCGCACTGCCAGACTCTTCGCGATGAAGCGCTGGCAGTTTCGATGGAAGGCGACGAATACCTGGTGCAGCTTGCTGGGCAAACCCTGCGCACTCGTCACCTCATTATTGCTACCCCGGCCTGGGCCACTGCCAAACTGCTTGCCGGGCTTGACCCCGAGATCTCAAAGTTGCTCAGCCAAATCGGTTATTCCAGCTCGATGACGGTTGGCGTGATCTACGATCGTAAGGACGTTCCGCAAAAGTTCAACTCCTTCGGCTTTTTGATACCCAAAACCGAGCGCCGTCATCTGGTGGCTTGCACCTTTGTGGATCAGAAATTCAACCACCGTGTGCCCGAAAACCGCCTTTTGCTGCGCTGCTTTCTTGGAGGGGCGGGGAATGAGGCAATTCTGGACTGGGACGAAAGCGCCATAAGGCAGGCTGTTCTGGATGACATCGACGCGCTGCTTGGTCTGAAGGCCAAACCCATTGCCATCGAGATCTCCCGCTGGCCTCGATCGATGGCCCAATACGAGGTTGGGCACAAAAAAGTTATACAGGAATTACAAGATCGCTTGAAGGCTTATCCCCTTTTGTTTCTTGCAGGTAACGGCTATCTTGGCATTGGAATTCCCGACTGTATTAGATCTGGTAAAGAATCTGCCAACAGATTCCAAAATTAATACATTAAGAGGGTATTAACTATCTATCTGTTGGGTTATGAATCCTATCAAACTGGTTACAGACCAATAAGGGATTCAAAAAATGAACAGGCTTTTACTCTCTCTACTCCTTCTCACTGCATCCTGGGCTAGTGCGCAGACTTCCGGTGAAATGCTTGGGCTCGTTACCGATGCCAGCGCAGCCACAATTGCCGATGCGAAACTCACCGCACGCAACCTGGCTACCAACCTCACCTACACCACCACCTCCAACAGCGTCGGCTCCTATCGAATTCCTTTGCTCCCGCCCGGCGAATATGAACTGGTTGCAGAAAAGGCTGGCTTTGGCAAATACGTGCGCAAGCCGATCACCTTGCGCCTCAATCAGCAGGCTGAGCTGAACATCTCTCTTTCGGTTGCCTCTGCCACCGAAGTAGTCACCGTCACTACAGAAGCCCCGCTGATCAACACGACCAATGCAGAAGTGGGCTTCAACATCGACGCGAAGCGGATTGCAGAACTTCCCCTCTCGCCCAACCGCAACATCCTCAACATTGCGCTTCAGGCTCCTGGCGTGAGCCAGCTCTCGAGCGGAAATTCCACCTTTGCTTCGGGTGGCACCAGCTTCTCGGTTAACGGCATGCGCACCCGTTCTAACAACTTCATGATCGACGGTGCGGACTCGAACAACTCTTCGGTCTCGGGCCTGGTGCAGGAAATCAATAATCCCGACGTGGTTGCAGAATTCCGTCTGATCACGAATCAGTTTCTGCCGGAGTACGGTCGCGCCGCCGGTTCTGTTGTGAACATTATCACCAAGGGTGGCACCAATAGCTATCACGGCACGGCGTACTGGTCTTACAACGGCAACGCGTTGAACAGCCGTACCAACCTGGACGAACGTACCTTTGCCAAGGCCCCCTGGCGCGTTGAAAATCAATTCGGTGGCACCTTTGGTGGGCCGATTGTCAAGGACCGTACCTTCTTCTTTGGCAGCCTGCTGCGTTGGACTGATCGCCGCTTCGCCTCTGGCACCGCCATCACTGGTGCACCTACCGCTGAAGGCCGCACGGCATTGCAGACTCTAGCCGCAGGCCGGCCTCAAATCGGCGCTTTGCTGAACTTTCTTCCTGCTGCCCAGCAACCGACGGGGCAATCCTTTACCGTCACTGCCGATGGGCGCTCGGTTGTGGTGCCGGTGGGGACACTCTCGGGTGCCGCCCCCAACAAGCTGGATGTGTGGCAGTGGTCTGGCCGTATTGACCATCGCCTTACCGACAAGCACAATCTGATGGGCCGCATTCTTTATGACGACCGCGTCTCAATCTCGGGCCAGGCAGTGCCTGCAGGGCTGACTTCGCTTGTACCCGCGCGCCGTCAGGCTTACAACTCAACGCTCACGAGCACGCTGTCTTCGAGCATGTTCAACGAGCTGCGCTTCAACTTCCAGCGTCAGTACAGCGCCACCACCGCCTCTGATCTCAATGCCCTCAACATCCCGAGCATCGAGATCAACACGCTTGGTCTTGCTGGCTTTAACGCCGCCGATTCTCGTACGGGTATCGGCCTTGCTGTAAACCTTCCGCAGGCTCAGGTTACCAACAACTATCAGCTTGCCGATAACTTCGGTGTGATCCGCGGCAACCATTCGCTGAAGTTTGGTTTTGATATCCGCCGTGTTGAACAGTTTCAGGATTTCAACCCCACACTTCGCGGCCGTCTGCAGTACAACAACCTGCAAGACTTTGTCGATGACGTGGCTCAGGTGCAGGCGATTAACCAGTTGCAGCCGGGGCTGCGTACGTGGCAGTTCTATCGCTATTACGATGCGTTTTTCTTTGCCCAGGACGAATGGCGCGTTAAACGCAACCTCACCATCACCTATGGCGTGCGCTATGAAACTCCTGGTAATCCTTTCAACTGGCTTGCTGACGAAAATAGCCGCATCGTTTCCGCCAACAGTGGCAGAACTGGTTTTGCCATCGATAAAGGCCCCGCTCGCGATATCAATAACTGGGCACCACGCTTTGGCTTCAACTACCGGCTGGGCAACTTTAAGGGTCCTATCGGTGCGCTCCTTGGGGACAACAAGACCGTCCTCCGTGGCGGCTATTCCCGCACCTATGATTTCGCCTTCAACAACATTCTGTTGAACATCTACTCTGCCTGGCCCTTCACCTATGTGCTGCAGCGCCCGGCACGCTCGCCACAAGCCTTCACCACCATTGACGGCATCCGCAGGGGGGCACCGGCACCGTTGCCAGCGAACCTGATGACGATTCCGCGTACGGTTGTGAATGATAGCTTCCGGTCGCCTTTTGCCGAGCAATTCAGCCTTGGTATCCAGCGCGAGCTGGCCGGTGGCTTTGCGATGAACATTGGCTACATTGCTACCAAGGGCACGGCGCTCTTCCAGAGTGTCGACGGCAATCCTACGATCCCGGGCTCTGGCGGCACACAGCGTGTCGACAATACGCGCGGCGTGCTGCGGCTGCGTGCCAATACTGGTTCTTCTACCTATCACTCGCTACAGACCTCGCTTGAGAAGCGCTTCACGAAGGGTTATCAGTTCTCGGCCCACTACACCTGGTCTGCCTTCATTGACGACCAGAGCGAAATCTTCAATGCCTCAACGGCGGGT
>JBIPMY010000370.1:0-6213 GCA_044376335.1 Bryobacter sp.
CGTTCATAAGCCGCTTTGAAGGCCACCCGGCTATCGAGATTCCGCTTGCGCTTGCTCTCAACCAGAAACGCGTCCTGATAAGTACGGTCCTCTACCAGCAGAATCGGCGTCTCCGGGTGTGCCCGCTTCAATTCCTTCACCAGCGGCTCGGTACGCTCTGTCACTTGCGCGGCCACGATGTTGGGCAGGCAATCAATCACATACACGGCCGCCGGCAATTCCGTCAGCAGCCGTGCCACTTCAATCTCCATCCGCCCGTTGCCCGAGAAACCGAGATTAATCACCGGCCGGTCAAAGCGGCGGCCCAGAATCGACACATGCGACATCCCAGCCCGCGATGCCCCGGCAGCGTGCGTAATCGAAGTCCCATAAAACACAATCGGCAACTCGGTACGCTTGGTTGCTGCAGCAATCTCACTGCCCTGAGCCACACCGATTTCCAGTGTCTGTACCGAGTTAAACAGGGGCAGATACAAAACATAGTCCCGCCAGCCGGCTGGGATGTCTTTGATCAAAACAGCCTCACTCAGCTCTGCCTTCTGCGGAGCCCCAAAGCCAAGCCAACGCAACTTACCCGCGCTGTCCCGCACATACAGATCAAGACCGCTATGCGCCATCCCCACCGTATTCGGCATCGCCACCGTCTTGCCGCCCAGTGTCCAGCGCGCATGAATCGCCGTTGCATTCGTTCGAAACCGAACCTGAATCCCAGACCCATGCCGGCTCAGATCCCAAACCTCTTTGCGCACTAGCGCCTCTGCCTTGGCTGGCAGGCGATCCCACGGAGACTTCGTGTCGGTCCAGCCCTGGCCTTCAATCGTCAACTCGCGTGCATTCTTCCAAACCACCGCAGGCTGTTGCGCAAAAAGGGGCGCTGCCAGCGCCCCAAAGATCTCTCTACGACGAATCATCTAGTCTCCGAATCCTCTCATTCGCTGCCGCGGAATTGGCTTTGCCGCCACGAGTTCCGCCAGTACAGCATCGGTCACCACAAAGTCTTTTCCACGCACTGCTTGCAGCACCGCAGCCATTGCCGCGCGGTTCAATTTCACATCCGGACTGGCAGCCAGCGCCTGTGCCGCAGGGTGCTTTTCATTCCATACAAAGTCTGCCGCCTTGGCTACATAACTCAACCCTGCCGGGGCCGCCACTGTCACAACAGGCGTCGGCCAGTCTTCGATTGGCTTCGCCGCATCGCCCACCAGATAGAGTGTCTTTACCTTCGCCGCTACCACCGGCCGTGCCGTCTGCAGCTTCAGCAAATCCCGCAAGTTGTCGGTTGGTCCGGTGCAGATAATCACTGCGTTGCCGTCGTGATTGGCCGTCAACACATTCCGGATCAACCCGTGCGGCTCCGCCGTATCCAGCACAGACTTCACCGTTGTCGCCTGACCTTCAGCAGCAGCCTTCAACAAAGCGCCCGTCTCTGAGCGAAGCTTGCCTGTCTGCATGCCGATCGCTGTTGGCCTGCCTCCGTACATCTTCTGGTAAACCTCATACAAGCCAGCCGACTGCAGATTGTCCTTTGACGTAGTCATCCCGATCACCCGGCATTCATTCCGGTTATCAAGTGAATACAAAAGGCTCAAGGCCAACAGGTCATCGAGGTTATCGCCAAAGGCTGCATCAAAGTGCACGCCTACTGGCGGCCGCATCCCTCCAGGTGCTTGCATGGCTTCTATGCCAGATCAAGCCCGGCCAGGCGTCCTGTAGCATCACCAAAGTGATCCACCTGCACACCCATCCGGTCCATCATCGTCAGGAAGAGATTCGACATTGGCGTCTCGCGTCTTGCCACCACGCGGCGTCCAGACTTGATATACCCGCCACCATTGCCGGCAATCAGCGTGGGCAGATCCTCATGCGTATGGCGGTTGCCATCCGACAAGCCAGCACCATAAACGATCATTGAATTCTCAAGCACATTCGAGTCGCCTTCCTTGGCGCTCTTCAGCTTCTCGATCCAGCCGGCAAACTGCTGCACGTGATACGTGTTGATCTGCGTTACCTTCTCGATCAATTCCGGCTTGTTCATGTGGTGTGTCAGCGGATGGTGTCCATCGGCGATACCGATTTCGCGATAGGGCCGCGAGGTGCCTTCACGAGTCACAAGGAAAGTCACCACACGCGACAGATCGGCCTGGAAGGCCACTGTGATCATGTCGGTCATCAGCTTGAAGTGTTCGGCAAAATCAGCCGGCACGCCGTAGGGTTTATCCATCCCTGGATTGATTTGCGAGTTATCCTTTTCGGCCCGCTCGAGTTGTTGTTCAATCGAGCGGATCGAAGACAGATACTCATCGAGCTTGCGACGGTCTGTAGGCCCGAGATTGGCTTCCAGCTTCCGCGTATCGCCCATCACAAAATCGAGAATCGACCGGCGATACTTCGCCTGCCGCGCCTTGGCTTCCGGGCTCAGCTCCGCACCGGTCCCGAAGAGACGCTCAAACAACGCACGCGGGTCGAGGATTGGAGGCAGTGCCTGCGTCTCACTCCGCCAGGCGAGATTGTTCGTGTAGGCGCAAGAATAACCAGAGTCGCAATCACCAGCCTGCCGCGCATCTTCCAGACCAACTTCAAGACTCGGAAACCGGGTCTGGTTGCCAATTGCATTCGCTACAATCTGGTCCATCGAAACGCCAGCCTTGATATCAACAAAGCTCTTGCGTGGCTGCACGCCACTCAGATAGCCACCGCAGCAACGGCCGTGATCGCCCGCTCCATCGAGCAAAGCTCTGCCGCCGTTATGCGTCAGATTCGACAGAATCGTGATGTCTTTCTTGTGGCCTTCGAGGGGCTTCAAGATTCGAGGTAACTCCGCTGGCAGCGCGCCTTCCGTAGCAGGCGTCCAGTTGCGCATATCGATGCCATTCGGCACATACACAAAGGCCATGCGCACCGGCTTGGGCCCGGGCAACTGGCTCGACGCAAAGGCCGGTGCCATCGCATCCATCGCAGGCAGGGCAATCGCCGCGCCTACTCCACGCAACATCGTACGCCGTGATAATGCTTTCCGAGTCATCATTTCTTTGCCAGCTCCTGCTTGGAATATTCTGCCCGTTTGGTCTGAAAGGGCAAACTGCGAACCACTTCGAATATCAACGTCTGGAAGCGATACTGATCTGCTGCCAGTTTATCCTGCACGCCCTGCACTGTGCGACGGTCAAATCGCTCAAGGCCTCGGCCCAGTGCATAGGTCATCATCTTCTCTACCAGGTTGTGAGCAAACTCGCCCATGTCCGCGGCAAGCACCTGCCGTAACTCCGACGGGTTCTGGAAAGCCTTCCCGTTCGGCAGTGTCCCTGCAGGTTCAATCGCAAACTTGCCATCGAGATCCCGCCACTTGCCGGTGCCATCGTAATTCTCGAGCGCAAAGCCGAGAGTGTCCATCCGGTTATGACAGCTGGCGCACATCGCGCTCGAACGGTGCTTCTCAAGCTGTTGCCGCAACGATCCGCTGCTGCCCACCTTCTCTTCATCAAGAAGTGGCACATCCGGTGGAGGGGGCGGAGGCGGTGCTCCAAACACGTTCTGCAAAATGTACTTGCCACGAATCACCGGCGAGGTCCGCGTTGGATAACTCGACACGGTCAATACACTGGCCTGCGTCAAAATCCCGCCCCGTTGATTGCCCGTCAATTCCACGCGTCGAAACTCCGGCCCGGTCACACCCGCAATGCCGTAATGCTTGGCCAGCGTCTCGTTCAGGAAGGTAAACTTCGCGTCCAGAAATGTTCCGATCGACAGGTTATCCCGCAGCACAGTTTCAAAGAAGAGCCGTGTCTCTTCCGCCATCGCATCGCGCAGTTCCGGGTTCCACTCAGGAAACTTCTTCGGGTCTGGCTTTACGCTATTCAGGTTGCGCGTCTCAAGCCACTGTCCGGCGAAATTCGCCGCCAGCGCCGCAGACTTCGAGTCACCCAACATCCGCTTCACTTGCGCTTCGAGCACAGCCGGCTCGCGTAACTTGCCCGTTTCAGCCACCTTCAACAACTCTTCATCCGGCATCGAAGACCACAAATAGTAGCTCAGCCGCGTCGCCAGTTCGAGCGAAGTAATCGGGTGCGTCTTGAGCGGATCCTTCGGGTAAAGATCCCGCTCGATACGAAACAGAAAGTGCGGGGAAACCAGCATCGCCGTCATCGCCACCTGCAAGCCCTGCTCCGCCGTCTGGCCTTCAGCCTTGGCCAATGCCACAAAACGCGACAGCGACTTCACCTCAGCCGCCGTCACCGGCCGCCGCCACGCCCGTCGCGCGAGGTTGCCTAGAATCTTCTCCACACAGACTGTTCCACTGGCAGGGTCACAAACCAGAATCGCCTTGCGGCTCGCTGGCTCTACCTTCGATGCATACGGCCCCACCAGCTTGATCATGTTCAGAAACTTGTTCTTCTTGTCCTTGTAAAGATCCTCGGGTGCCAGCGTCTTCACAAACTCATCATCGATAAACCCGGCCCGGAAGCGATGCTCGCCCGCTGGCAAAAACAATCGGAACTGCTCTGCCGAATAGGGGTTGAAGTAAACCAGCCCCGAAGGCTTGGTCTCGATCAACTGCGTGTGCAGCAGCTTGCCGTCCATCCAGAAACCAAGCAACACCGGCTTGCCGTTGACACGCTCTCCCGGTAACCCGATCTCGATCTGATACTCGGCATCCCAGTCCACCCGGTGCGTCGCTTCGATCAACGAAGGTGCCACCCGGCGAATCTTCTTGTCCTTGCTGTGCAATTCGAATTCAATCGGCTTCTTCGGCAACGGGTCGAGGCCGAGTGCGCGAGCCGAAATCCGCTCTGCTGCATTCAGATACTTTTCCATCAACAGGGGAGAGATCGTCAACACGTCCCCGATATTGTCAAAGCCATGCCCTGAGTCATCGGTAGGGAAATCCTGATCCGCGCGAAAATCCACCAGCAGCAAATCGCGTATCGTATTCGAATACTCGTTGCGATTCAGTCGCCGCGCCGTCACCCTGCCCGGGTCTGCCGGTATCTTGGCATCGGCCTTCTCAAACTCGCTCTTCACATAGCCCAGCAGCTGATCGATCTGCGCCTGCGCTGGCCTTGGAAAACCCTTCGGCGGCATCTCACCCGAGCGCACCTTCTTGATGATCCGCTCCCAGTCGTCGCGGTATTCACCCAGCGAACTTGCCTCTGTGAACGGCTTGATGTTCACGCTGCCAGAAGCGTTCTGTTCGTTATGGCAGGGCGCACAGGATTTGGTCAGCATGGGCTTGACGGTGCTTGAAAAATCCTGCACCTGTCCCCATGCCATAACCGGAGCCAAAACAATCGCGAGCCGGAAAGTCGAGTTCATAATATATTGCGTTTGCTTCATTCTATGCCGTTTTGGGCTACTCCCCCAAAATACATTCGGGGAATGCAGTGCTTCCCCTAGTTGCCGATCAAGAGAGGGAGTAGTCTCGATGAAAAAACTAGCCTTCGCCTTCCTGATGCTGATTTCCACCGTCTGGGCGCAAACCCTGACAACCAATAGCTCTGCCCTAAGATTTACGGCGACGGTGGGGGCTTCAACGTTACCCGCTGCCCAAACCGTCAGCGTACAAAGTGCCCCGCCGGGAGGTGGTTTCACGGTCGCCGTCACCGGTGCCGCCCCCCACTTTGCCGGCTGGCTCCTGGTCTCTGCCTCTAGCGGGCGAGCCCCGCAGACGGTAAGCGTACAGGTAAACCCCACCGGCCTCGCTGCAGGCAGCTATGTTGGCACCATCACCTTTACCGGCACCACCGGGTCTCCGTTGCCCACCGCCGTCGTCACGGTAACGCTGGTCATCGGCACGCCGCCGCCCACCATCACGGTCTCTCCAACAGCGATCACCTTCAGCTACACCACCAGCCAGCCCGTATCAGGCAATCCGAATCTGAGCTCTACATTCATCCTGTCCAATACGGGCGCGGCCACTGCCGCCTCCCTCAGCGTCCAAAGCGCCCCCTGGTTGAGGGTAACTCCCACAGGCAACATCACCCTCGCCGGGCTCTTCAATTCGATCAATGTCACGGTAGACCCGACAGGCCTCTCGCCCAAGTCCTACACAGCCAACATCACGATCAAATCCACCGGTACAGCCAATCCATCCCTAACTCTGCCGGTCACCCTCAACGTCGTTGCTGCTGCCCCCAACATTTTCAGTACCTGGCCCCTTGGCGTCATCCAGCATTCGGCGCAAAGTTTCGTCACCATCTATGGCGAAAGCTATTTCGC
>JBIPMY010000066.1:0-18914 GCA_044376335.1 Bryobacter sp.
TGGAGGAACACTCCTCTCAATCGGCACTGCTTACTGGTGGCTCGCGGAATTTCCTTTACGAGAGAGGGAGCCCTGGGCCTGGTGGGCATTCGCAATCTCCGGTTTTTTTGGTTTTGCAAGCTTCCTTTCCTATCTAGGCTATGGCTATCTCGACTCATGGCATGGCGCAGCAACTATTGCTCTCTTGCCGATCTTTTTGCTCGGCCTTTGGCGTTCCGCGCAAAGTCTGCCAATCCGCTTAAACACAAGTCAAATCTGGCATCCAATCGCTCGAGAGGAATCTCCGAATTCCCGAACGGGACGCTATCTGATCACAGCTTGCGCGGGTGGTCTCATCGTTGCTGGCATCACGATCATGGGCGTCGGTATGACTACCGTATTTGTGCCCCAGGATCTGGACTTCATTGGCCTTACTCGAGATCAGATTGCCTCCATTTCACCTCACCTAGTTCCTGTAATTGCTCACGATCGCGCCGGTTTCGGCGGCGGCCTCTTGTCCTGCGGCTTGCTTCTTGCAATCATCATGAGGCACACACCTCTTACAAGAAGCAGCATAGAGCTGCTATGGCTCGTGGCTTTATTCGGATTTGGGGCTGCACTCGGTGTGCATGGAGCCATTGGCTATACCGACACCATCCACCTGGCACCGGCCTACGCTGGCTTGATCATCTTCCTTGTTGGTATATGGTTTTGCTCGAGAGGAAGACGTCAGAACTTCAACCAATAAGTCCGCACCACCTTCGCATGCAGGCTCGACCTCGGATAATCCCGGTCCTGCAAGTTCGGCAGAAAAACCTGCTCCATCCCACCCGGCCGGCCAAAAAGCGGCGACGATTTCCCCACCCAACCATACACTTGTTTCGTCAACTCAATCTCAACCACACACAACTGCGAATTCCCCGACGGCAAAGCCATAAACTGCGCCACATAATTCCGAAAGAGCCGCCCACTCCCCTTGGCGTCGTTCTGCAACTCGGTAAACACATCCTCCGGCATCCACCAAACCCCATCAAAATAAGCACCAGTAGCTAGCCTTAACAGTCGAAACAGCCTCACCCCCACCGGCAGCGCCTGCTTCACGGGATTCCCCGCAAAAGCCACCAGCGAGTCATAACTCGTCTTCCGTGTCGTCGCCCAGCGAACCTCATCAAAGCCCAAACTCTGGTTCAGATAAGTCAAAACACACCGCCTCAGACAAGCTAGCGACACAATTCCCAACTTTGGGCCATTTGTTAGCATCGGGCTATGGCGTCGATTGAAGATCGGGTAGCGAATCTAAGCAAAGCCTTAGAGGACAAGCTGTCGGCCAAGGGCCTATTTTCAGCTATCCGTAAAATGGAGCCGGTACAGACCAACTCCAGTGGACCTTGGCTCGAAGCAATCCGTTGCCTCGCATCTTTGGCCAGTCAGGAACTAGATTGGATTACACCTGAAGAACAGAGGTCGGTGAGATATTCCTTACTGGAACAGATTTCCCGCTTGCATACGAAATTCCCTCCTCATCCGGGTCCGGCTTTCGAGGATTTGCGTGAGGCAATGTGCCCTTTCCTTGACTGGCTCGTAATTCAGTCGGACAAGACAATCGTGAATTTCTGTTGGCCTTTGCTCAAAAGGACTGATGCACCCGAATCCTGGGATTGTCAGGACTCGGTTCGGCTTCTTCATCACATGGGCCGACTCTCAGATGATTGCTCACTGGATAATTTGCGGCTTGCTGCAGACTTTAACTTCGAGGCGAGGCACTTGCGCGATTGTCAGGAACAACGCTTTGCAATGTTTGACTGGTATCGCGATTCCCAGCTTTTTCTAGAGGCATTGAACTATCCCAGCTATCTTGTACGAGCGAATGCAGCGAAGGCTTTGGGTGCCCTATTCATTGGGTGCACAAAACACTCACCGAAACCTACCGCTCCGCTGGCCGAGCAACTGACGTTTCTGAAATCCATTGAAGAAAAGAACCCCGGCGTCGCTGGGCCTTTCCTGCAAGGGACTGTTTGGTTTCTTGAGCAGGATCCTCCCTTACCGGAGGACTTCATGCGAGATTGGCTTCTCGCCACCCTTCGCGCCAGTCAACGTGAGCGCGATGTTCCCGGATGCATAAGCCTCGAATTCTTCGCCCACGAGTACTTTTCCTTTGACGGCGACGCGATAGAACAACTGCTTGCTATGGGGCGCCGCAGTCTTGCTGTCTTTACGGCTACCGAAAACCCGGTCGCTATTCCCCGTATCCAAGCCACCCTCGACAGAATGGCCGCCTCTTCGGATAGCGAAATTGCTAAAGCTATACAGACCTATCTCCGAGTGAAATTCCATCACGCTGGCACTGGGTTCCTCACCGAGCCCGCCTTTGGCCTCTGACATCGTGTCCAGGCTAAACTCGCGACGCTAGCATAAGAGGATGAAGTTCCTGGTTTCCATATCCAATGATGAAGACGGAATCTTCATCGCCGAATGCCCTTCCATCCCAGGCTGTGTGAGCCAAGGCATTACGGAAGCAGAAGCTGAAGCCAATCTTGCAGATGCAATCCGCGAATGTCTCCTGGTTCGCCAGGAGCAGGGCATGCCACCGCTACCCATCTAAGCCAAAATAACAGGGCCCCATTTCTGGGGCCCCATCTTTCAACAATTCTGTTCAAGCCAGCCTTAGGCCCACTTGAATCCTTCCTTCGCCATCGGCAAGGTCCGAACACGAATCCCGCTAGCCGCAAAGATCGCATTCGCAATCGCCGGCAGCACAGGCGGCAACGGTGGCTCACCCAATCCAGTCGGCGAATTCTTGCTCTTGATGAAGTGCACTTCAATCTCGGGCGGTGCCTGCTTCATCCGCACCATCTGGTGCTGATGAAAATTCGTCTGCACGGTCCGGCCGCGATCAATCGTGATTTCCTGCGCCATCAATTCGCTCATGCCGTCGATGATTGCGCCCTCCACCTGATTCTTCGCGCTGCTCGGGTGGATGATCTCGCTACCGACATCACCCACTGCCCAAACCTTGTGTACCTTCACACGCTTCTGCGCATCGACACTCACCTCAGCCACCTGGGCAAAATACCCGCTGTGACTGTAGTGGAAGCCAACGCCCATGCCTCTGCCCTTAGGCATCGTGCGCTTGCCCCAGCCACTCTTCTCGGCCACCAACTGCAAGCAAGCCTTCATGCGTCCGGCATCATAAGCTTCCATGCCTTTGCCCACAACAGGCTGATCCCCCAGCAGGTCCAGACGGAACTGTACCGGGTCCTTACCCGCAGCATGAGCCAGCTCGTCGATAAAGGAATGAATCACCCATGCCAGCGAATTCGACCTCGGCGCACGCAGTGGCCCGGTTGGTACCTTGGTCGGAATCAGGGTTGCTTCCACGCCAAAGTTCGATACGAAGTTGGCCGGAAAATCTCCCGGTGAAATGTTCGACGAAGACACAAACTTCTCGCCTTCACCAAAGCTCACAAAGTGGTCATGCCATCCGACAATCTTGCCGCTGGCATCCACTGCTCCGCGCATATGCTGATAACCGCCAGGGCGATAAAAGTCATGACGCATATCGTCTTCGCGAGTCCACAACAGCTTGATCGGCGTACCCGGAATCTGCTTCGCAATCCACGCGGCCTCGATCATGTAGTCATTCGCAAGACGTCGTCCAAAGCCACCACCGGTGCGCAACTGGTGCACGGTAATGTCGGCCGGTTTAAGACCCAGCGCACTGGCAGCCATCTGCTGGCCGCGTCCTGGAGTCTGGCTCGGAGCCCAAACTTCCAGCTTTCCATCAACAAAGCGTGCGGCGCAATTGCCCGGCTCCATCTGTGCGTGCGAGATAAACGGATACTGATACTTCGCATCCACCTTCTTCACGCCGCCAGCGATAGCTGCTTCCACATCCCCATCCTTGCGAATGGCAAATGCAGGTTTTGCCGCAAACAATTCCTTAGCCTTCGCGTCATAGCCCACGCTGGTATGCGAAACCGTCGGGCCTTCTTCCCAAACCACTTTCAGCTTCTTGCGAGCTTCATTGGCATACCACCACTTCTCAGCCACAATCGCCACACCGCTCGCCAGACTCGACACATCGCCATTACCTTCGACGATAAACGCATGCGTCACGCGAGGCATCTTCTTGATCTCATCAAGGTTCGCACTAACAGCCTTGCCACCATAAACAGGGCACTTCTCGTAAACCGCAAACAGCATGCCCGGCAACTTGAAGTCGATACTGTAGATCGGCTTGCCAGTCACCATCGCCGGAAGATCAATCGTCGGCATGCTCTTGCCGATGATCTTGTAATCCTTGGCATCCTTCGGCTTCACTTGATCCGGCTTCGGCATCGGCAGCGCAGCGGCCTTCGATGCAATCTCGCCATAGCTCACGCTCTTGCCACTAGCCTTATGCAGTACGCGGCCCATCTCAGTCGAGCACTCTTCTACCGGCACACCAAGGCTAGCCGCCCCGGCCTGTACAAGCATCAGGCGCGCCGTCGCACCCACCTGCCGCAACAGATCCCAGTTATTCGGAGTAGACCGGCTACCGCCTGCCGACTGCGAACCAAACTTCACTTCATCAAGGTCACCCTGGATAACACGAACCAGCTTCCAGTCGATATCCAGCTCTTCCGCCAGAATCATCGGCAGCGCAGTCTTGATGCCCTGGCCCATTTCCGGATTCTTGCCCGTCAGCGTAACCATGCCATCCGGCGCAATCTTCACAAACGCATTCGGGTCCAGCGGAGCCTGTGCCCGGCGCGGCCCTTGTGCCAGCGCCTCATGTCCGCCAATCAGCATTCCGCCGCCGCTCAGCAGCGACACCTTCAAAAAGAAACGACGGCTATTCATTGTTGTTAGCCCCCGATGCGTTAGAGGTCTGCATCAAGCGCGCGGCCAAGTGCACGGCCTTCTTGATACGCGTATAGGTGCCACACCGGCAAAGATTCCCATCGAGAGCATTCTCGATCTCCGCATCGGTCGGATTCGAGTTCTTCGCAAGCAACGCTGCCGCAGTCATCAACTGACCCGCTTGGCAGTAACCGCACTGCGGTACATCCATTTCCATCCACGCCTTCTGCAGTGCATGCGCCCCCTCAGGCGACAGCCCTTCAATGGTCGTGATCTTCTTGCCAGCCACCGACGACACAGGAGTCAGGCACGAGCGAATCGGCACCCCATCCTGATGCACGGTACAAGCACCGCATTGTCCAGCACCACACCCAAACTTCGTGCCGCACATTTCCAACTCATCGCGTAACACCCACAAGAGGGGCATGTTCGCAGGGACTTCAACACTAACGGGCTTTCCGTTCAGCGTCATCGCTATGGCCATTGGCAAACTCCTTTCTGCTATTGTGGCAGAACTTGGATTAGCCCTTAAGCAACATCATCCTCGCCGTCATCCCTTAATCTGAAAGCGATGTCCGCAATTGAGCAAATTAAGCAAGCAATCGAAAAACTCTCGCCCGAAGACTTCACCCGGCTCTCACAGTGGATCCAAGAGCGCGATCAATCTCAATGGGATCGGGATCTCGATGCAAACTCAATTGCAGGCAAGCTCGATCCCCTCTTCAACGAAGCGGCCCATGCCCAAGCACAAGCCTTCCCGCCAACCAAATGAAATCTGCCAGGACGAAGCAATGCTGGCAGCTATTTCGTACGATCGCCTGACGCGTTAGCCTTCTAACCACATCGTCACCCACCATTCATCTCCCGTTAACACCCGCCTCCTAACCTCAAAGCTACATGCGCTTTCTAGTTCTTCTCTTAGCCGCCACAAGTGTCTTCGCACAGTCCAACGCCTCCGATGCCGCCATGGACGGCTACATCCAGGACGCCTCCGGTGCCCGCATCTCCGCAGCCCAAATCGCTGCCCGCAACATCTCTACCAACGTCGAAATCACCACCACAACCAACAGCGAAGGCTACTATCGCTTCCCGCTCCTCAAGGTCGGTGAATACGATCTCCGCGTCTCTGCCACAGGCTTCTCAGAATTCAAACAGTCCGGCATCCGTCTCTCAGTCGGCAAGCAAGCCCGCATCGATGTCTCCCTAAAAGTAGGTGCCCTCACCGACAGCGTTACCGTCACCGCCGATGCCGCCATCGTCGATCAGGGCAAGATCGCTCAGCAGGAAGTGCTCGGCGAAAAAGAAATCCGCTCCCTCCCCATCACCTCGCGCAACGTCTACAACTTCCACCTCCTCGGCCCCGGCGTAAAGGGCATCCCCTCCACTGGCTTCGGCACCACCCAGTTCACCTTCGGCGGCAGTAACCGCTCCACCTGGACCGTCGATGGTCTCGACAACACAGCCCGCCGCAACGCCCGTCAGATCCGCCTCGTCATCTCCACTCCCGAATCGGTTCAAGAGATGCAAGTCATATCCGGCGCTTACTCCGCAGAATTCGGACGCGCCGCCGGCGGCGTCATCAACGTCATCTCACGCTCCGGCACCAACGATCTCCACGGCTCTGGCATGGGCCTCTATCGTCCTCTCGAAACCACCGCCCGCGCTCCCCTCGCCGCAACGCGAGCCGATCAAACATGGTGGATGGTCGCAGGCAACCTTGCCGGCGCAATCAAAAAAGACCGCCTCTGGTTCTTCATCAACGACGAGTTCAACCCCCTCAAGATCCCCCAGCCCGTCACCATCCTCCCCGCGAATGCGACTGCCTTGAACCTCCCCGCCTCTGACCTCGGCAACTCTCCCTTCGGTGAAACCTTCCACACCCCTTCGGGCAAGCTCAACTTCAAGCTCAACGACAAAAACTCCGGCTTCCTCCGCTACAATCGCTTCACCAACGATCAGCCCGGCGGCGGTGGCGGCCTCACCACCATCGGCCGCAGCCTCACCTTCGAAGACCGCATGAACGGCGGTGCCGCCCAGCTCGCCACCGTCCTCTCCCCCACCCTCCTCAACGAATTTCGCTTCGGCATTAACCGCCGCGCCGAGACCCGCGAAACCTACGTCCCAGGCCAACCAAACGGTGCTCAGATCAACATCAACAACGTCGCAAATTTCGGCGTCAACCCACTCGCCGGCTCAGGCTCAGTCGAAGCCTCCACACAGTTCATTAACAACCTATCCTGGACCAAAGGCCGTCACACTATCAAAACCGGCATCGATTACCAAACCACCAACTTCGACGTGCGCAGCGCCCTCACCCGCCTCTTCAGCTTCAACGGTCTCGCCGCCGTCTCCGGTGTCCGCCCCGCCGTCACGCCTCTCGACCAATACCTCAACACCCTGCGTGGCTCCATCGACCCAGCCACCCAACGCGCCTTCACCTACACACAGCTCTCGCAGGATCTCGGCGAAAACTCAGTCAAGCTCCGCTTCAACTTCATCAACCTCTTCGTCCAGGACGAATACCGCATCAACTCCCGGCTCACCCTCAACCTCGGCGTCCGCTACGAACTCATCCTCTTCCCCATCCTCGACGACAAAGCTCCCTACGAGCTCTCCCGCCGCATCAACAACGACAAGAACAACATCGCCCCCCGCATCGGCCTCAGCTACTCGCCCTTCAAAGACGGCAAGACCGTCATCCGCGCTGGCTACGGTCTCTTCTACGATTCTCCCAGCCTCTCGCTTGTCTCTAACGGCGCACAGGTCAATGGCCGCCGCATCCTCAACTACACCGTCCCCGGCACAGACCTCCGCTCCCCGGTCTTCCCCAACCTCCTCGCCACCACAGACCCCAGCTTCCAGACTCCCCCCAATGTCACTGCCTTCCCCAAAGACTTCCAAGTGATGTACGCCAACAACGCCAGCTTCCAGATCGAGCGCCAGCTCTTCGACGACATGTCTCTCAACCTCCAATACAGCTACTGGGGCCATCGCTTCGGTTCCTACTCGCGCGACATCAACCTCAGCGCCCCCACCGGCACCCTCGCTGATGGCCGCCCCATCTATCGGGGCAGCCTCGGCCGTCCCGATACCCGCTTCCGCCAAATCAACCTCGTAGAATCCGGCGGCAACGGCAACTACAACGGCCTCGATCTCACCCTCCGCAAGCGCTTCAGCAAGGGCGTCCTCCTCAGCGCTTCCTACTCCTGGTCACACGCTCTGGCCAATTCAGAACTCGACGGCAGCACTCTCTCCGATCCCTCAAACCTCGCTCACGACTACGGCAACGCCTCCACCGACGTGCGTCACAACTTCACCGCCCAAGGCCTCTGGGCACCGCAGTTCAAATTCATCAAAGGCCTCGAAGTCTCCAGCGTCTTCTTCTACAATTCCGGCTACCCTATCAACGCGCTCGCCGGTGCCGATCTCAACAACGATCTTGTCCTCAACGACCGCATCGTCGGCCGCGGCCGCAACGCCTTCCAGGGCCCCAACTTCGCGCAGATGGATCTCCGCCTCGCGCGCAAGATCAAGATCTTCGAAGGCCAGACTCTTGAGCTGATCGCCGAATCCGAAAACTTCTTGAATCGCTTCAACCCCGGTTGCAGCATCGCCAGCTGCACAGGCGCTGTAGTCAATCGCGACGGTGCCGCCGACTTCGGCCGCATCACAGCCACCCGCCCCGGTCGCGTCTTCCAGTTCGGCATGAGGTACAGCTTTTAATGCGCAAACTCGCAACCCTCCTCCTCATTGCTCAACTCGCCTTCCCCTGGGGCCCGCGCGCGCACAGCGTCGTCAACCGCGCCGCCGTCCAGCTTCTCGCAGAAAACGGCCCTACCTTCCTCAAGGCTCACGAAGACTGGATCACCTACTGGGCTCCAATCCCGGACACCTACCGCGGCATCTCCGACCCCAACTCAAAGATCCTCGAAGACCCCAACCACGGCTGGTTCCAGGAGCAATTCAGCTTCCTCAAAATCATCCCCCGCTCGCGCTACGAATTTGTCCTCGCTCTTTACGACGAACACAATCGCCTCAAGGCCAAAGACCCCGAACGCGCCAAGCTCACCAACGTCCGCTGGACCGGTACCCTCCCTTACGCCGTCATGGAAGACTACGAGCACCTCCGCATCTCCATGCGCCGTTACCGCTTAGCCAAAGACGAAAAGCTCAAGCGCATGATCGAACTCGAGATGGCCGGCTACATGGGCCGCCTCGGCCACTACATTGCCGACGCCGCGATGCCCCTCCACGTCTCGATCCACCACGATGGCTGGGTCGGCCCCAACCCCAAAGAATACACAAGAGACCCAAGAGTCCACGGCCGCTTTGAATCTCAGTTCGTAGACCTCATCGAACTCAAAGAAGACGACTTCAAATCTCTCATCAAGCCAGCCAAAAAAGTCGAAGATCCGTGGCAAGCCATCCTCGATCACATCGCCATGAGCTTCTCTCACGTCGAAGAAGTCTACGAACTCGACAAGCTCGGCGCTTACACGCAGAAAGACCACGAGCAAGCCCGCAAGCTCGTCTACAAGCTGATGGCCAAATCAAGCGAACTCCTCCGGGACCTCACCCACACCGCCTGGCTCGAATCCGAACAGATGCCCCAGATGCCCAGAGGCAGCTTCGATCCCAAGCGCAACCCCATCAATCCCGAGAACCCCAACTACAACCCCGCGACAGGAACCGCCCCGCCTCAAAAGTACTAAGGCCAGGGTCAAGCCTTGTCTTTGTGAAACTTAGTGTAGGCTCTACAGTAAATAATTTCCTAAGTCGATGGATATTCCATAATGATTTTGGCTTTATTGTCTGTAAGTGACTATACAACAGGTGCTTGGGTCTACCTTCTTCCCATTGCGCTCGTCATTGTCGCGCTTGGTTTGGTAATACGTTTCACGCGAAAAGCAACCCCGGCCGCGCAGTACATCATATTTACAATCTTCGGGCTTGGCTGTGTCGCTGGCCTCGGCTTCTTGCTCAATCAGGCACGACATAACCTCAATTGGAAGGCCATCCCTCTCATAGCCATTCTTGTATTCGTATTGACCAAAGTCTTCATCATTCCTTTGTCCTCCCACTTCCGAAAAGCCGAACGGCTCTTCACACAGATTGCAGGCACGGTCGATAATCAGAATTGGGACCAATTCGACCAGCAACTTCCCGAAGTCAGAGCTGCCATAGTCAAACGGGCTGACGCCTATCTAACTGCAAGACTGGATGCCATCGAAGGCCAGGTCTGTGTTCTGCGTAGCAGGTTCGAGCAGGCTCTGCCTCCGCTCCAATCCGCTTTTGAGTATGCAACCGGCAATCGTGACTTCGAACTAGCCCAAGCTTCAGGCGCAACACTTATCGCTGCCCTTTGTGGTCTTCACCGCATTGAGGATGCAGCTCAAATTTTCGACATCATCCACCCCACACTCGAACCGCTTGAGTTTGCCATAGCCTTACTCCCCATCGCAAGAAATGTGGAAGACGATTGCACCAGGCCAAATTTCTATCTGGCCATTCTGGACAAGATGGACTCCGCTTTGGATCAGAGTGACAACCCACGTGCCGCCGAGTTCCGCCCTCTGTTTTTCGTTTTTCGTGGAATAGCGTTAGTTCAAAAGAACGATCTCGCAGCCGCAAAAGATACCTTCCAAAGCGCACTTCAACTTGGAGTCGGGCTTCCCAATCAAATACCAGGCCTACCTGCTCTCATCCACACCGAACTCGGTAAACTAGCCCTACACCGGGGAGACTTCACGACAGCGCGCGCACACCTCGAACCTGCGGTACAAGTCTTTCGTGAAATCGATGAAAAAGAAGATATTTGGGAAAGTCTCGCCCACTTGGCGCTTGTACTTCTCCACGAAAATCGCAACTCTGAGGCCGATACATTGGCGCAAGAAGCCGTTGCAGCCGCACCTCCGCAATACCAACCGCATGCACATGAGGCTCTTGCCCGAGTCCGGTCGCATTCAACCAATTGCAATCAGCCTGCCTCAGACTTTCTGTTTGTGCCTCTAGGTAAAGGCCTCCAATAGACAATTCCAGAAGCTTACGCTACTCCCTCACTAGGCTGAACTCACGAGTGCTACGATACAGACCTAAGAACTAGTGCCGTACGCAGAAATAGAGCTCTCCCTCAACCCACTCGGTCAAAGCCTTTACCAGGTGGAGCTCCGCATTACAGACCCAACTACCGATGCCCTTCGGCCTCCAGCCCAGGGCCGTGCCACCCTCAACCCTGTTACCTTCGCTGACCTCGAATCAACACCCCTCGAATACGGCAAGCTCCTTGCCACGCAAGTCTTCTCCACCCCCGAAGTCCAGAGAGACTGGGCCGAAGCCCTTGCCGCCTTCCGTGCCAAAGACCTCGAGATCCGCCTCCGTCTCCGCCTCGCCTCAGGCGATATCACCCTGCAGTCCTTTCGTTGGGAACTCCTTACCGATCTCAACGGCGATCTTCCCTTGAGCACCTCCAAAGAAATCCATTTCTCCCGCTTCCTCTCAAGCCGCGATTGGCGCAACGTCAAACTCTGTCCCCGCCAGAGCCTCAAAGCCACCATCGCCATCGCCGCACCCACAAACCTCAAAGAAAGCCTCAACCTCGCCTCCATCGATATCGCCAAAGAATCCGAGCCGATTCTCGCCGCCCTCAAAGATATCGAAACCACGCTTCTCCCACATCCGCTCACTCTCAAGTCCCTCACCGAAGCCCTCCAAACTTCGCCCGACATCCTCTACCTCGTCTGTCATGGCATGGTCATTGATGACAAGCCCATCCTCTGCCTCGCCGACGATCAGGGCCTCGTTACCATCACCGCAGCCAAAGACCTGGCAGCAGAAATCGCTCGGCTAGACCCGCCTCCACGCCTCGTTGTCCTGGCCTCCTGCCAAAGCGCCGCCCCATCCGAGACCACTCTCGCCACCCTCCTGGCTGCCGCCGGCATCCCCGCTGTAGTTGCCATGCAGGGCAACATCTCGATGGCCTCCATCCAGGCCGCGATGCCGCTCTTCTTTAAAGAACTCCTCAAAGACGGCCAGATCGATCGCGCCCTTTCCACCGCCCGCTTCGAAGTCCGCGACAATCACGACGCCTGGATGCCCGTCCTCCTCCTTCGCCTCAAGTCCGGCCGCATCTGGTACGACCCCGGCTTCAGCGCTCCCAACTCCACCAATGACTTCTGGGGTGACCTATGCCTCCAGATCCATGCTGGCAACGCTCTTCCCATCATTGGCCCAGACCTTGTCGTCGGCGCCTCCAGTGAAATCGCCCTCAAACTAGCCACCGAAGAAGGCTTCCCCCTCTCCCCGGCAGACCGCAACGATCTCGCCAAGGTAGCGCAATACCTCGCCATCACCAAGGGTATCGATTACACCCGCAACGCCATCCAGCAGGCCATCCTCAATCAGAAGACTGCCAACTTCGACCCCATCGCAAAACTCCCGCTCTCTGCCTTCATCAACGCAACTGCACATGGCAAGATCCTCGCCTCTCTTAAGGCCCAGAACAAGAAGCCTCTCGCTATCCTCAGCAAATGGCGCCGCACCCCAACCAATCCCAGCCCCGTCGCCCCGCAAATCGAAGCCAGCGAATTCTCAGTCGATCGTCCCCTCGTTTACAGCATCTTCGGTGATTGCCAGGTACCCGATCACTGGGTACTCACAGAAGACGATTTCTTCGACTTCACCGTCTCTGCCTCTCAATACAAGCTCATCCCCCCGCACGTCAGCAGCCTCTTCTGCACGCGCTCGCTCCTCTTCCTCGGCTTCTCTCTAGACTCCTGGATATTCCGCGCACTCTTCCGCATGATCATGATGCAGGAAGGCATCAGCCTCCAACAGGGCAAGACTCACATCGGCGTCCAGCTCGACCCCGAAGACGCGAGATTCACCGATCCCGAGCGTGCCCGCAAATACCTCATCAACTACTTCGCCTCCACCAGACGAGGCTCCCGCGGCGAACCACAAATCGACGTCTACTGGGGCTCCTCCGTCGATTTCCTCAACCAGCTCACTGACGAGCTAGCCAAACGCCCCAACATCTCAAACACCCAGACAGAGTCCGAGTATGCCGACCGCTAATCCATACCAGGGCCCACGTCCCTTCGAGACGGGCGAACGTATCTACGGCCGCGCCAAAGAGATCGAAGGCCTCTACAGCCTCCTCATCTCAGGCCGCATCGTCGTTCTTCACTCCCCATCTGGCGCCGGCAAAAGCTCCCTCGTCCAGGCGGGCCTCATCCCCAAACTCAAAGACCTCTTCGATATCTGGGGTCCCGTGCGCGTCAAGGAGCCGGCAACCGATCATGCCGCCAACCGCTTCACCTACAGCACCCTCAGCTGCCTCGAAGAATCCCCCACGGCCACAACCCTCGCAGACTACGCTCAGCAACGCCGCACCAACACCAAACCCGTCCTCTTGATCTTCGATCAGTTCGAAGAAGTGCTCACCACAGATCCTCTCAACTTCGATGCCATCAAAGGCTTCTTCGAACAACTCGGCGACCTCCTGCACGACCCCTCCATCTGGGCCCTTTTCCTCATCCGCGAAGAATTTCTCGGTGCCCTCGATCCATACCGCAACTCCATCCCCACTCAGCTCAACAACCGCTTCCGCATAGATCATCTCAACCTCGACGCTGCCAAAGAAGCCATCGCCAAGCCCGCAGCCAGAGCCGGCCGCACATTCACAGCACCCGCTCTCGACAACCTCATCGAAGATCTCGCAACCATCCAGGTGCAGCAACCCGACGGCACCAGCGAACTCATCACCGGCTACACCGTCGAAACGGCTCACCTTCAAGTCGTCTGCAGCGCACTCTGGCTCCAGCTCCCCGACGATCAACTCACCATCGACGTAGACGATATCCAGGCCGCCGGTGATGTCTCCACCGCCATGGCTGATTACTACGCAGCCCGCGTGCGCGAGATTGCCGATGGCGATCAAACCCTCGAAGCCGACATTCGCGAATGGATCGAAGAACGCCTCATCACCTCCGGTGGCCTGCGCGGTCAGGTCCTGCTAGCCCCGGATGAAACAGACGGCCTCCCCAACTTCTATCTCGATGCCCTTGTTGATGCGCTTCTTCTCAGACGCGAGCATCGCGCCAACTCCATCTGGTTCGAACTCTCTCACGACCGTCTCGTCCACTCCGTCACCATCAGCAACGACGCTTTCGATGCCTCGCTCAAGCCCTTCGAGCGCGCCGTACGCATCTGGCTCCGCAACGGTCAAAACTCAAGCTATCTTCTCACCGGCGACGAACTTGCAAGGGCCACCAGCGGCATTGACCCGGGCAAGCTCGACGACCCCTCCACTGCCTTCTTCAATGCCAGCATCAACCTCGATCTCGAGCACAAGCAGCGCTTAACCGATCAGTTGCGCCTCGAGCGCTACGCCTCTTCACTCACAATCGCAGCCGGCACCGTCACTGCAATCGCCATCTGGGCCGTCGGCTTTGTTCTCTTCGGCGGTACCGACGAGATCGTCTTCCTGATGGGACTCGTCTTTGCAGCTCTATTTGGGGCTTCCCTTGCATGGGCTCTTCGCAGTTTCTACCGCGGCCAGCGGGAGAAGAATCGCATCCTGCAACTCCTCACTCGTGCCCACCGTGATGACCCATCTCTCCAGCCCGGCGACTTCTCTCTAAGCTCCGATGGTCCACCCTCGCAAACCGATGCCGGCCTTCTCGATCTTTGGGACACCACAACTCTCGCCTTCGTTCCCTACTGGATCCTCCTTGCCGTTGCTGGTGCCGACGGCCGCTTCACTGCAAGAGAACTCCGTGCCCTCAAAGACAAAAGAGACATTGACGCTTTCATCGAAGACGGCCGCCCGGCGGCCGTTGGCCTTCTCGATGCCGCCAGAATTCTCGATACAAAGATGGAGCCTGTCGAAGCCGCCGCTTTTCGCTCCCGGATGAACAAGCTCGCTGCTTCCATTGACCGCAATCCTTCAAACGTCAAAGACTCCATCCACTTTGTAAAGGTCGCGCTCGAAGGCGGTGACATTTCACAACTCCGCCCCAGCATCACTCGCTTCTACGCTCAATCCGGGCTTTACTCCTGGCCACGCTACTTCCTCGCCCTCTTCCTCATTTGCTTGCTCACCCTCAGTCTCAACTACCCGTACGAGAAGCTGCACAGCCTCTTTCATTGGGCAATCAATCCCGTGCTCGCTTTGGCCTATGGCTTGATCATGTTCGCAGCGATCACAGTTGCCATCACTCAAACCAAACTTCGCAACCGCGTTGCGATGGCTTCTCTTGCCATCACCTCATCGCTCATTTTCTTGTTCGTTGGCCCGTCCATCCCCGAATACCTTTGCTTCGCAATTTCCATGCTTATGATCTTTGCCCTCTCAAAGCAGGATGTCTTTTGTGAGCGGTGTAACTTGTGGGCCGAAGACAACACCAGCCTCTTGATTCTCAAGACTCCATCCGAGGCAACGCTTCCGAGGCTTCTCGAGAGTCTCAAGAGCGGAGACCTCCACATGCTGCAGTCCTTCATCGTGCCGCCTGATTACATCAAGACTTCCACTAGCTATCTCACCGTCGATATCAAATATTGCGCCAAGTGCCAGGACTTTCAAACGTTAAACCTCAACCAGGTCGCCGAAGGTTCCACCGATATCCTGATCGAGAATCTCCTCATCAGCTCCAAACAACTCTTCTGGCTCAAGTCCCAGCAGCCTACCTCCAATACTTAGCTAGCAACTCCCATCGCTCCAGCATCCAGTGCCATCCTGTATGCGCCACCAGCGTAGACAAGACAATCACACCGAGGCGTTCCAGCTTCACAACTTGAAAGACGCCCCACAACACACCCACTACCATTAGCTGCCCCAACTCCACCCCCACATTAAACGCCACCAGCGAGCTCATCAAATGCGATCCGGCAAATTGCAAACTCTCGCGCAGCGCAAACGAAAATCCAAATCCATGCACCAGCCCAAACAGTGCTGCCACTACCCACCGTCCGCCTCTCTCAAAAATGTTTTCTAGCGCCATCCACACAATAGAAGCTGCAATCGTTAACTCCACCAGGGCAGGGAACCAAAGCGCATCCGGCCCCAGTCCCATAGCCGCTCCAATCAAGGTCAACGAATGCCCGACGGTGAAAGCACTCACCACCCAAACCAGCCGCCCCAATTGCTTCACAGGAATTACCAGACACAGCAAAAACAGCAGATGGTCCATGCCATCGAGAATGTGCCAGAACCCCAGAACAACAAATCGTCGTGCGGCCCCCCACCAACTCGGGTCCAACTCCACCCAGCCTGCATCTCCATGCAATTCAAACGCCCTCTCTTTGAATCGCAACACCGTCAACACCTGCAAGCCCAGCCCCTGCATCCCCGGCCTCACTGCAAATCTCGAAGCCGCATCACCAACCGGAATCTCCATCAACACATCCAGCCACAACTGATCCCACACCACTCGCGCCTCGCTACCAAACGCAGTCTTCACCCCACGTCCAAAAGCCTCAAACGTCTTGTCAGACTGCAACGCCAGCCGCGTCCCCACAACCTGCGGCCGCCCCAACTCCCGCTCACCTTCCCTCAATAAAATCGCATTGGATACCCACGTCGTTGCCACCACGGGTAACTGCGGCTCCAGCTTCTCCACATCCAGATACCCGCCCGCCACCTCCGGAAACACAACATCCCGCATCGCCTTCAGCGGCACCCGCGCTGCGATCGTCATCTTCCCGGCCTCGGGCTTCAGCCACATCTCCACCTTCACGTCACGAGGGATCTCGTGCGCCCCAAGGCTACACACAAGCGCGATGATTCCCAGCCACTTCCACAGCAACCCCGTCATCATACAATGCGGTCTGTTCAAAATTCGATATGATCGTCCCACTGTGAAGCGGATCCTATTCTTCGGCATCATCGCCACCCTCGCCCTCATCACCTACTGGCAGCGTCCTCAAGTTCAGGCCGCCACCGCCCAGGCCCCACGTTTTGAAGTCGACCCCATGTGGCCCAAGCCCCTCCCCAATCATTGGGTCGTCGGCCCTGTCATTGGTGTCGCTGTCGATTCTCGAGATCACGTCTGGATCCTCCACCGTCAGGCCTCACTCGAAGCCAAAGAGCAATACGCCACCATGACGCCCAAAGCCAGCACCTGCTGTGCCGCCGCTCCCCCTGTCCTGGAATTCAACCCACAGGGCGACCTTGTCGGCTCATGGGGTGGCCCCGGCAATGGCTACAATTGGCCTTCGTCCAATCACGGCATCGATGTCGACTACAAAGGCAACGTCTGGATTGGCGGCAACGGCCGCGGCAAGCAGGCCGCCCCCATCGCCCATAACGAAGACCGCATGGCCGACGCCGGCCCCGTCTACGATTCCATGCTCCTCAAGTTCTCCCAAGCCGGCAAGCTTCTCATGCAGATTGGCCAGCCCAACATGAGCAAGGGCAGCAACGATACAAAGAACCTCCGCCTCCCCGCCAAGTCCATCGTCGACCCCAAAACCAACGAACTCTACGTCGCCGACGGCTACGGCAATCGCCGCGTCATCGTCTTCAATGCTGACACCGGTGAGTACAAACGCCACTGGGGTGCTTACGGCTCAAAACCCGACGACACCCAACTCCCTGCTTATGACCCCGCTGCTCCCGTCGCCAAACAATTCCGCACTCCCGTCCACTGCGTCGCTCTGGCCAACGACAACCTCCTCTACGTCTGCGACCGCACCAACGATCGCATCCAGGTCTTCAAAGCCGACGGCACCTTCGTCAAAGAAGTCTTCATCGAAAAGAACACTCTCGGCGATGGCTCTGTCTTCGACATTGCCCTCTCAAAAGATTCCGGCCAGAACTACATCTACGTCGCCGACGGCTCCAACATGAAGGTCCACGTCCTCAAGCGAGACACCCTCGAAGTGCTCACCACCTTCGGCGACGGAGGCCGCCAGCCCGGCCAGTTCTACGCCGTCCACTCCATCGCCACAGATTCCAAAGGCAACATCTACACCACCGAAACTTATCGCGGTCAACGCCTCCAGAAGTTCCACTTCAAAGGCATCGCCCCGGTCACCAAAAAAGACCAGGGCGTGGTCTGGCCCAAATCGAATCCGTAGCCGTTACTTCGACACCGGCGCCCCGCTTATAGCCTGATCCACCCCACTCCAATTGAAGCCTGGCTTTGTGTTGAAATGTGTCCTTTGCGCCCAGGCATCTTGCATCGTATCGCCAGGGCTAGCGTCTAGCCCTCCTTGAATGCCTTGGAAGTCCTTTGGATTTGTTCCACCTGGGACTGGCTTGAACCTTGCCGGTTGGCCGTTATTCTTGAAGGCAAGCTTCCCGTCGAAACTGAATTTAGACAGATCGTTGTTCCATTCGGTCCCCGTACCGTCGTTCAGTCCAAATGAGATATGAGGCGTCGCCTCACGAGGCCCTCCCTTGTCTCCGTGTGTCTTGACGCGGCAACAAACGTTGCCGCGCTCGTAGAAGATCTGTTTTCCACCTGAGCCGTCAGGCCCGAACTCTTTAACACCCGTGAGCTTGAAGCCCTCAGATCTCAGATATGCGTCCAATTCCGAAAAGGATCGAAACCGAACCATCCTCGTGATCGGGTCCACTACCCGCGGCATGACTCTGCGTGCATACCTCGCGGCGGTCGTGATCACGCTCATCTTCCCAGGGCCCACGCCTCCCTTCACAACCGCGAATTTGGCCATCCCTTTGGGCTGCAGTTTGAATCTCAGCTCTTGGGCTTTGGGCAGGATATACTGCACAATCCCCTTGCACATCTGATTCAATTTCGATTCAAACAGTTCCCGAACCTCGATGGCGCTCTTGCTCTTGCTAGTTGCCATCTTCACCATAATCAGAGTTGCAACGGCGAAAACCAAAAAGCCGCAGAATAGCCCTACGGCTTCGGCGAAGTAGCGCGCTGCCAAATCCATCAGAGTTTCATAGGCTTGCCCTGCGAGATACGGTGCCTGGTTTACCGCCAGATCGAAAGCTGCGATCGCAAATTGCCCGATTTCCCAAGCGTGTTCCGCTACGTATTCGACGATCATATATACGCCCAGCGCTGCCAGCGTCATCTGAGCTACAGTCTTGCCGATCGTTGCACCCAGTTCTGCTGTCG
>JBIPMY010000154.1:0-12908 GCA_044376335.1 Bryobacter sp.
GTCGGCCCATAGTGAGTCCAGCCGGCATCGAGCGCCGCCTTGCCCGCTTCTACTACATGCTTTGGCGTATCAAAATCGGGCTCGCCGATTTCCAGATGGATGATGTGCTTGCCTTGCGCCTCAAGCGCACGGGCTTTTTGCAGAACAGAGAATGCGCCTTCAAGTTGAAGCGCATCCACGCGGGAAGCAGGTTTCACGAAAGGACCTCAAAGATTGGGTAAGTCAACGATGATTCAAGCTCTTGTACTGTATCGCCGATCTGGACACGCTGGCCCGAAATGCGAACGAGAAGTCGAGACTGATCTTCAAATGTAACAAGTGCGATCTGATAGGGGGCGTCGGCGGCAAACTGCTCGGGTGCCGAGTGGATCACTGTTTCTGTGTAGACGATGGCTTGGCGCATGCTAGTTCCTCTGAAGAATGGTGACAACGCTGGTGGCGCCGCTGCCACCCAGGTTTTGTGCCAGTGCAGTGTTGGCTTTGGCTACCTGCCGGGGGCCAGCCTCGCCCCGCATCTGCAGAATGAGATCGCAGATCTGGGCAACGCCGGTGGCACCAATCGGGTGGCCCTTCGCTTTGAGGCCGCCTGAGGTGTTGACGGGAAGACTTCCCTGGATGCCGGTTGCGCCCGAGGCCACCCAGGGGCCGCTGCCGCCTTTTTCGACGAAGCCCAGATCTTCCATCGCGATCAGTTCGGCAATGGTGAAGCAGTCGTGTACTTCGGCGATGTCAATGTCGCTTGCCTGTATGCCGGCTTGCTTGTAGGCCTTGGCTGCAGCAAGCCGGGTTGCTTCGAGTGTCGTGATGTCGGTTTTGTCAGCAAGCGATACTGGCCCTGAGGCCTGGGCGCAGGCCGCGATCCGAATCGCTGCCGGTTCTGAGCTAATCCAGAGCGCCGCGGCTCCGTCGCTTACCAGCGAGCAGTCGTAGATCGTGAAGGGCTCGGCCACGGGTTTGCCGGCAAGAGCCTGTTCGAGGGTGATCACCTTCTTCAGGTGAGCGTGCGGGTTGAGGCTGGCGTTGTAGTGATTCTTGACCGCTACTGCCGCCAGATGCTCGCGCGTGGTGCCGTATTGGTGCATGTGGCGACGGGCGATCATTGCGAAGATTGCCGGGAAGGTGGCACCGATCTGGGACTCTAGCTCGGCATCGCCAGCCCCAGCCAATATTTGCGCGACCCTGGCCGTGGTCTGCGAGGTCATTTTTTCTACACCACACACCAGGACGTTGTTATAGATGCCGCTAGCTACTGCCTGCATCGCGTGAAAGAGCGCACTGCCGCCTGAGGCACAAGCAGCCTCAAATCGCGTTGCGGGTACGCCATGAATCCCGGCAGCACCTGCGATAAAGGGTGCGAGATGGTTCTGACCCGTAAAGGAGGGAGCGTCGAAATTGCCAACATAAACAGCTTCGGCATCAGAAGGGCTTTTTCCGGCATCTGACAGGCAAGCGGTGATTGCCTCCACCGCCAGATCCTTCAGGCTTCTACCGGCGAGGGCCCCGAAAGCGGTCTTGCCAATTCCGGCAACATGGACGGGTCTCATATAATTCAATCGTAGACCTGAATTGCCACACTGCACGCTTTGGAATCTTCAAGCGTCAAGTAATGATAGATGAGCTTTGTGGCGATAGTACGGGAAGTGGAGTCACCATTGTCGGCCAAATCCGCACCCAATTCGAGCCCCGGCGCCTCAGAACGTGAGCTGCAGGATCGGTTTGTGCGCGAAAATCTTCGCCGTGTATTCGCCTTGATTTACCGAATTGTCGGTAATGTCGCCGATGCGCAAGACCTGACGCAGGATACTTTCATCAAGGCACTCCAGCGCAAAGATCAACTGAAGGATATCGAGAAGGCCAACCACTGGCTGGGCCGCGTGGCGAGCAATACGGCGATTGATTTCTTGCGCCGCAAAGCTCGTGTGAACTTTACCGAAATTGATTCTCTGGTAGAGCCATTGCCAGACCCGGTTAGCCGTCGTGCCGATGTTGAGATGCTGCGCACCGAAGAGGCTGCTTATCTCGATCATTGCCTGGAATCGTTGAGCGTGCGGGAGAGAACTGCGCTGGTGCTACGTGACGTCGAGGATATGCCGGCGCATGAGGTTGCCGAGATCCTGGGCTGTTCTCCAGCCACGGTGCGTTCTCATATCGCCAATGCGCGTACGAAGTTTCGAGCGATTTACGAAAAGAGGAAGGAGGCGCAATGAGACATTTTTCTGAACAAGAGGCGGCACTGGCTTCAAGCGGCGACCTCCCCCTGATACTGAAGCTCCAATCCCAGGCCCATTGCCTGGTTTGCCCCGCCTGCCGCGCAAGGGTAGCGTCTTACCGGTCTGACCGGTCTCGGGTGGATGTCGCTGTAGACAGTTTTGAATTGCCGCGTGCCATCAAGTGGGACCAGCTTGAAGCGGAGATGCTAGGCAACATCCGTTTGGGCCTTGATGTGGATGCCATCCATCAGGGGAGTGGACGTAAAGAAGAGGAGCGCTACATTCCCTGGCGGGCTGCGGTAGCGATTGTTGCCATGACTGTCATCGTGATTACTGGCTGGTTTCTCGCTGGCCCTGGTTCGCGGCCTATTCCTTCGGCCGTGGCTCAAGTGCGCAGTGGTGGATTCCTGCTTCGTGGCGATGAAAATGGCGTGGGTGTTGAAAGCCGTGGCCGTGGCATGATTCTGCGCAATGTAGCTTCGAGATCAAACCGAATCGAAGTTGGCCTTGAGGGCAGCGTGCGCTCCTCAGTTGTCGATCAGGATTCAGGCCAGGTGACTGTGAGTCAAATCTATGTGGAATAAGGCTCTGTTCGGGATTTCGCTGCTTGCTTCGTCGCTTGCGGCACAGGACGGATTGAAGGTGAATTTTCCAGCCGATGCTCCGGTATCGGTTGTGAGTTCAGGGTGGGGTGAATCTCGCGCGATTGCTCGCGGCGGGGCCTATGTTGTGGACGTACGCACGTCGCTTAAGCTGAAGAACAACAGCCGCCTGCGGGTGCGTGGAATCAGTCTGCAGGTGAGTTCTCAGGAAGTTGCTGCAGGGGGCAAGGCTAGTGTTTCTGTGCCGAGTCTTGATGTTTACCCGGGGCAGGAGTTCCCGGTCAAGATCGACCTGCGACTCTTACAGCCCAACGGTGGCTCTGGCGTGGCCGTGGTGCAGGTGCAACTGGACGGCATCCTGTTTGAAGATCTTTCTTTCTTTGGCCCAAATCGTCTGGGCAGCCGACGGCAGTTGACCGCCTGGGAGACCGAGGCCCGACGTGACCGTCAGCATTTGCGCATGATTCTGGCGCGCAATGGCGAAGACGCTCTGCGCCGCACGATGCTGGATGTTTTGGCCCGCGATAATAGCCGCCCCAAACTGGACGTGCGCCTGGCCCGTTCTTCGGCCACGCTTGCCAATTCACGCAATATCGAAACCGCATTTTTGTCGCAACCCGATCTGCCAGTAGAAGGGATCAAAGCGGTTGCTGTTAGCAGTGGCAATCAGTTGCAAATTCTAGAGCTAGCTTTCCAGAATCGCGATAAGCGTGAGGTTCGTTCGATTGAACTGGGTTTGCTGGTTCGCGATCAGGAAGGCCGTGAATTCTCGGCTGGGTCCTTGCCCGCTTTGATGTCGATGAAGCCCAAAGGCGGGGCCTCGGTGCAGCCATCGGCCAACGTTACGCTGAATCGGCCGATGGGTTTACCGATGAAGGTGGAGAGCCTGACTGGCTTCGTGCAGCAGGTGGAATTTGCCAATGGAGATGTCTGGGTGCCGCCGAGTGCTTTCCGCGATGAAGCGCGTCTTGCCAAGCTGATCCCGGGCAGCCTCGAAGAACAGCGTCTGTCGGATATTTATCGGCGTCGTGGTATGCCCGCACTGCTGGAAGAGCTGAACCGGCAATGATGATCTCTGAGGCCCTTGGGCATGCTCCGGAAGAGCTAAGCCTCCCCTTGCGCGAACAACTGACTGGCTACTGGGTTGCGTTGGAACTCTACGATGCGCATCGTCTGCCCTTGCGAAAGATTGCCGCTGTGGCCAAAACTCCTGCTGAATGTTTTGCTGCTTTGAAGTCCACGGGGCAGGACCTTTCACACTTTGAAGTAATCCAGTTGCCCGCAGCCTTCTAAAGTCGCCGATAATAGAATCTTGGACCTCGAAAAAGCGCTGCTCCGTAAAGTCGGAGAGGCCGTAACCAAATTCAAAATGATTCGCGAAGGAGACCGCGTCGCCGTCGGTGTGTCTGGCGGCAAAGACTCGGTGACTCTGCTGGAGGCCCTGCTTGCGTTGCAACGGCGGGCTCCAATCAATTTCACTGTTTGCGCCTTCACGATTGAGCAGGGCAAGTTTCTGGCACCAATCCAGCCGTATGGGGAATGGTTGCTCTCGCGTGGAATCGAGTGGCATTGCTTTACTGACCCGCCGAGCCTGCGTTTGATCGATGATGAGCCGGATCACGGTTGCGACATGTGTTCACGCTTCCGCCGCCGGGCAGTTTATGAAGTTTGCAAAGGCCTCGGTGTGAATGTCATCGCGCTTGGCCATACTGCTGACGATTTCTGCGAGACTCTTCTGCGCAATGCGATGTTTACCGGGGCGCTCAGCTCCTTGCCTCCGGTTACCTATTCCAAGGACAAAGACTTCCGTCTCATCCGGCCCCTGGTTTACACCCCCGAGACCCTCACCAAAGCCTACGCGCAAATGCTGGGTTGCCCTGTGATTCCTTGCGGTTGTTCGCAAAAGACAGGCACAGTGCGCCGCAGCGTACGGGACTTCTTTGCCGAGATGGAACAGGATCACCCGAATCTCAAGGATTCCCTCTTGAGCGCAATGGGTAACGTGAAATTGCAGCGTCTGCTCGACAGCCGCTACCTTGATCCCGACGAGGGCGACGACACTGAAGTCGTCACCACCGCCGGGCCATTTCCAATTCTTACTACTACTTGATCTGTTCGAGGATTGCGAAGTCGCCCGGGTTCCAGGCCTGCGCGATGATGTACATCTTCCCGTTCACTTCTTTGATCACCGCGTTGTGGATGTGCTGGAAGTTTGCGAGGCCCAGATCTTCCTTGGGCATTACAGTCGAAACCAGCTTGTCGTTCTCAAGCAGATAAACGGGTGCGCCCTTGCTGCGGTCTGAACCATGAAGTGCACCAACCACAGCATAGTTGTCCATGTAGTAGACGTCGCAGGGGAAGGAGCCAAGTGGCAGGCGCAGTGTCGAAAGATACTGGCCGTAACGAGTGTAGCGATCAATCTCGGAATTGGGGCGATCTGATACATCGATGCGCGTCGTGCCAGGCGCGATTGTGATGCCGTGGCCGGTGCCAAGCTGCCCGGCGGCTGTGCCGCGTCCGCCAAAGGCGAGGTCGTGCCAGGCGGCCTTGAAGGGGTTGGTGCTGGTGATCTTTGCCGTCAGCACAAAGTCAAGATTCGAGTAGCCGGTGGGGATGTAGAACATGCCATCGAGCTGTTCCACGTCGGTGGGGATGAAATTGCCACGGCCAGCGAAATAATCGGTTGCTACGGGGTGGCCCATGTCGGTCTTGCCGTCGGGTGCGTTGAGGGTGTGGATTAGCTTCCCATCGATGCTGGTGGTGAAGACTTTGCCCACGCCGTTGCCCGGGAAGCTAAGAAAGGGTGTGCCGTCCTTGGCCTGCCAGAACATCGCATTGTGCATGTTGGTGTCGCGCATCGAAGGGTCGGTGGCGAGCATCTTTGTGGTCTTGAGGTCTGAGCTGATCTGAACAATTCCTGCGCCGGGCAGCGAAAAATAGACTTCGCCCTTGCCCGGACGACGGTCGATTGCGAAGCCGCCATGGGCTGCCTTGAGTACCTTCTGGGCTTCTTCAGGCAGATGGGAGGAAGTATAGAGTACACGGAACTTGTACTTGCCCTCGCCACTCACGCCGGCTCCGCCGGCCTGGCCCATCACTGCATTGGGCCCACCCGGGGACAAATGCCATGCTACTGCCAACAGGAAAACCCACAGGGTTGCGCTCGCGAATCGTTTCATCTGGTTCAAAAATCCTCTCTGCTATTCAATCACAGTTTCTTCAGAAATCAGATGAGTGCCATGAGTCATGGCAGCCCCGGCGCGCAAAGCGGCTGCTACAAGTGCCACCTCGGTAAGTTCCTCCTCGGTGGCACCTGCACGCAATGCTGCTTTTCGATGGATTTCCAGGCAGTACACGCACTGTGTAGTGAGCGCGACAGCCAGGGCCATGAGTTCCTTGTACTTCTTTGGAATCGCGCCATCGGCCATTGCCGCCTTGTCGAAGGCGGTAAATGCGGCCATAGCGTCTGGCGCGAGCTTCCCCATCTTGGGGAATTTCTTCATGTTGTCCATCGAGTACATATGTGTGAATCCGCTTTTCTAGAAGATCTTGGAGGTGATTGCGCCTTCGCTCGCCGAACCTACCGTCTTGATGTACTTGGCAAAAACGCCAGTCTTGTACTTCGGTTCCGGTGCGGTCCACTTCGCTTTGCGCGCAGCGAGCGTAGCTTCATCTACTTCGAGATCGATCTTGCAATTCTCGATATCGATGTTGATGATGTCGCCGTTTTCGACAAAGGCGATCGGGCCGCCGTCGACTGCTTCAGGCGCCACGTGGCCCACCATGAAGCCGCGGGTTGCTCCGCTGAAGCGGCCATCGGTCAAGAGCGCTGTTGTGTCGCCCAGACCTACGCCCATGATTGCGCCAGTGACGCCCAGCATCTCGCGCATGCCAGGGCCCCCCTTGGGGCCTTCGTAGCGAATTACTACAACGTCGCCAGCCTTGATCTCGCCGCCGGTAACGGCCTTCATCGCGTCTTCTTCACGCTCATAAACCTTCGCCGGGCCACGCTGGCCTTTGCGTTCAATACCGGTTACCTTGATCACGCAACCGTCGGGAGCAAGCGAACCACGCAAGATCACGAGGCCACCAGACTTCTTGATCGGGTTGGTAGTGGGCTGAATTACTTCCTGGCCTGGAGTCGGCACAGCCTTCATGGCCTCTTCGCCGAAAGTTTCGCCGGTAACTGTCATCGTGGTGCCATCTACATAGCCACCCTCAAGCAGGTACTTGGCAACAACAGGAATCCCGCCAGCGGTATGAACATCAGCTGCGGTGAACTTGCCGGCAGGCTTGAGATTGCTGAGCAGCGGTGTGCGGGCGCTGATCTCCTGGAAGTCATCAATCTTCAGCTCAACGCCGGCTTCCCGGGCCATGGCGAGCAAGTGCAGCACGGCATTGGTTGAGCCACCAGTGGCCGCGACGCTTGCGATTGCATTGTCGAAGGCTGCTCTTGTGCAGATGTCGCGGGGCTTGAGGTCACGCTTTACGGCATCAACGATGATCTTGCCGCAGCGAATCGCTACGTCATTCTTCGCCGGGTCCACCTGCGGAGTGCTTCCGGTGAACATCGGAGCAAGGCCAATCAGTTCCATGATGGTGGCCATGGTATTGGCCGTAAACTGCCCACCACAAGCACCAGCTCCGGGGCAGGCTTTGTTTTCGATGTCGAGCAATTCTTCGTCGGAAATCTTGCCGGCTGCATTGGCGCCAACTGCTTCAAATACGTCCTGCAATGTGATGTCGATGCCGTTGCGTTTGCCCGGCATGATTGTGCCACCGTACATGATGACGCCAGGGATATTCAGACGAAGCAGTGCCATCGCCGCGCCAGGGATCGTCTTGTCACAGGCAACCAGCGCAATGATGCCGTCAAACATGTAGCCACGAGCGCAAAGCTCGATCGAGTCGGCGATCATGTCACGGCTGACCAGGCTGGCCTTCATGCCTTCGGTGCCCATCGTCACTCCGTCTGAGATCGCGATCGTATTGAATTCCATCGGCGTTCCGCCTGCGGCGCGAATGCCTTCCTTTACCTTGACGGCGAGGTCGCGCAGATTGTAGTTGCACGGCATCGTTTCAATCCAGGTATTGGCAATGCCAATGATCGGCTTGCGCAAATCTTCGTCAGTAAAGCCAATGGCCTTCAACATGGAGCGCGCTGGCGCGCGGTCACGCCCTTGCGTAATCGTGTAGCTTCTGAGACTCATAAACCATTGATCTTATCAATCCCGTGACTTCCAGCTGCATGCGAGAATGGGAATTCCCCACAAAAACCTATGAGAATTCTGGCCATCCATGCCCATCCAGACGACGTCGAGATCCTCGCCGGCGGCACTCTCGCCTTACTGGCACGTACTGAAATCTCACTCACCATTTGCACAATGACCCCCGGCGATTGTGGCTCCGCCGAGATGGGGCCTTCTGAAATTTCATCGATCCGCCGCATGGAAGCCGCCACCGCTGCCGCCATGATTGGTGCCGACTACATTTGCGCAGAATTCCGTGATCTGGCCATCTTCAACGATGATGCCGGCCGGCGTCGTGTCACCCAGATCCTGCGTGAGACGCGTCCCGATATCGTCATCACCTCGAACAACCCCGACTATCATTGCGATCACGAGGCCACACACGCCCTTGTCCGTGATGCGTGCTTCGGAGCTTCTGCCCCCAACTACTCCACTGGTGAGTTCACCGCAATCGATCGCATCCCGCATCTCTACTTTATGGATTCCGCCGACGGCATCGACCGCGACGGCAACATTCTTCGCCCCGAATTTGTCGTGGATGTCGCTGAGGTGATTGACCTCAAACAAGCCCTTGTCGGTTGCCATGCATCCCAGCGCAACTGGCTCAAGAAGCAGCACGGCATGGATGACTATGTTGAAACCGCCACCCGTTGGACAGCCAAGCGCGGCAGCCTCGCCGGGCTCGCTTTTGGAGAAGGTTTCCGCCAATATCACGGCCATCCCTATCCGCAATCCCCTTTACTTCAGGAAATCCTGCAACAACTCACAAACGTCGTAAGCCAATGAACCAACACCACCACCCTGACAAACGCACTGTACTGACCAAGCGTGTCGACGAGTGCAACAGCCTTCACGAAGTTTTCATCAACTGCCTTCCCGCTTTTGGCGGCGCCTTCCTGCGTCGCGTCTATTCGATCCTCGATACGGCCATTGGTATGGGCTGCCCGATCACGGTCGCAATTGCCGGCCCGATCACGGTGAGCGGCCAGCACCAGACATGGCTGCTGCCGCTGCTCGAAACCGGCTGGGTTGCTTACCTTTCCACGACTGACGCAGTCTGCTACCACGACGGTCACCGCAGCCTCGACGGTCACAAGAACCCCGTCCACGAAGTGCCGATCTTCGGCGACGACGGAGCACTGCGTGACGAACGCACGATTCGCGTCACTGACATGGCCTTTGATGAAGACGTGCTGCTCGATCAGGATCGTTTTCTTACCGCGATGTTGCAGCTGCCTGAGTTTCAGCGCAAGATGACCGGCACCGAGATGCGTAACCTGCTGGGCCGATTCTACGCAAAGCAAGAGAAAGCCAATGGTGTGGAAGAAGGCCTGCTCGCTGCCTGCAATCGTCTTGCGGTTCCGGTCTTTGTTGGCGCACCAGGCGATGGAAGTGTCTTCTTGAATTCCATGAAGCTCTGGGCCATGAAGAAGGCCGGCCTGATTGACGATTACTCTTTCGATCTGGACCTGCACGCCGAAGTCTTTGAAGCCTGCGCTTATCACTACTGGGGCCTCTTCAAGAATCCTGTGGGCGCGCTCGCTACTCTCGTGCTCGGCGGCGGTGTACCGAAGAACTTCAATCTGCAACCAGAGCCTGCTCTCGGCCAGATCCTCGGGCTGCCCAACGTACGGGGCTATAACTTCGACGTGCAAATTGTGACTGCGCCCGTCACCGACGGCTCACTCTCCAGCTGCTTCCCGGCAGAGGCTGTCACCTGGGGTAAGGTCGACAAAGACACCTACACCGAGGCCACCGAGAGCCTGCAGAGCGACTACTCGCTGCTGATGCCCTTCATCATCAAGGCCCTGCTCGACAATCGCGCCTACTACCAGAAGAAGGCCGAAGAAGTGGGCGAAGAGCATCTCTTTGAGCACAACCCGAAGGCACGCGGCTATCTGCGCCCCCGCACCGGCTATCGTCTCTACGAAAAACGCGAAGAGCTGGTACAGACTCTTACCGAGGCTGTCCAGCTCAATCGTGATTGGTTGATGGAAGGTCTGACTTATCCGCTCGCCCGTTAAGGCAACAGCTCCATTACCATCGTTGCGCCGTTCATCGCGGGCATGATCGAGTTCACTTTGACTGACTTGCGACTTGCCTTGTCGATCCAGATCGTAGACTTCTCTGGCCCGCCCTCGGCAGAGCTTTGCTCCACCTTGTAGCAATCAAACGTGCCAGCCGGTACGGTGATGCTTTCAGAGCCTGCCACCTGCAACTGCATCAGCTTCTGCTTTTGCCGCTGCAGGTCGAAATTGCGATAAGTCGCCTTGTAGCCATCGGCTAGCGGAAGCGCGCCGATCGAGAACTGCGCGGCTGCCGCGTCGGCAAAGAGTGCCCCGCCGGTGTCGGCAGCAATCGGCCGATCCTGTCCGTTCATGGCCATCTTGCCGGAAGCCTTGCCATCGGCATAGGTGATATCGAGAGCCATTGGGCCCTGACGCACACTGCGCTTCTTGACTTCAAGCGTCGCCTTGTCGAGCGTTGCTTCGTCGCTGACGACCCCCATCGGTGTCTCCATTGCATCAGTGGCGATATAGACTCCGCCTTCTTCCTTGATCGTGGTCGAAAGCTTGATCGGAATCTCCTGGCCGGCCACTGAAATCTTGGCCTGATACTTGTAGACGCCAGGCGTGAGGCCTGTCGCTGTCTTCGGAATCGTGGCTGCGCTGGCATCTACCTTCGGTGCCAGCTTTACGGTTGCCGGGTCTACGGTGATCTCGGTCAAGCGCTTCTGCACCTCAGGCGTTCCGCCTTCCTGATAGCGACCATCGAGGTGCTTGGCGAGGAATTTCTCAATCGCCATAAACATCGCCATGTTGTTCACAGGGCGCTGAAAGCCGTGACCTTCATCGGGGGCCAGCATGTATTCGACAGGGAACTTGCGATCACGCAAGGCGATCACAATCTGCTCGGCTTCTGCCTTGTTCACACGCGGGTCGTTTGCGCCCTGAATCACAAACAGAGGGGTCTTGATCTTGTCGGCTGCGGTTAAGGGGGAACGTTCTTTCAGCCAGGCCTTGCCCTCTGCCGTGCCGGGGTCCGCCATTCGCGAGAACATCATCTTTTTGCCGGCTTCCCAATACGGAGGAATCGCCTCAAGCAAAGTGTTCAGGTTCGAGGGCCCGACAATATCGACGCCCGCGCGGTACACATCGGGAGTGAACGCAACGCCAGCGAGCGTCGCATAGCCGCCGTAGGAGCCACCGAGGATTGCCACGCGCTTGGGGTCGGCAATGCCTTCGGCGATCAGGTGCTTCACGCCCCAGGTCAGATCATCCTGCATCTTCTTCCCCCACTCGCCGTTGCCAGCGTTAAGGAATTTCTTGCCGTAGCCGGTGGAGCCACGAAAGTTCGGTGCCAGCACTGCGTAGCCACGATTGGCGAAGAACTGCGCCAGAGAGTTGTAGCCCCAGAAATCGCGAGCCCACGGGCCACCATGAGGCACAATTACTGTCGGCAGGCTCTTGCCACTCAAGCCTTTGGGCAGCGTCAAATAAGCCGGGATCTCAAGGCCATCTGAGGACTTATAGCGAATTGGCTGCATCGACGAGAGCGACTCACGCGGCAACTTCTCACGCACTACATACTGCAGGGTTAACTTCTTGTTCTTGCGGTCAAAGAGGTAGGTCGAGCCGGGTTCGGTGTCGCCAGTTGCCGATATCAGCCACATTTGCTCATCGCTGGTGCGGGATCCCATTCCGATTTCCCGGCCTGGCAGTTTCGATTGCAGCCACTTGTAATCCGCCTCAAGCGTCTTGTCCTTAAAGTAGCGGCGGGTCTTCTCATCGGTGTAAGTGGTTAGCGCCAATTCTTCGGTCACTTCCGAGAAAACGACACCACCCAGGTCTACCCGCTTCATTGGGTCGGTCTCGATGAATTCTTCCTTCATCGTTGCCGGGTCAAAGAGCACCAGCTCAATCCGGTCCCGATCGCCCTTGTTGGTCTCCATGTAAACGCGCTTGCCGTCTTTGTGGAATCGAGCGGGCCCGCAGGCCTCAAACACGTCGCAAGAATAGACCTTGGTGAAGCCGTTGGCATCGACGCGTAAGATCTGCTGTTCGCCACTATCGGAAACATGAGATGCCAACCGTAGCTGCCCCTGCTCATCAAAGACCCAGCCCGCGATTTTCTCGGTGTTCTTGCGCAGCAGTGTCTTCTCGCCGGTGGAGATCTTCAGTTTGTAGAGATCGTGCCAGGCCTTATCGCGATCGTTGAGGCCGATGTAGGCAACGTCTGGGTCGTTCTTGGGAAGGCTGTAGATCTGGATCTGAATACCCTTGACGCCGGTGAGGTCGCGAGCTGCAGGGGCATCCGCACCACTGGCTGCAGATGCTGCCGGGTCGACGGCGAAGATAATGAAGTTTTCATCGCCGTCATTGTCTTTAACAAAGAGGATGTACTTGGAATCGCGGCTCCAGAAGAATCCGCCAATCGGCCGTTTAGTTTCGGTGGTCAGCAGCCGGGCCGCAGAGAAGGGTTCGGCCGCCTTTTTCACCCAGACATTGCGTGTGTCCTTGTAGGGCTTCTGAAAAGCAATGTACTTTCCGTCAGGCGATAATTGGGCGCCCGAAATTTCAGGGTTGCCAAAAAGCAGTTCGCGGTCGATGATAGGCGGCAAGCCGGTGGCTGCTACCGGTTTCTTCTGAGCCATCAGGGGGCACAGGGTCAGCGCCGCCAGAGTCAGTGCGAGAGAGGTTTTCTTGATTTGCATGGGAAGGAGTTTGAGTGTCCTGAGGAGTATACGCAAATTTGCCTCCCGAGTTTCAATAATATTGGGATGCTTCGCAGCCCAGCAGCACATGCTCATCCTGAATCGAATACACTCTTGTTTTATCAGTAAGAAG
>JBIPMY010000382.1:0-5989 GCA_044376335.1 Bryobacter sp.
ATGCCTTGCTTGAGGTCTCAATGCTGCTTACCGCCATAATTTGGGCTCTATTGATTGGTCCTGTTATCCCCCTCTTGATTGGTTGGATGGTGCTCAAGGAAAGTGAGGGGAATTTAGCAAAAGTGCTGCTTGGGTTGCTGAGCATCAGCTATTGCTGGTTGATGTTGTCCGCCGTCTTTCCAGCGGTATCAGGTCCAAACTACAGCGACCAGCGGGTGATCATTTGTTATTCGAACATCGGAGCAGTTGGGGCGACGGGAATCTCACTCTGCCTGATTCAAAAGCCAAGGGCTCTTTTTGCTTTGATAGGGGCGTGGATGGCTCTTTGCTGGACTTACTTTCTAGCAATCTCATTTGTGGTCTGAGACTTTAGGTGTAACTTCGATTGATGGATGACAATTCGCTATTTCAGTGAGCAACTAGATTTCGGCATCTCGACTCAGTTTCAATCGAAGCGTTGCAGCAATGTTCACGATTTCGGCCATGTTCACAACATCGTGAACATCAGCTAGGCGTGAACAAAGGCATTGCATGTCAGCGCAGCTCGAAGCCAGCTCCGCGAATGGCCGCAATCATCCCGTCGCGCTCCGCAGTGATCTCGTCCTGAGTCAGCGTTCGCTCCTGGTTGGCCACAGTCACACGGAACGACAAGCTCCGCTGCCCATCTGGCAATGTGAACTCACGCACAAACTGAATCTGCTCAACCGCACCGCTTGCCGAGATACGCAATGCCTTTTCAACTTCACTGCTAAAGGTCCGCGCTGGCGTCAGAACGCTCAAGTCAAACTCACTCGACGGGAACCTGCGAATCGGCTGGTACTTCTTCGGAATCCCGGCCAGCATACAAGCAAGCGGCCCCAGATTCAGATCGAGCACTGCCGCACGACCCTCCACCCAGTTCGGGTGAAACTCAAAGATCCGTCCCAGCAACATCGTGTCGAGGTAAAGCTCGACAGAACGCAAGGGATGCTCAAACGGGCGTGCCTCAGCCGCCGGTTGAAACCGCATCGTTGGCGCAAACGCGCGCGCCAGTCGCTCCAGCTCCCGCAAGCCTTCAGCCCCATCGCCACCAGACGAATAGAAGCCCGCAGCAAGATGAGCCACTTCCTTCGGCAAGCCTTCCGGCTGCTTGTGGATTTCCTTGCCAATCTCAAAAAAGCGGAACTGATCGAAGTTCTTCAGATTGTCTTCAAAGTTCTTGAGTACGCCATGCAACAACGTCGTACGCATCAAGCTTTGATCCGAAGCAATCGGGTTCAATACCTTGATATGCGCCTCAACCGGCACACCCAACTTTGCGGCTTGAGCCTCGCTCAAGAACGAATAGTTGTAAACCTCATGAAAGCCCTGCTGCGTCGCCACGCTGCGCAGTTGATTGTAGAAGCGCCGCTCCTCATTCACTGGCGGAGGCACTACCGGCATCGCTGGAGCTACAGGATCAATCGTCGCGTAGCCTACCGTGCGGCCAATCTCTTCCACCAGATCATCGGGAATCGAGACGTCCTTGGTCGCACGCCACGTCGGCACTGTCACCTCAAGCGCTTCACCCTGATCGACAACTCCAAAGGCCAATCTCTCCAGGATCCCGATCACCTGCGACTTCGGCAATTCGCGGCCCAGCTTGCGATAGAGCCAGGGCAGGGAAAGGTGAATCACCGGCATTGGCTTGAGCTCAGCGCAAACATCGGTCGGCCCGCCAACGGCCACAATCCCTGGACACACCATCTCAAGCAATTCCGCCGCACGCGCAATCGCACGCAGCGTGTTGTGCGGATCCTGCGCCTTCTCAAATCGCATCGAAGCATCGGTACGAAGCTTCAATCGCGAGCTGGTTTTGCGAATTGCGCTCGCATTGAAGTTCGCACTCTCAAAAACAATCCTCTTCGTATCCGGACCAATCGCCGAAGCCTTGCCACCGATCACACCTGCAATCGCGAGTGCCCCAGCCTCATCGGCAATCACCAGATCGTCCGCGCTCAACTCATACTCTTCGCCGTTGAGCGCAAGCAAGCGCTCCCCCTGCGTGGCACGGCGCACAATAATCTTGCCCTGAATCTTGTCTGCATCAAAGGCATGCGTCGGCTGCGGCAATTCTGCCAGCACCCAGTTCGTCACATCAACGATGTTGCTGATCGAATTCAAGCCAATGCTGCCCAGGCGAAATTGCATCCACCAGGGCGATTCTCCAACCGTCACACCTTCAAATACCTGTGCCGAATAACGCGGGCACAAGCCAAACTCTTCAATCACCACCGGCTGCACAGGCGCGCCAACAGGCAGCATCTCCATGCTTACCGGGTCCACCAACGGCTTGTCCAAAATCGCAGCGAGTTCTCGCGCCATCCCGTAATGGCCCCACAAATCAGGCCGGTGCGTCAGGCTCTTGTTGTCGATCTCGATAATCGAATCCGCCTCAAGCCCAAGCTCACCTTCAAGCTCGATGATGCCGTCATGGTCTCCATTGATGCCAAGCTCAGCCGCACTCGCGAGCATGCCGTCGCTATCGACTCCGCTCACACGCTTCACGCCCAGCGGCACATACATCGTACGCAGCCCGGCGCGGCAATTGGGCGCGCCACACGCCAGCGTCTTCTTGCCGTAAAGCTCAGTCTCGACTTCAGCCTTCACGTTGTGCGAGTTGGGGATTGCTTCGACAGTCAACACTGTGGCGGGGCAAGCACCCTTAAGCAGTGCGCCATGAACTTCGACGCCCTCACTCTCTGCCGTATGCAACGTGATGCGGCGCGAAACTTCTTTCGCGTCAATGTCGAGATCTTCGACCAGCTCCGATAGCCATTGGTAGGAGAACTTCAATGGGGGCTCCTAAAACTGTTTCAAGAAACGCAGGTCGCCCGATTGCAACCAGCGGATGTCATCAATCAAATAGCGCATCATCACCAGACGCGTCAGGCCAAGCCCAAAGGCAAAGCCTCCATACTCGTCGGGATTGATACCGCCCGAGCGCAGCACATTCGGGTGCACCAGGCCGCAGGGCAACAATTCCACCCAGCCGGAATGCTTACAAACCGGGCAGCCCTCGCCGCCACACACCATGCACTGGATGTCGAGCTCAAAGCCAGGTTCAACGAAGGGAAAGAAGCCCGGGCGCAGCCGCACGGTCACGTCGCGCTTGAAGATCCCGCTCAGCAGCGTCTTCATGAAGTACAACAAGTTCGCGATCGAAACATCGCGATCCACCATCATGCCTTCGAGTTGATAGAAGGTGTGCTCGTGCGAGGGGTCTACTTCTTCATTGCGAAATACGCGGCCAGGAGCGATCATTCGCAATGGCGGCCCCAGCCGCTGCATGCCACGAATCTGCACTGGCGACGTATGGGTGCGCAACAGATGCCCGCCCTCCAGCCAGAACGTATCCTGCATGTCGCGCGCAGGATGATCCGGAGGAATGTTTAGCGCATCAAAGTTGTAAAACTCGGTCTCGACCTCAGGCCCGTCGAGAATCGTAAAGCCCATCGAAAAGAACAACGATTCGATTTCGTTCTGAATCTGCGTCAGCGGATGCAGGCTTCCGGGCACAATTCCCTGAGGAGGAATTGTTAGATCCAGCCACTCACCGGCCAGACGAGCATCGAGTGCCGCCGTCTCAAACGCAGTCTTCTTCAGATCAAAAGCAGCTTCAAGCGAAGTCTTGGCCCCGTTCAACGCCTTGCCAGCCGCCACGCGCTCTTCAGCGCTCAGCTTGCCCATGCGTTTGCCAAACTCAGCCAGGCTGCCCTTGCGGCCCAGCACCTCGACACGCACCGCTTCCATCTCGTCCAGGTTTACGGCTGCATGGATGCGCGCCAGTGCGCCTTCAGCCAGAGCTTCGACTTCGGCGATCATAACGCTGGCTGAAACACCGGAGAATTCTCATCCATCTCGTGAGCCAGGTGATTGATATAGAAAATCACCAGCGCAGGAGGATGCACCGTCTTGAACTGATCAAAAGCCTTTTGCTGCCAGCCTTCCGGCAGGAAAGCTTTCGGATCCGTATCCTTGGCAAAGAAGCCATCCTCGTGCGGGATCTCAAAAAAGTTGAGCACGTCGATGATCAGCTTCATCTGGGAAATCAGGACGGCTTGTGAAAGCTCGAGTGCCAAGTCTTCTTCGCCACTCTTGATCCTTTCCCACAAGCGGCCGCTAGCGGTGCGCAAGCCTTCGGTATTCAGTTTTGCAAGGTGACAACGGGTCTTGACGCGATCATAAATCTGATACGTGCGAAGAGTGCCGATGGATATGCCGCGTAGCTGGGACCGGAAAGAATCCTCTCCCAGGGCGACGAAAAGCTCATGTAACTTCATTTGAAGTGATTAAACCTCCAGTGTACGCGATAGAATCAAAGATTTGGACAATCCTACATGGCAAATCTAATCGTGCTCGGTGCCCAATGGGGCGATGAAGGCAAAGGCAAAATCGTCGATCTCTTCAGTGAACGCTTCGATATGGTAGTGCGCTACCAGGGAGGGCACAACGCTGGACACACCGTCTATATTGGCGAAACGAAGTTCGTTTTGAAGCTGATCCCTAGCGGAATCCTCCGTCCCGGCGTCAAAGCCGTCATCGGAAACGGCGTCGTAATCGACCCCGGCGCGCTGATGACAGAAATCGAATCTCTCGAGAAAGCGGGCATCGACGTTCGTTCGCAACTGGTAATTTCCAACCGGGCCCACGTAATTTTCCCCTTCCACCGCATGGTCGAAAAGGTGAGCGAATCCCGTGAAGACCGCGTGGCTATCGGTACCACCGCCCGTGGAATCGGCCCCTGCTACGAAGACAAGATCGGCCGCCGCGGTATCCGCATGGCAGACCTGGTCTCCCCGCAGGGCTTCGAACACCTCTATCGCATGCTCGCCGAAGACAAAATGACCCTCGCTGCAGCCTTCAAGGTTTCAGAGACGATCGACTTCGACGCAATCCTCGATCAGTACCGCCAGTTCACCGAGAAGCTGCGTCCGCTGGTTCGCGACACCTCCAGCTACGTCAACGCGGCAATCAAAGCCGGTCAGAATGTCCTTTTCGAGGGCGCCCAGGGCACGATGCTCGACATCGACCATGGTACCTACCCCTTTGTCACGTCGTCTAACGCGAGCGCTGGCGGCGCCTGCACGGGCGCAGGCGTGGCCCCTACGCGCATCAACGGCATCATCGGCGTATCGAAGGCCTACATCACCCGCGTCGGTGCAGGGCCCTTCCCCAGCGAGATCCCGGGAGAAGCCGGCGATCGCATTCGCAAAGCCGGCAACGAATTTGGCAGCGTCACGGGCCGACCCCGCCGCTGCGGCTGGTTTGACGTGCCGCTCCTCCGCTACACAGCTGACATCAACGGCTTCGACAGCATGATCATCACCAAGCTCGATGTTCTTGACGATCTCGACGAGATCCCTGTTTGCATCGGCTATGAAGTCGACGGCAAGGCTGTCACGGATATGCCCGCTACCAACGAAGAAGTGGCCCGCATCGTCCCGATCTATGAAGTGCTGCCCGGCTGGAAGACTCCCACCAAGGGTATTACCTCTCTCGACGCGATCCCTGCGAAGGCGATGGACTACCTGCGATTCCTCGAAACCAAAACCGGCGTCGAAGTCGGTTGCGTTTCCAACGGCCCAGAACGCAACGAAACCATCATTGTGCCGGGCTCAAAGCTTGCTGCTCTGCTCGGTTAAACTCTCGCCCTCCCAGCGGGCAATAATCGCGGGCGCCAGACAGTTTCCCAAAACATTCACTGGCGTCCGCACCATATCGATAATCCCGTCCACAGCCAGCAGGAGCGGCAGCGTTTCAATCGGCAACTGAAACGTAGGCAGAGTTGCGCTCAAGATCACAAAGTTCGCCCTCGGAATTCCCGCGACGCCCTTCACTGCCACCTTCAACGTCAACAACACCATCAACATCTGTCCCCAGGACAATTCAATCCCCGCCGCCTGCGCGGCAAATAGAACTCCCATCACCAGTTGAATGCTGCTTCCCGCAAGGTTGAAGCTAAGCCCCA
>JBIPMY010000371.1:0-6206 GCA_044376335.1 Bryobacter sp.
GTTGAATTCCACATTGCCGGCGTTCGCATACTGCCCCAGCACCAGATACTTCCCACCATCCCGGCAAAGCTCAAACCCTTCCGGCACCGCACTCGGGTGCCCCACGCACTCCAGCACCACATCTGCTCCATACTCGCCCACCACCGCGCAAACAGCCGCCCGCCGCGCCTCAACCGTCTTGTATTCATCAAGACTCACCACTGCATCGGCCCCAAACTCCAGCGCCATCTTCAACCGGTGCTCCGGCCCGCCCACAACCACAACCTTCGACGCCCCGCTCTCGATAGCCACAGCCAGAGCCGCCAGGCCCACCGGCCCTGCTCCCTGCACCACCACCGTATCGCCCATCTCAACACCAATCCGTTCAATCCCGTGCAGCGCGGTATTGAGGGCACAACCCGCCCCAACAATCGCCTCAAACGGCACCGTGTCCGGCAGCTTGAAGATCGACGATCCAGCCCGCAACAGAATCCACTGCGAATAGCCGCCCCGCAAATGTGGTGCCTCATCGCAGCAATAGGAGATGCCATAAGCCTTCCGCTTCAGGCACCGCGTCGGAGTCTTCTTGATCCGGCAGTAATAGCATTCCCCGCAAACAATACTGCTAGCCCAAACCACGCGGTCCCCAACAGCCAACGCCTGTCCAGTCCAATCCCGCTCGAGCCCCTCTCCCAGCTTCGCAATCCGCCCCGCACTCTCATGGCCGAGGATAACGGGAACCGGAATCGGCAACTCACCCTTCCAAAGGTGAACATCCGTGCCACAAATGCCAGCCATCTCCACCCGGGCGAGAGCCTCTCCGGGAGCAAGCGTCTCATCCACCTCATACTCGCGAATCTCAAGAGGGCTCTGGTAAGCGGTCAACACCGCAACTTTCGACGTCAACATGATCCCTCTATTGAATCACCGCCGGAACAACACTTGCGTCAAAAGCCCAAAATCTATTGACAAGAAGACCATTTAGGTCTTATATTCAAAAACATGCAAGTTGCAAATGACTTGCAAATTTTACAGAAGCAAATAAAAAGGGTCCCACCGGCCATTCTTGGCGGAGCAACCGGTGAAACCCTCGAATCACAAACCATCATTGATGGCCTGCGAATCCCCAGCATAGCGGGTTTGTGGCCTTCAATCCAAGGAGACCCCAATGCCCGGCACAATCAATGCCTTTTCAGATTCTGAATCTACAAAACACCTTCTCGCTATCGATCCGAACCTCGGCTGGATCCAGATGCGAGGCCACCTCAAATCCATCCAAATCAAATTGGGCTTCAGCACGATCATTACAGATCTCGATAGCTTTCGTGCACTCGCCGAGCTGATCGGCCGCGCGGCAATCAACCTCAACCAATACACCCTTCCCGTTGGGAGCGCTGCCTGATGTATCTCTATCTCCTGTCTCTCGCAGCAGCCGCTTTTGCGGACACCCAACATTTCCGCTTCACCCGCGACCAAGGCCTTCCCGTCGCCAACACCACTGTCACTCTCAGGCACACCGCCTCCGGTCAAACCGCCACTTGCTACACAGATGCAACTGGCGCTTGCCCGCTCACTTTAACCCGGTCAGGAGCCTACACCCTCGCTGCCCCGCTCCTTGAGGCTCAGGTCGACATCGATCTCACTTCATTACCAACCCTGAGCGTCCTTCAACTCAAACCCACCGCGCTCCTCACCAGCATCACCGTCGTCAGCGCCTCCCGTCAGGAAGAACTTCAGGAAGAATCCATCACCAAGGTCGAAGCCGTTACTCGCAATCAAATGCTGTCCACCGGCTACGAAAGAGTCTCCGACGTCCTCCAGGAAATTCCTGGCGTACTCGTCCGCCGTGGTTCCACCGCCACAGTCGGCGGAGAACAAATTCAGGGCGTCGATTCCCGTCAGGTTTTGGTGCTTCAGGACGGCCTCCCCATTGTGGGTGCCCGAGGCATCAAATCCGGCGCGATCAACCTCAACCGTCAATCTTCCGACCGCCTCTCCCGCGTTGAAGTGGCAAAAGGCTCTGGCTCATCGCTCTACGGCAGCGACGCGATCGGTGGTGTGATCAACATGATCACCCGCGAACCGGCAAAGCCCCTCGAAGGAGGCTTTGTTCTCTCAGGTGGCACCCTTGGCACCTTCGATGGCCGAGGCGACATTGGCGGCCGCTTCAGCCGGGCTAGCTACTTCCTCAACCTCGGCCAGAATCGCAACGACTCTTACCGGCTCATCCCTTCCAGCCCTTCCACCGTCGGCCCGCAAATCAACCGTCAGGACATTCTCTTCAAGACGCGTTATCAACTCCTCCCCTCCTTTTCACTCGGCTTTACCGCCAGCGCCTATCGCAACCGCGAACAAGGCAGAAACCTTGCTGAGACCGGCGTCGTTGATGGCCTCGCCAACGATTCCACCCAAAGCTACGCACTGATTGCCGACTGGATCGTCAATAGCAGAACCACGCTTCAGGGCCGTGCATACAGCGCCCGTTACGACGAGAACAATCGCACATCCCCCATCGCCAATCCGCTGGATTTCTCCACTGCCAATCTCAATGAACGGCTCAAGCGCCTCGACGCAACCCTCTCCCACCAGTTCGCCAACTCGCACTACGTGCAAGGTGGTGTGGAATGGGCCCAAAACCTATACCGTGGCGCAAACCGCATCGTCGGCGACAACGTCGGCCAGCAAGTCACCACCACCGACACCTGGCTTCAGGACAAGTGGACCCTCAACCGCTTTCTAACCATCACCGCCGGCGGCCGCCACACCAACCACTCTCTCTTCGGCAACGCCTGGGTCCCCAAGGCCGGCCTGATTCTGAGGCTGAACGATTCCTGGATTGTACGAGCCTCCTTCGGTATGGGCTTCCGCGCTCCAGACCTCGGTCAGCTCTACTTCCGCTTTGCAAATCCGGCGAGTTTCTATCAGGTCATCGGCAATCCCAACCTCAACCCGGAGAACAGCCAAAGCTTCCAGGCAGGCACTACCTACCGCCATCGCAACTATCGGCTGGGTCTCACTCTGTTTCGCAACAACATTCGAGACTTGATCGACACCCGTCTCGTGGGTACCCCACGCTCGGCTCAGGAACTCAACAACCTCCTTGCAACCTTCAATATCTCCCCGCTCTTCAACCCTCTGCTAGGCCGTCAGACCTTTATCTATTTCAATCAGGCCCGCATCTTTACCCAGGGTGTCGAACTCGACGGTGACTACGCCTTCAGCCGCAACCTCCGCGCTAGCGTCGGCTATACCTTCCTCAACGCACGCGACAAAATCACCGGGCTTGGCCTCGCCCAGCGTCACCGCCATCACGGCCAGACACGCCTCGATTACGCCATCCCCAAACTCGGTATCACCACCAACCTGCGCGGCTCTTTCTATAGCCATTGGCTGCTCAATGCCGCCACCGGCACCCGCGGGCTTCCCTTCCAGATCTGGGACGCCTACGTCGCCAAATCCTGGCGTTACGGCATCCAAACCTTCCTCACCGCCGACAACCTCAACAACAGTCGCGACGGCAAACTCCAACTCGCAACTCCAACCTTCGACAGGCCCGATTACGGCCGCACATACCGCATCGGCCTCAGATGCCGCTTCGGCTCTACCGACTAGTTCAGAAAAGGATAAATCATGAAACAGACCTACTTACTCTCGTCTGCATTGCTCGCCACGAGCATAGCGGCCTACGCCCACTTCGGCTTCATCGTGCCCCACTCTGGCGCACGCTCAGCAGACCTCATCATCAGTGAAGTTCTCAAGCCAGAGCCCGGCGTCGGCGTCGACGTTATCAAAAGCTCCAAGTTATTCATTCGCGATAGGGAGGGCAAAGACACTCCGCTCACTACAGCTCGCTCAGGCAGTATCTTCCGGATCGACCTGCCCGGAAAGGGCAACCGCATCATTCACGGAACCGCTGACCTTGGGATCACACCCAATGGCCGTGCTCCCAAACCCTATCTGCTGCTTTACTATCCAAAAACTCTCATCGGCCCGCTCCTCGGTACGCAGGCAACCCTCGGCGGCGATACACCGGTAGAACTGGTGCCAGAAGGCGAACCAGGCAAGACCACATTGCTTCTGCTTTCCAGAGGCAAGCCGCTTCCCGAAAGCGAAGTCACGCTCGTATTGCCGGGTGGCGAACAGAAGAAGGTCAAGACCGACGCAACCGGTCACACACCGCTCATTCCTCAAACAGGCCGCCTCGCCGCCTGGGCCCGCTTTTGGGAACCCGGCACCGGCGAGCGCGACGGCAAGCCCTATGAGCAACTCCGCCACTACGCCATGCTCGTCTTCGACAGCTACCCAAAGCCCGCAAACCTCACCACACTTCCCGAGGCAACCTCAAGCTTTGGCGCCGTAGCTGAGAAGGGCTGGCTCTATGTTTATGGCGGCCACGTGATCCCTACCCACAACTACTCCACGGCAGCAGTCTCAGGTAAATTCAACCGGGTAAATCTCGAAACCGGCGAATGGCAAAGCCTCGCAAGTGGCCCCAGTCTCCAGGGCCTGAACCTCGCCGCAGCCAACGGCAAAGTCTATCGCGTGGGCGGCATGCAGCCTCGCAATGCTCCAGGTACCAAGCAGGACATTCACTCAATCTCGGAAGTCGCCAGCTTCGATCCAGCAACTAAATCTTGGCAAACCCTCGCTCCACTCCCAGAAGCGAGGTCCTCCCACGACGTAGCCGTGATCGGCGATCAGTTGATCGTTGCAGGCGGCTGGAACCTGAAAGGTTCTGAAGGTACAAGCTGGACGAACACGGCTCTCACGCTCAACTTGAAAGACCCGAATGCCCAATGGCAATCGATCCCGCAACCTTTCGAGCGGCGCGCCCTCATCACTGCTGTTCACAAAGGCCGCATGTATGTGATGGGTGGCATCACCAAAGCAGGAGCGGTCAGCGCTGAAGTAGACATCTACGACCCCGCAACGAATGCCTGGTCTAAAGGCCCAGCGCTCCCCGGGACACAAACGATGAACTTCGCCCCGGCGGCAGCCGAGCACAATGGCAAGCTCTTCGTAAGCCTCGCCGACGGAACCCTGATCCGCCTCGACGATTCGACCAATCAATGGGAAGACGCGGGCCTCTCATCCCCCCGCCTCGCTCATCGTATGGTCTCCGACGGCAACAATCTGATCATCGTCGGCGGTGCAGATAAAGGTGCGAATCTCAACCTCGTTGAAGTTCTAAAAGTAGAATAGATCGGCTTTGGGGGGCTCAAATACAAGCCCTCCCTACGCCCGACTCATCGCCGTTGCCGCCTCCACTCAAAAAGTAAACTGACAACCAGAAAAACGATCCCGCTGCTGGCAAGTCCGCGCCAGGCAAATGAATAAATCAGCGGATCTAGCGCATTCCCCACCGAGGCGTCCTTATAGTTACCACCAGTAATTTGAAGCTGCGGTCGGAATGGGTCGAGCTCTGGCATGTCTACTTCCGCGCGAATCTTTACGAGATACTCCTTCCCCTTGGCTGCTCTAAACTCACCAATGACCCACCCGGGGTTTGCGACGTCTGCGTCTCTTGAGGGCTGCTTTGAATTACCTTGAGAAAGTTCAATCCCCGTCTCGAAAACCACCCACGAGACATCAAAGTCTGTGGGTTTGGCCCGTTCAAGTCTTCCAGCTCCAGAGATCATGATCGAATAGGTTTCGTTCAAGCCAGCCACAAAGCTTGGAGTCCATAATTCTCCACTCCGGATCAAAAGCGGAAAATGTACAGGCCGCCAAGCTCGAAAGCTTGAAGACGGATCCGGAGGCCGGCTCCAAACTTCGACTGCCGCTACCATTAGCGCTAGAGCAACCCATTGATGCCACTTGAGCCTCACACAAGAAGCATACGTTCTCAGCAATCAATCAGTTCAATGCGAGAGAATGAACTACCAACTTCAAACAAGAAGTCCCTCCCAAGCCTTCATGGTCGAGGATGACAAGATCTGGAACAGGAAGCTGTCCATTCCTTCTGTGACTATTGGTTCGCTGGATTCTAGTTATCTCCAATCAGACGAATCTCAAGAGGGCTCTGGCAAGCGGTCAACACTGCAACTTTCGACGTCAACAGGGTCCCTCTATTGAATCACCGCCTTAACTGGGTATTGGTGCCAAACTAAATTTATTGGTAGCAATCTGCATGGAAGACCAACGCACTCTCTTTAAGGCCCTCCTCGGTGACGGTCGCCCCTTTTTATCCCTCACCGGTACGGCTCTTTGTGGCAGCGGTGCTTTCG
>JBIPMY010000067.1:0-18849 GCA_044376335.1 Bryobacter sp.
TCAACTCTCCCGCTTGCCACTGCATCTGATTAATGCTCCACCGGCTAAACAGCACGGTCAGCGTCGAACACACCAGCGCAAAGGCAAACGACGCACCCAGCAGCCACGAAGAATCCTGTGCCAGCTCCAGCGATTGACTCTCAATCGAAGCCTCTGCCGCACTCACTCGTGTAGAACTCGAGTCAAGCAACTGGTGCACGATCGCAACCACCTCATCATGGATGGTGAACAGCTTGTCCAGTTGTTGATTTTCTGGTGCTTCCTTACTGTTCAGCACTGTACGTGCATTCTCAGAAAACTCAGCCGCCCTCCGGCCCAGCATCTTCCAAAGTCCAGCTTCAGATGTTGCACTCACCGAAGCAATCGCCCGATCCAGTGCCCGGTCGGTTTCCTCAAGCCGGTGCAGCAATTGTCCCCGGTCCATCGAATCCGGCTTCCGTGTCAGTTGATGCAACACGGCCGTCTGCGTGTCCTGCTCTGCCTGGATTTCGTTCAACAGTCTTGCCGCAAGCAACTGCTCACGAACCACCTTTGCCGTATTGTCCTGAATCGCCCTTGTCCCGCGCACCGCCACCAGTCCAGCCACGCCAAGCAGCAACAACACCAGCGCAAACCCAACCACCATCGTGCGAAGGATGTGTTGTTCCGTAAATTTCGGTTTTTGAAAGGGTAGATTCACGCAGCCAACTCATTCCAACTCTACTGGAAGCCTGCCCGTCAGTGCGATGTCGCCGCAAGCAACTTCGCAATCACATCCGCAGCGGGCTGCCGTAGATCGATCGCAATCTGCGGCAGAACTCCTCCAATTACCAGCACAACGGCACAAACACTAACAGCCCAACGCTCTGTCCTGTAGGCGTCAGGCAGCACGGCAACCGAAGCCGGCGCTTTGCCCAGAAAGATCCGCGCAAACACCCGCAAGATCGAGATCGCATTCAGCGCTGTAGCAAGCGGCAATGCTAATCCAAGCATCGGGTGAGACTCAAGCGCTCCATGAAACAAAAGATCTTCTGCCACAAACCCAAGCGTCCCCGGCAGCCCCACCAGTGCAAGCCCAAACACGGCAAAGAATACGGCAAGTCTTGGCATGCGGCCGGCAAGCCCAAGAAACGAATTCAACCTGGCCGCTCGGGAGGAACGCGCTTCGATCAATCGATAAACCAGCGTGATTCCTGTCGTCGCGACGGCGACCACAAGCCAGTGCACCATCGCGCCGGTAATCCCCTCAGCGTTCCGGCTCTCAAGACCCGCCAAAATGAATGACGCCTGACTCAGGCTCAGCAACGCAATCACCCTTCGCGTAGACAATTCACTCAAAGCGGCAATCGCCGCGTACAAAGCAGTAAACAGTGCGAGAAAACTGATCACGCCCAATGCCTCATGCGATTGATCTGGATACAAGTTCAACCCGAATCTAGCGATCAACACTGCTGCCAGATGCCCATTGACGAATAGGTTCATCCATTCCGGAGAACTCTTCTCAAACGCTTGCGGGAGCCAGAAGTGAAAAGGGAAAATCCCCTTCCGCAACAGCGCAGCCGCAGCCAGGCACGCAAAGCCCATCCACGATCCACCTGCAAAGTGGGCAAAGATCAACAGCAATACACTCGCCAGCCCAGCCCATCTTGCCGCCAATGCATCCCCTGGCTCCACAAGGAAGAATGGCAACAGCGTAATCGCCCAGCCTGCCGCAAAGGCGCCAAGATCCGTTGCCGTATAAGCCAGAATCGTTCCTGCAATCAGCCCAAGCAAGTTCGCGAAGTTCCGCGCCGTACAATCCACGCGTGGCATCGCAAGCACCGTAACCATTCCCAGCCCGCAAAACAATGCCAGCGGGATAGATCCAAACGAATCCAGCGCGAGCAATCCTTCAACCCAACTTTGGCCACTCTGCCATACCATCGCGGCCCCGTAGCCGCAGGCCGCAAAAGAAATGGCGATCAGCATGCAAGCCACGCCTCTTAAATGCGCAACAAGCGTCTGTCCCCGGCGCAAGAAAAAGATCATGCCCAGCAACGGCACTGCAATCGCAAGACTAAGCATCCAAACCTCCAGCAACCCGCGCAACCGCAGCGGGATTGGTTCCCTTCGTCTCCTGCTTCATGCTGCTCCGAACTTCTGTGAACCCTAACCCTCTCGACACCTTCAACACGGCATTCACGATAAAGCGATCGATAAAGGAGTCCAGGTAGCCACGTTCCAGCCCCATCCGGTAAAGCCAGATTTGCACCGGCTTCGGAACAAAAAAGTCATAGTGCTTACCGGTATCCGGAAGCTGCCCGCCTGCAGCGGCATGCATGTGGTGATAGTCGTTTAGCACCGACGGCGCCCTCAAAAATTGCATCGTGCGCAACACCGCATGCCCAACAATATGAAAGATTGCCAGCCACGAAAACCCGCATCCAATTTCAACAAAGATAATCCCAAGCTGCGTCATCGAAGCATAAGCAAGCGAACCCTTCGCATCGGTTGCCACCCGGTGGCTGAGCGTCCCAAGTGCCGCCGTCAATGCCCCCACCAGAATCGCAACTCCAGCAGCAATCGGTGACACCGCCAGAATCGGCTGCGCGCGCAACAACAGGTATGCTCCCATATGCACCGAAATCGCCCCGTAAAAGATTGCGCTCGATGGCGTGGGCCCTTCCATGGCCCGGGGCAACCAACTGCAGAAGGGAATCTGAGCAGACTTGCCACTGGCCGCCAGAAGAAACAACAGCCCCAGAGCAGTAGCACTGCCAAGGCCAATCTGCGAGCTTTGCGCCGGCCACTCACCCCGAAACAGTTCTATGCAAGAAGTGGATCCGGCAATGTGGTGCAAGAAGAAAATCCCCAGCAGCAAACCCAGATCGGCGATCCGATAAAAGGCAAATACTCTGAGCGCATTGCGCACCGGTTCTGCCCGCTCATGAAAGAAAGCGATTAACAGTACCGAACTGATTCCCACCAGCTCCCAGCCACCCAGCAACAGATCGAAATTCCCAGCCGAGAACACCAGCATCGCTCCAAAGGCGAACAATTGCAGGAGAAGAAAGAAGCGAAAGAACCCGCGTTCATTGTGCAGGTACTGACGCGAAAACGATCCAATTACCCCAGCCAGAATCGTGGTCAGCGTCAGCAAAGGCAGCGACAACCTGTCAACAAACAACGTCAGCGGAAACGAATACTCACCGCTTCGGAACCATACCCCAAATTCGGCCGTAAAGTGCTTTTGCCCGCTCAATACAAGTTCGATTGCGAACAGGATCGTAAACAGGCACGACACAGAGAACCCAGCCGCCGTCACATTCGCAAGCCGTCTTTCTTTCGGCTCCCAACCCACCATCCAAAAGGTGGCAAAGCCAAAGAAAAGCAGTATCGGAATGGCTACCGCGGCTGCCAGTAGAAACTTAGGGTCAAAGGGATAATTCAAGCGGCAGTCCTTCCAATGTGAGCAATCCCCAAATGTTTTTTGTGCCCGCGATACCAGTCGGCAGACGTCAATGCACTGCCCAGTTGCTCATCGTCACCGTCAACAGCTTCAAATTCTCCCTTGCGGTAGATCTCGACGCTGCCATGCTCAGGATCGATACAGGCAATCCGGATCCATTCGTTGTCCACAAACTCGCGCAGCAGCGAACTGCCCTCTATGCAGGCCTTCAAACGGCCAGGCCGCGCCTCCACCACAAACAGAATCCTTACCGGCTCATGCAACTCAACCGTCTGGTGAGGCAAGCCCGTACGCAAGTCCCCTTCAAATCCGTTCATCACTCCCAGCAGTGCAGACACGTTATGCGGCAACTTCGTCCCGCACCCATAACCTTCGTTATCCACCGTCGAAAAATAGTATTCCAGGCTGATCCCGCCACACACCGGAACCACCGTGTTAAGCACTCGAGACAAGCTCTCTCCACTCTCATCGAGCGTCGGATCATACGACACAAGAAACGAACGTCGATCCAGAAACAATCCCCGCGTCAGCCCACGCCGCCCCACGACACAAACCGCATTCGTCCCGTGCCCATACTCCGGCCTTGGCTCAGCCATGTTGCTCGAGCGCTCCTCAACATGGTGCAGCGCCGCCAGTGCTGTAGGAAAGGCCTCAGCCGGATGAAAGCGCCGCATGCGTTCGAGCGCATTGCGTTCCCGGGCTTCATCCAGGCTGCAGCGTAGCCGCTCAAGCTCTGCCCGGTGCGTCTCAGGCACATGTTCAACATCGAAAAATTCAATGTCTTCACTGGTGGTATCGTGAATACCCCCAACAAAAACAGTATCTTCAGCGATGTGGATGCCCCGCTCCTTCAGCCCCTCGCGAACCTCTGGCCGGTTAGCCATACTCGCAAAAGACCGCGCATTCGGCCCTCCACTAAAACCACCACAAGCTCCGCATCGATAGGCCGATTCATGCGGATTGTTGATGGTTGTTGAGCCATGTCCAAGAATCAGCACAAGCCTTGCAAAGCCCTTATGCATTCCCGCTGGATACAACACACTCGCCACACAGTTGATCTTCTCTTCGCGAGAAAAACCTTGAAAAAGCCCATCCTCGCCCGGCTCGCAGACATGCGCGTTCTCCCTCACATACTGCAACTCGGTTCGTGGCTTCGGCAGAAAATGTCCATTGAGCCAGCGCAACAATATCGAGTATTGCCTCGGTGCCAGCACTCGCGTAATCAACGGGAAGATCGAAAACACGCCCAGCACCACAGTGATAAACCAGCCACCAACCAGCGTCCGGCTGGACACAAACAGGTTCCATGCCACGCTCGACCAAAGCTTTCTTCTGCTACTCCGTTCGGCATGCAAGTCCCGGTCTTCCTCATACGGCTTCTCAACCACGGCATGACGCGGTGTCACCACTACAGGACACAGCGCAGATCCGCTCGCTGCATCCAGCCCCAGATAACTCATCGCAACGCCAAAGAATCCCGCCACTCCAACCGTTTCAATCGACGCATCTACTTCCTCAAGATGCCGCCGCAACGATTCCTCGCGTTCGTCAATGCAGAAAAAAACTTGGGCCGACACCTGTGTTTGAGGGGACACAAGGCCGATACGCCTGCGGTGTTGGCCCAAGGGGAGTAAAATCTGGCGTTCATGGCGGCGCTCATAAGCCAGGTGCAACACTCGCCGCCGCTCCAGCGAATCAAATCGCACTACTTCGCGCTGAAAGGCCTCAAAGTCGGCATCACTCCAGCTCTGTACCTTCTGTATCGAAAACCCGCAAGCCCGCGCGGCTTCAAGCAACTGCGCCGCCATCACCAGTTGTGTTGTGCCGGCATTCGTCTGCAACTCCACTCGCCAGGCCTTCACGTCTCCGGCAACAGACTTCACCGCAACCAGTGTCAGCGTCAGCCGCACTGCCAAAAATTCCATCAGCGAAAACGGAACCAGATCATGAGGGGCCAGCCCCGGTTGCAACTCCAACTGCGACATCATCCCGGCCCAACCAGGCAAAGCAAGCAACTCCGCACGCAAAAACTCTTCCCATTCCGCTTCACTCACACCCAGCTCAGTTGCGGCCTTCAAAACCACTTCGGCCGCATCGCCGTTTGCTTCCTCAAATGCTTGCCGCAATCCAGTCAGGTGTTCACTAAAGACCCCGCCAGGCTGCCGCATCAACACCCGCACCGCATTAAGAAATCCCAGTTCACGATTGGGCATAGACCAATAGGCGAGCCCCTGATCGAGATACGCGGCCGTCCACCGAATCAGTAAAGGGTGAATGATCTCGTCCAGATCCAACCCATACCCTTCAAGAATTCCGTCCCGGGGCCGCTCCGCCTTCTGCTTCGCTTTTGTGTTGCCGCCGCTCGCTCTACGCTCGAACAGCGTCAACATCTCCACCGGCTCCAGTTGCCCGTCCCCCAGCATCCATTCCACATTCCCGCCATCGATAGCACGAACACCAGGCACCAGCATCCGCTTCCGAAGAAAACTCAAGAGGCAGACATGATCACCAATTGCCTCATTTGGTTCTGCATTGAGAACCGCGAAAATATCCTCGTATTGAATGCGTCCCGATTGCAGCGCGGCCCTATAGGCTGCCTCGCTCAGATACGCATTCTTCCCATAAAGCTCTCCAGCCTTAACAACCGCCTCGTCAAACGGCAAATGCTGAAAGGCATGTAGTGTGTTGTGGTGAACAAAAATCCCGATCGGCCCCTGCGCTGGCAAGAGATGCGCCAAATGGGCGATCAAATGCCGAAGATGCTCCGTCCGGTCTGAAATCGTCGCTGATTCTTGAGGATCCATCGATTGCCTAACCAATAGTCCCTCTCACAAACTCCAAAAGATATCCCCTCTGCAGGGGCATTCTCTACCGGTCAGACCGGGTCCCCAAGATTGGTCCAGACAATACCCTCTGCAAGGGATGTTCGAAGTGGCAACGTTTACTCCACTCTGGTAAAGCGCAAGACCCGCATTCTTGCGACATCAATCCAACAAGGGTGGCACCTGCATGCAAGCGAGACCAATCGGCGATCTCAACGGCCTCAAACAACACTGGAAGCAGGATCTGCTCTCCGGCTTCCTCGTCTTCCTGATCGCTCTTCCCCTCTGCCTGGGCATCTCCCTCGCCAGCGGCTACCCACCCATTGCCGGTATCTTCACCGCAATCATCGGGGGCATGCTCACCCCCTTCTTCAGCAACTCGGAACTCACAATCAAAGGCCCCGCCGCAGGACTGATCGTCATCGCACTCGGCGCCGTGCAATCCCTGGGCGACGGTGATCCCGTCCTCGGCTACAAGCGCGCTCTCGCTGTAGGCATCCTCGCCGGCCTCATTCAAATGGCCTTCGGCCTCATGAAGGTAGGCATCCTCGGCGAGTTCTTTCCCGTCGCCGCAGTCCACGGCATGCTCGCCGCCATCGGCATCATCATCATCTCCAAACAAGTCCACGTCGCCTTGGGCGTAGCCCCTCACGCAAAGGAGCCCCTCGAACTACTCTCTGAGATTCCCCACAGCATCATGAACCTCAATCCAGAGGTAGCCATCATCGGCGGCATCAGTCTCTTGATACTCTTCCTGCGGCCCTTCGTGAAGTCAAAGCTGGTGCAATCCATCCCCGGCCCGATGCTGGTTCTCCTCGTAGCCACCCCGCTCGGCCTCTTCTTCGACATCTCTCACGACCACCTCTACACCTGGGCCGGCCACGACTTCGCGATCGGCCCCAAATACCTCGTGCACCTCCCCGGCAGTCTCCTCGGCGCCATGAGCTTCCCAGACTTCTCGGTGCTTTTCACGCCTGAGAGTCTCAAGTGGGTTGCCATGTTCGCACTCGTCGGCAGCCTCGAATCCGTGCTCAGTGCCAAGGCCGTAGATCTTCTCGATCCCTACCAGCGCCGCACCAACATGAATCGCGATCTCCTCGCCGTTGGTGCCGCCAACACCCTCGCCTCTGCCATTGGCGGCCTACCCATGATCAGCGAAATCGTCCGTTCTTCGGCCAATCGCAACAACGGCGCAAAAACCCGCTGGGCCAACTTCTTCCACGGCGCACTCCTGCTCCTTCTGGTTGCCAGCGTTCCTTCGCTTCTCAACATGATCCCCCTCGCCGCCCTTGCCGCCATGCTGGTCTTCACCGGCTACAACCTGGCTTCACCAAAAGAATTCCACCACATGTGGGCTGTAGGCAAAGAGCAGTTGGCAGTCTTCCTTTCCACCCTCATTGCAACCCTCGCCACAGACCTCCTGATCGGCATCGCCGCAGGAATTCTTGTAAAGCTAGCCATCCATCTCTGGAACGGCGCGCCGATCTTATCCCTCTTCAAGCCTCACGCTACCCTTCACCCACACCAATCAGGCCACATGGTTGTCCACATAGAAAAGGCCCTAGTCTTCAGCAACTGGCTGGCAATCCGTGCTCGCATCGCTGAAACTGCGCATCATCAAAAGGTTGTCGTAGACCTGTCAAAGGCCTGCCTGGTCGATCATACCGTCATGAAGAAGCTGGAGGAAATGGCTCAAGACTGGCAACTTGAGAACCGCGAATTGATGATCGCCGGCCTCGAAGAGCACCAACTGCTCTCAACTCACGTTCATGCCGCAAGGGTCTTGAAAACAGTATGAAGTTCTTCCTCATAATTCTGGCCGCACTTCCTCTACTCGCCGACTCCAACGCCAACGCCTGGTTCATGTACTTCGGTGACCACCAGATCAACAACTCCAAGTGGGGAGCGCACCTCGAAGGTCAGTGGCGCCGGGCTAACCTCGGCACACAATGGCAACAACTCCTGCTCCGCCCGGCACTGAACTATCAGTTCAACCCCCAGATCATCCTCACCGGCGGCTACGGCTTCGTCCAGACCCACCGTTATGGCGACTATCCGGCCAAGTCCGCATTCCCCGAGCATCGTTTCTACGAACAGGCTCAAATCGCCTCAAAATGGCACAACACCGAAATTACTAACCGCCTTAGGCTCGAACAGCGCAACATCGGCCAACCCACCTCGACTTCCTCGTATCGTTACGAAAACCGCTTCCGCTACATGCTCCGCACCAACGTCCCGCTGCACTTTGCCGACAACAAGTTTTACCTCGGCATCTACGACGAGTTCTTCGTAAACTTCGGCAAAAATGTAGCCTTCAACACCTTCGACCAGAACCGCGCTTACATCGCCCTCGGAAAGAAGCTCCCTCACCAGACCCGGCTCGAAGTCGGTTTCATGGAGCAAACCCTGCAACACCGCGATGGCCGCGTCATGGAGCACAACCACACCCTCCAGATTGCAATTTACTCGAAACTTCCTTTCCACCACTAAGCGCAACTTTCCTCCGCAAAGCTGGGTTCAACAGGCTGTATGTGGCGAATTGCGTTCTTATTTCTCTCTGCGGTAACTTACGCGCAGGATCTCACTGAGATCAACCGCATCCTCGACGAAATGAGCCAAAAACTCGGCACTGGCGCCTCCCTCGTCGTCCAGCAAAACGGCACCACCATCTACTCCCGTTCCACCGTAGATTCCACCCCCGCCAGAACTATCAACATCGCCTCGGCCTCCAAATGGCTCAGTGGCTTCGTCCTGATGACCGTCGTAGATGAAGGCAAGCTCTCCCTCGACGACACCGTCGATCGTTACCTGCCAGAATTCCGCGGCGCCACTGGCAAAGCCACCGTCCGCCAGCTCTTCAGCATGACCTCCGGCTTCGGCCCAACAGATCCATCCTGCGTCAACGATCGCCGCACCACCCTCGAAGAATGCGCAAAACAAATCGCCACTGTCGCCCCCGCCGTCCCGCCCGGCACGGGCTTCATCTACGGCAGCACCGGCATGCAACTCGCCGCCCGCATCGCCGAGATCGCAACCGGTAAGCGCTGGGCAGACCTCTTCCGTGAGCGCCTCGTCCTCCCCCTTGGCCTCACCGGCACTCGCGTCACTCTCCTGCAGGCCGATAGCAATCCCCTCATCGCCGGCGGCTGCGTCTCAAACGCAACAGACTACCAGCGCGTCCTCAACGTCATCCTCAATGGCGGCGTCCACGAAGGCCGTCGCATCCTTTCCAGCCGAGCCATCGACACCATGCTCGCAGACCAAACCCGCGGCGCAAGAATCATCGTCTCCCCCTATTCGCAATACGACGCCACCCAGCCCGGTTCCGGCGGCACTCGCTACGGTATCGGCAACTGGCGGCAGACCGTTACAAACAACGTCCTTGAAGAATCCAGCTCCACCGGTGCCTTTGGCTTCACACCCTGGATTGACTACACCCGCAACATGACTGGCGTCCTCTCCATCCTCAACGACAACCCCGACGTCTTCCCCTACTACGTCCGCATCCGCGAAGTCCTGCGCACACAAATCCCTCCCGCAAAACTCATCCGCCGTGGCGTCACCAACGCAGCCAACTACTCCTCCGGCAAGCTCGTCCCCGGCGAGATCGCCACTCTCTTCGGCGACGCCATCGGCGCAACATCCCCGCGCGTCACCATCAGCGGCCTAACAGCTCCAATCCTCGCCGCTTCCCGCAACCAGCTCTCCATCGTGGTCCCCTTCGAACTCGCCGGCCGCGCAGGTGTTGACCTCAAAGTAAACGACCTCCCTTCCATCGTCATCCCCTTTGAAACTGCAGACCCCGGCCTCTTCACCCTCTCTCAGGACGGCACCGGTCTCGCCGCAGCACTCAATCAACCCACCGCCCCAGGCGACATCGTTGTCCTCTACCTTACCGGCACCGGAGCACTCAACCCACCCGGCTCCAACACCGGCCCTGCAACTGCCTCGCTCAAGCAGGTCGTAGGCAAAGTCGAAGTGGAGATCGACGGCCGGCCCGCCGAAGTCCTCTACGCAGGCACCTCACCCGGCTCAATCGAATCCCTCACACAAATCAACGCAAGGGTTCCCCAGGCAACCCGCTCCGGTAACGTCACTGTGAAGGTCCGCGTCGATGGCATCCCCGACGCAGGCAATGCCCTCATCGCCATCCGCTAATCACTCCCAGGGTTTGTCTTTAACAAACAGCGCATGGGCTTCGATCGGCACTTTCGTGCGGAAATGCTTCTGGTAGGCGGCCACCCAGTTCGATGCCATCTCGTGTTGCGCTGCCGCCAAATCCATCTCACCCTTGCAAACCTTCGCCCGCAGCAAATCCTCCAGCGCATCCTTCACCCGTGAATTCCACACCGAATCCGTATACGGCTGAGGCCACAAGTTACGAACATCATCCGCGCCTCCAAGCGTCGGTGCAATCAGATAATCCACCTCAAACTGCCGCGGCTGCGGATTCCGTATCCCGTAAAGCTCAAACACTTGCTTCGCCATCTCCTGCGAAGGCTTGCGCTCATCCTCACTCGCAGAAAGCACGCACACCTGATCCTGCGCGATCAGCCGCGTAGCCCCGGGCGTCACCCGCTGATCCGGCAAATAACTCGCAATCGCCCGCCGTTCCGGCCAGACAAAGTACAACCCAACCAACAAACAAACCACGGCCACAGGGGCATACCCCCGTGCTGGTTTATACATACTCATCCGCGCCCGCAGCAGCGACGCCGGCCCCGCCCCAGAAGGCAGTTCCACATCCAGCACATCCTGCTTCAGATGCACAAACGAAGCCACCGATTTCTCCAGCTCCGCCATCCGCACCCGGCACTGCCAGCAGTGAATCACCTCTGCTGCATCGCCCTCCCCATCCAGAAAGCAAAGCAGCTCTTCATCCGTGTAATGCTTGTGATGCTTCATCGCGGCTCCACCTGCAATCGCGATAGCGCCCGCGCGAGCGTAGCCGAAACCGTCCCCAGCGACAAATTCAGCGTCGCCGCAATTTCCCGGTACCGCAGCCCCTCAGCTCGCAACAGCAAACAACACCGGTCCCGCTCCGGCAGCGCTGCCACAATCTTCAACATCCGCTCCCGCTCCCTGCGCGCCGCTACCTCTTCCTCAGGATTCATCCCAGGATCCATCAGCAGGCTCTCCGGCAAAGCATCCGCAGGCTTCAGCGACTGCCTCCGCTTCAAAGCCAGATTATGCCCCACCCGAAACACCCAACCTCGCAGGTTATCCCTCGGCTTGTCCTTTGATAGGTGGTGAAAGAGGCTTAGAAAAACCTCCTGCAGAATGTCCTCCGCATCCTGCATAGGCAAGCCAAGGGAGAGAATGTACCGCAATACTGGACTACGAAACTCTTCAAAAAGCAGGCTCACTTCTTCAGCAACCGGCGACGGTGCTTCACTTGTCTGCGGCCAGACCCACGGGACGAGTTGTGATCGAATTGCGGACACCAGATTACTTCTACATTCTTTCCAGAATGTTTTTGTTCAACAAAAATGCTGAACAAAATTCACCCTTCCAGAATATTCAAGTTTATGCCCTTATTTTTACTCCTCTGTCTGGCCGCCTCGATTCAAATTGAGGTCAAAGACAGCTCCGGCGCCGCCATGTCCACCAGTGGTCGCCTCATCAATCTCAGCTCCGGCATCGTCACTCCCTTCGAGGTCTCCGCAGACGGCAAGAAAACTCTGGACACCCCAGCCTCCGGCCTCTACCGCATAGAACTCTTCAAACCCGGCTTCGCCACCCAAAGCCTCGATCTCGACCTGCGAACCACCTCCAGCATTACCAAATCAATCACCATGTCCGTTGGCTCCGGCACCTACCGCCTCGATGTCGCAAGCACCGCCCCCCTCCCCGGCGTCGAACGCTCCCTCGACGAGATCGCTTCCCCTATCCAGCTCACCACCACTGCCGACATCGAGAACAGCGGTGCCCTTAACCTTCCAGATTTCATGAACCGCCGCCTCAACGGGGTCTACCTCAACGAGATCCAGGGCAACCCCTACCAGATGGATCTCAACTACCGCGGCTCCACTGCCTCACCCCTCCTCGGCACCCCGCAAGGCATCTCCATCTACATGGATGGCGTCCGCCTCAACCAACCCTTCGGCGACGTCATCAGTTGGGACCTCATCCCCAAACTCGCCATCAGCGAAATGACCATGGTCCCTGGCTCCAACCCCCTCTTTGGCCTCAACACCCTCGGCGGCGCTCTCGCCATCGAAACCAAAGACGGCCGCCGTCACCCCGGCACCAGCATCTCCCTCAGCGGCGGCAGCTTCGCCCGCAAAATGGCCGACATCGAACACGGCGGCTCAAACGCCAAAGGTCTCGACTGGTTCCTCGCCTCGAGCCTCTTCTTCGAAGACGGCTGGCGCGAAAGCTCCCCCTCCAACGTCCGCCAGTTCTTCGGCAAACTTGGCCACCAGGGCCAGAAAACCTCCCTCGGCATCACCGTCGCCTTTGCCAACAACTCCCTAACCGGCAACGGCCTCCAGGAGCAACGCTTCCTTGACCGCAACTTCGCCAGCGTCTACACCAAGCCCGACCTCACCAACCAGCGCAGCCCTTTCATCAACCTCCGCGGCCGCCGTTCTCTCACTTCCAACTGGAGCGCCTCCGGCAACATCTACTACCGCCACATCGACACCAACACCCTCAACGGCGACATCAACGAAGAGTCCCTCGATCAGTCCGTTTACCAGCCCAGCGCCGCCGAAATCCGCGCCCTTACCGCCGCAGGCTACACCGGCTTCCCACTCAGCGGTGCCAATGCCACCAACACCCCCTTCCCTTTCTGGCGCTGCATCGCAAACGTCCTTCTTCGCGATGAACCCGGCGAAAAATGCAACGGCCTCCTCAACCGCTCCACCACCAATCAGCACAACTACGGCTTCGCCGGCCAGCTCAGCTGGGCCAACTCAAAGCACCAGTTCACCGCAGGCGCAGCCTTCGATGGCAATCGCGTTGGCTTCGTTCAGTCCACCCAGCTCGGCTATCTCAACCCGGATCGCAGCGTCACGGGCCTCCCCGCCTTTGCCGACGGTGTCACTGGCGGCGACACGGATGGCGAACCCCTCGACAACCGCGTCAACCTCAAGAGCCGCATCAACACCGGCAGCATCTTCGCAACAGACACAATGAGCGCCGGCTCCCGTTGGACCTTTACCTTCTCCGGCCGCTTCAACCGCACTGCCATCGTCAATCGCGATCGCATCACTCCCGGCGGTGGCCTAGGCTCCCTCGACGGGGACCACACCTACTCCCGCTTCAACCCCTCCATCTCCACTACCTTCAAACTCCCTGCCAGCATGAACGCATACTTCGGCTACACAGAAGGCAACCGCGCCCCCACCGCGATCGAACTCGGTTGCGCCGATCCAAACTCCCCCTGCCGCCTCCCCAACGCGCTCGCCGGCGACCCGCCCCTCAAACAAGTCGTCACCCGCAGCATCGAAACGGGCCTCCGCGGTGACATCGAAGCCAACTGGAAGTGGAATGTCGGCTTCTTCCGCGCAGAAAATCGCGACGATCTGCTCTTCGTCGCCAGCGAGCAAACCGGCTTCGGCTACTTCCGCAACTTCGGCAAGACCCGCCGTCAGGGCCTCGAAGCTGCCCTCAGCGGCCGAATTCGCAAAGTCAGTCTCGGTGCCAACTACACCTGGCTCGACGCCACCTTCCAAAGCCCGGAAGAAGTCAACGGCACCGGTAACAGCAGCAACGAAGATGCCCAGGACGGCATCCCCGGCCAGGAAGGCACCATCGAGATCGATCCCGGCGCACGCATCCCCCTCGTCCCCAGACACACCGCCAAAGCCTACGCCGACATTCAGCTCACCAGCAAATTCACCGTCAATCTCGGCATGGTCGCCATCTCCAGCATGATCGCCAGAGGCAACGAAAACGGCCAGCACAAAGCCGACGGCCGCTACTATCTCGGCCCCGGCCACTCCCCCGGCTATGCCGTCGCCAACCTCGGAGCACGCTACCAGCTCACCAACAAGCTGCAGTTTTTCCTCCAGGCCAACAACCTCTTCGACCGTCGTTACTTCAGCGCCGCCCAGCTCGGCCCCACCGGCTTCACCGCCACCGGCAACTTCATCGCCCGCCCCTTCCCGGCCATCGAAGGCGAGTTCCCCGTCCAGCAAGCCACCTTCTACGCCCCCGGCGCACCTCGTTCAGCCTGGGCCGGACTCCGCTTCAGCTTCTGACAACTTCGATACGATATAGGCCATGAAAATCAACCGCCGCCATGCAGCGGCAGTAGTTCTGGCCACCACTGCTGCCTCCGCACAAGCCCCGGAAAGCGTCCCAACCCACGGGCCTTTCCTCGGCCATGTCGGCCTCAACGAAGTCCACATCTGGGCCCGCACCGCCAGATCCGGCTCCTTCCGCATCGAGTACGGCCTAAGCCCGGACAAGCTCACCCAAACCTCCCCAGCCGCCACAACCACCCCAGATCACGACAACTCCGCCTGGCTCCACATCACCGGCCTCCAGCCCGGCACGCGTTACTACTACCGCATCGCCGGCACCACCACTCCAGACCGCGCCGGCACCTTCCTCACCCTCCCCTCCCCAGACTCCTACCGCGACCCCGAAACCAACCCCCGCGGCCTCTTCAACTTCAGCTTCCAGTTCGGCTCCTGCGCCTGCCAGACTCACGGCGGTGCCAAAGGCGCCACCCTCCCCGCCTACAAAACCATGCGCGAGCAGCACGGCAAGAAGGTCCTCTTCTCAGTCATGAACGGCGATTGGGTCTATGAAGAAAAGCGCGATTACGCCGTCCCCCAGTGGCTCGAACAATGCGGCCTCTCCGCCAGCCAACTCCCCAGAATCGCCAAAATCGCCCCCAGCATCACCGGCGTCTGGGAGAACTTCAAACTCTATCTCGAGCGCGGCAAAACTCTCTCAGCCTGGCATCGCGAAGTCCCCGGCTACTTCACTCCCGACGATCACGAGATCCTCAACGACGTCACCGGCACCGGCACCCCCGGCGTCAAAGCCCAGGAAGCCGTCTTCCGTGACATCGCCCTCCGCGGCTGGTACGACTACATCGCTGGCAGCAACCCCCTCGCCACCAAGCAGGACATACACTTCGGCGAAGCCACCCTCAACGGCAACATCCTCACAGACCCCGAAGCCGACTTCCGCAAAATCAATCTCGCCGAAGCCTCCAACCTCCACATCCACTGGGGCGGGCAACTCGCAGGCACGCCTCCAGGCAAGAAGCCTCCCACTGGCAACCCCAGCGCCGGCGTCTACGAAATCGAAGCAGTCCTCGATGCCAACCGCATCCGCGTCAAGCCCAACTTCCCCCACCAGGGCAAAGCCACCTATTCGATCGGCCGCCAAAACTACTCCAGCTTCCGTGTCGGCAACATCGAGGTCTATCTGCTCGACACCCGTGGCACCCGCGACCTCGGCGATTTCGACAACCCCAAACGCCAGGGCCCGCTCATGCTCGGCAAGAAGCAACACGAATGGCTCAAGGCCTCTATGGCCAAATCCGACGCCGACTTCTTCTTCCTCGCCTCCAGCGTCAATCTGATGATCCCCCACATCGGCTCCCCCACCTCAGAAGACCCCATCGCCGGCAAAGACGATGCCTGGACGGCCTTCCTCGCCGAACGCGAAGAGCTCATCGAGTTTTGGGACAAACTCGGCAAGCCAGTGATGGTCATGACTGGCGACCTCCACAACAGTTGGTCCGTCAAAGTTACAGACCGTGTTTGGGAATTCGCAGCGGGGCCACACAACTCGCAGAACCACCCAGCCAGAAGCGAAGGCAGCCGTCCGCCGAATGGCCCCTACGATTCCCGGGGCCGCAACTGTGAGATCCGCTGGTCCAGCTACATTCGCAACGACGTTCCCGCCCGCCTGCGCTGGTGGCCCATCTTTGCCGTGGCCCAGATCAACAACGTCTTCCCCAACCCCGCTCCAGACGGCCACATCCGCTGGGTCGCCTACCCAAGGCCACACGTCATCATCCAGTACTTCGATGGCGTTACTGGCGATCTGCTCTACGCAGAGCCGGTCCACCACGCCTAGCTACCAAACCAGCCGCGCCCCGATCTGAACGCGCCTGCCCGGGTCTGCTGTATTGATCACTCCGAATCCAGGCCCGCCAAAGGTGCCGCCAGGATTGCCAAAATTCGGATGATTGGTCAGGTTAAAAAACTCACCGCGCAACTGCAGCTTGCGCCGCTCACCTAGCGGAAAGTTCTTGAGCAGCGAGATATCGATATTGATCTTGCCATCGGCACGAACAATCCCAACGCCGCCGGTACCATTGCGGAAAGCCGCCGGCTGCGCAAACGCTGCCGTGTTAAACCACCGGCCCGGTGTCCGTTCACTCGGGTCAAGATTGGGATTCCCAATCACATCCGCTCTCAACCCACCAGCCGAAAAATTGTTGCGTGTATCTACCTGCGTAGTGACTGTAAACGGCGCCCCGGCCTGCAGCAGCGCATTCACGCCCAGGTTCCAGTCACCCAGCACCCAACGCACCGGGTTGTTGCCTTTCAAAAAGCGGCGGCCGGTGCCAAACGGCAATTCATAAACGCTGGCAAAGGTCATGCGATGAGGCACGTCGTTGCCGCTATAGCCATAGTCCAATCGTCGATTGTAGAAATCCGAATAAGGCCCGGCATCATTGCCCACCTGCCCGCCTCCTTCACTGGTATTGTTCAGGAACTTTGACCATGTATAAGTACCAAGAAAATTCAACCCATTCGAAAACCGCTTCTCAAAGCGAGTCGACAGCGCGTGATAACTGGAATCGCCCAGGCTCGGCAGCACAGCCGTCACAGCGCTAAATTGCGGATAAGGCCGAAACTGCTGCGAAGTGCGCCCCGCCGCAGCCTGCTCCAGCGGAATCTGGTTCAGCGAAATATTCGTGCTCGCCAGCTTGTGTGAAATGTTGCCCAGATAAGTTGCCTCCAGCAACACACCACCCTTCACCACATGCTGCAATCCCATATTGAATTGGTGCGAGTAACCAGTTGAGCGGCCAAATTCATAAAACGTCACTGCCGTATTGGGTGCCGCACCCACTCGAACCGATCCAAATCGATCATCAAGAGTCGGCGAAGTCAGGCTCGAACTCGTCGGCCCCTGGCTCAACACAAAAGGATGCGTAATCCCCTGATCCGGGCTCACCAGCGTCACAGACTTCTCAAACCCAAGACTCGCACTCGACGGCGCTCCCGCATCAAAAGGATGCGCAAAATAAACTCCATACCCGCCCCGCAGCACGGTCGTGTCTTTCCCAAACAGCTTGTAAGCCAAACCAACACGGGGCCCAAAGTTATTCAGGTCGGTCCGGTAAGGCGATGTGGGCCAATTGTTCTGCCCCATAAACTTCACCACTCCCAGCGTTCCACTCACCGGATTCACCTGATCGGTAGAGAAGCCATTCATCCGGTTGTTCACATCGATGATCGGCGTATCCAGTTCCCACCGAAGGCCAAAGTTGATCGTCAAATCCCGGTTCACTTTCCAGTCATCCTGCACAAACCAGGCCCAGTAAGTACTCCTGCGATCGAGTACTTCAGTCTCACGAACCGTGTAATTGGTCATCAACCCAAGTAACAACGAAGCCATCCCGTTGCCCGAAGCTGCCGTCCCCGGCTGCCCTGTCGAAAACGGCACAAAGTTAAACGACCCCGACGCACTCGGCCGGTTGATTTCATAGTTCATGCTCTTGCGATACTCAAAGCCCAGCTTCAGGTTGTGACGGCCACGCACCCACGAGAAATTGTCGATGATCTGGTGTTGCTGAATGGGCAACTGCCGCCGCTCCTGATTGCCCGCACCAAGCGACGTATAGCCAGTCGTATTCAGCGTCGGGAAAGCCCCCGCCGGCAGATTCGCAATTCCGATCGTCTTGCCCCAATCAAGGCCCAGCCCTTTGCCGCCATCCAGATTGATCCGGTTGCCATAGGTGTAGCGCAACTCGTTCAACATCGTCGGCGTAATGATCTTGTTGTAGCTCAGGTAGGTGTAATGCTGATGCCGCTTCGGGTCCGTCAACGTCTCAGCCGCTTCCTGCGGAAACACCGAGGTATTGAAGCGATCATCCGAGTTGTACAGATACCGGAAGGTCAGCTTGTCATTCATCGTCAGATTGTGATCCACCTTCGCGGTGTAGTTGTTGCGAGGGAATTGGGTCACATAGTTAGCCCGAAAGTTGTTGACGCCCGTCGCATTATCCGGTGGCCGGTTCGGCAGAGGAAAGTAGGTCGCAATATTCCTTGCAGCCGCATCCAGCCGGCTCGCAGGAATCACATTCCCCGGAAACTGCGTGCGGCGATTCACCCCGTTCACCAGCGCCGTCGTCGCCGGGTCAAAGATCGGATTCGAGTTCAAACTAAAGTCCCCACCCCGCTGCGCCACTGTCGGCACCGTCAAGGTACGCACCACACCCTCATTGCGCCTGCTTCCCTCATAGGCAAAAAAGAAGAACGTCTTGTCCTTCCCGTTGTACAGCTTTGGAATCCGCACCGGCCCCCCAACCGTCCCGCCAAAAACGTTGTAGCGCAAAGGCGCCCTCACCTTTTCGTTATTCACCACCGGGGCAAAGTAGTTAGCCGCATCCAGCTT